>NZ_LMHQ01000013.1:0-80519 GCF_001428225.1 Acidovorax sp. Root70
GAAGCTGATCAACCCCATCGCCATGGAAGAAGGTCTGCGCTTCGCTATCCGCGAAGGCGGCCGTACCGTGGGCGCTGGCGTCGTGGCCAAGATCATTGCTTAATCAAGCAAGGTATACAGGGGTATAGCTCAATTGGCAGAGCGTCGGTCTCCAAAACCGAAGGTTGTAGGTTCGATTCCTACTGCCCCTGCCACTTGAATGTGGCCCCCAACAAGCCCGCCAGACCCTGGCGGGCTTCGGTGTCTTAAGTGATGCCGTGACTCGGAAGCAGGAAATACTCAAAGATGGCCACTTCACAGGTTGAAACTGTCAATACCGGCGCAGACAAGGCCAAGCTCGCAGCTGTGGTGGCTTTGGTCATTGCATCCGTTGCGGGCTTTTATTTGTTGAGCAAGCAGGGTGCTGTCGTGCAATGGGCGGCACTGATTGTCGGGCTGGTAGCGGCAGCGGCAGTGTTTCTTGTGTCCGAGTCTGGGCGCCAGTTCGTCGCGTTTGCCAAAGATGCATGGCGCGAAGTCAAAAAGGTGGTCTGGCCCACGCGCAAAGAGACCTTGCAGATGACAGCGTATGTGTTCGCCTTCGTGGTGATCATGGCGCTTTTCCTGTGGTTCACTGACAAGACGCTGGAGTGGGTTTTGTACGACTTGATTTTGGGTTGGAGAAAGTCATGACGACCGCTGCGGAAATTACGGGAGCACAGGCTCCTGCAGGCGCTTCTGCCTCGGCCAATCCGGATCTGCGCTGGTACATTGTCCATGCCTATTCGGGCATGGAAAAGGCGGTCGAGCGCAACATCCAGGAGCGCATCGGTCGTTCGGGCATGCAAGACAAGTTCGGTCGCATTCTGGTGCCTACCGAAGAGGTCGTCGAAATGAAGAACGGCCAGCGCAAGACGACGGAACGTCGTTTGTTCCCTGGTTATGTGTTCGTTGAAATGGTGATGGACGACGATACCTGGCACTTGGTGAAGCACACCAACAAAGTGACTGGTTTTGTCGGTGGTGCCAAGAACCGCCCCGCGCCCATCTCGGAAGACGAAGTGCAAAAGATCGTCAGCCAGATGCAGGAAGGTACAGACAAGCCTCGCCACAAGATCGAGTTCATGGTGGGTGAGTTGGTCCGCGTCAAGGAAGGTCCTTTCACCGACTTCAATGGTTCTGTCGAAGAAGTCAACTACGAAAAGAGCCGCGTACGCGTCTCCGTGATGATCTTCGGTCGCTCGACCCCAGTGGAACTGGAGTTCGGGCAGGTCGAAAAAACGTAGGTCTGCTGATGCAATCCTGGCCAGCTTCAATGGTCGGGGTAAATTTTTTGGATGCCGCACTTTTCGACTCGGTGCGGACATCGTCACAGTGAGTCGTTAACCCCGGGGAGCTGGTGGTTGCAGGATGCAACACAAGCGTTATGACCCGTCAGGAGTAAAGCATGGCGAAAAAAATCGTCGGTTTTATCAAGCTGCAAGTTCCAGCTGGTAAAGCCAATCCATCCCCACCCATCGGCCCAGCACTGGGTCAGCGTGGCCTCAACATCATGGAGTTCTGCAAGGCATTCAATGCGCAGACCCAAGGTGTGGAGCCAGGCCTGCCACTGCCCGTGGTCATCACGGCGTTCGCAGACAAGAGCTTTACCTTCATCATCAAGACGCCGCCCGCGACGACTTTGATCAAGAAGGCCATCAAGCTCGAAAAGGGTTCTTCCAATGCCCTGAAGATCAAGGTTGGCAAGATCACGCGCGAGCAGCTCGAAGAGATCGCAAAGACCAAGATGAAGGACATGAACGCCGCGAACGTTGACGCCGCTGTCCGTACGCTGGCTGGTTCCGCACGCTCGATGGGCGTGACGGTGGAGGGTTTGTAAATGGCCAAGTTGACGAAAAAGCAAAAGGCCCTGCAGGGTAAGGTTGACAGCACCAAGCTGTACGCCTTCGCAGACGCAGTGGCGCTGGTGAAAGAAGCCGCAACGGCCAAGTTCGATGAATCCATCGACGTGGCAGTGCAGCTGGGCATTGATGCCAAGAAGTCGGACCAAGTGGTGCGCGGCGCCGTGGTGCTGCCCAATGGCACTGGCAAGACAACCCGAGTGGCTGTGTTTGCGCAAGGCGCCAAGGCAGAAGAAGCCAAGGCCGCTGGTGCTGACATCGTTGGCATGGACGACCTGGCTGCCATGGTGAAGGCTGGCGACATGCCCTTCGACGTGGTGATTGCTGCCCCCGACGCAATGCGCGTCGTCGGTACCCTGGGTCAGATCCTGGGCCCCCGTGGCCTGATGCCTAACCCCAAGGTGGGCACGGTGACTCCTGATGTGGCCACGGCAGTGAAGAACGCCAAGGCTGGTCAAGTGCAGTTCCGCGTAGACAAGGCCGGCATCGTCCACAGCACCATTGGTCGCCGCTCGTTTGACAACGAAAAGCTCCAAGGCAATCTGGCAGCACTGATTGATGCCCTGAACAAGGCCAAGCCTGCTTCGAGCAAGGGCCTGTATCTGCGCAAGGTCGCTGTGTCTTCCACGATGGGCGTCGGCGTCCGCGTGGATACCCAATCCATCGCAGCGTAATTGCGATAAAAATCTTCGGGTCTGTCAAAGGGCCCGATGTGGTGGGCTGGAGGCGGTACAACATCCGTCCCCGGGCCATCCAAGACCGTTGGTGTGCGGTTCGCCGCACTTAATCCCCTCCCGGGGCCAACGCAGATGGCGATCCCGCTGCAGATGGAATTCGTTCCGAAACAGTTGGTCGCTGCAACAAGAGCGCGCAGGAGGGTGCGAACCCGAATGCGCAATTTAAGGAGTAGACCTTGAGTCTTAATCGCAGTGAGAAAGAAGCGGTCATCAGTGAAGTGACCAGCCTCGCCGCTAAAGCTCAAACGCTTGTGATCGCGGAATACCGTGGCATCACGGTCGCCGACATGACCAAACTGCGTGTGGATGCTCGCAGCAAGGGCGTGACCCTGAGTGTTCTGAAGAACACCCTGGCTCGCCGTGCTGTGGCAGGTAGCGCGTTTGACGTGGTGGCTGACCAGATGACTGGTCCGCTGATCTATGGCTTCTCCGAAGACGCTGTGGCCGCCGCCAAGGTGGTGGCCGATTTCGCGAAAACCAACGACAAGCTGGTGATTCGCGGTGGCGCTTTCGGTGGCAAAGCCCTGGATGTCAACGGCGTTAAGCAACTGGCCAACATTCCTTCCAAGGAAGTTCTGTTGGCACAGATTTGTGGCTTGCTTATGTCCCCCATGTCGCGTACGGCCGTTGTGCTGGGCGCGCTGGCGGCGAAAAAAGGCGAAGGCGCAGCCGCACCGGCCGCCGAACCTGTCGCGGCTTGATTGCCCGATAGATAACCAACAAAATTGTTAGGAAATAAAAATGGCATTCGATAAAGACGCATTTTTGACCGCTCTGGACAGCATGACGGTTCTGGAACTCAATGACCTGGTGAAGGCCATTGAAGAGAAGTTTGGCGTGAGCGCTGCCGCTATGGCCGCTCCAGCTGCCGGCGGCGGCGGCGGCGGTGCAGCTGCTGCTGAAGAAAAGACGGAATTCAACGTGGTGCTGACCGAAGCCGGCGCCAACAAGGTGTCCGTCATCAAGGCAGTGCGCGAAATCACCGGCCTGGGCCTCAAGGAAGCCAAGGACCTGGTGGACGGCGCTCCCAAGAACGTCAAGGAAGGCATTGCCAAGGCCGACGCCGAAGCAGCCGTCAAGAAGCTGGTGGAAGCCGGCGCCAAGGCCGAACTCAAGTAATTCGGTCTTGCTCAAGGGCTGGAGTGCTCCTCAAAGGGCCTCCAGCCTTTGGTGCTTTCAGAGCGCACCCGCAAGCTCCGTCCCCTGGTGGGGCTTGCGAGTGTCTTCTGTCAATCCCGACAGCAGAAGACGCCTTGGTTCGGGTGATGTGCAACGCATCACCGTCCGCCATGGTTGGTAGTGGCCAACCGCCAAGCCCGTAAAGGACCATGCTCCTTGCGGGTCAGTCGTCGAAGACCCAGGACTCATGTCTTTGCCCGGAGATCTCATGGCCTATTCCTACACCGAACGCAAGCGAATTCGCAAAAGTTTCGGCACCCGCGATAGCGTGCTCGAAGTTCCTTATCTGCTGCAGATGCAGAAGGACGCATACACCGCTTTCCTGCAGGCAGATACAGCGCCCCAGAAAAGAACCATCGAAGGCCTTCAGGCTGCATTCGACGCTGCCTTCCCCATCGTCTCCCACAACGGTTTTGTGGAGATGAAGTTCATCGAGTACAACCTAGCCAAACCGGCTTTTGACGTGCGTGAGTGCCAGACCCGCGGTCTGACGTTCGCCTCGGCCGTGCGCGCCAAGGTGCAGCTGATCATCTATGACCGCGAGTCTTCCACGTCGCAGTCCAAGGTGGTCAAGGAGGTGAAGGAGCAAGAGGTCTACATGGGCGAGGTGCCCCTGATGACCGACAAGGGCTCGTTCATCATCAATGGCACCGAGCGTGTGATCGTCTCGCAGCTGCACCGTTCTCCCGGCGTGTTCTTTGAACACGACAAGGGCAAGACCCATAGCTCGGGCAAGCTGCTGTTCTCGGCACGTATCATTCCCTACCGTGGCTCTTGGCTCGACTTCGAATTCGATCCCAAGGACATCCTGTACTTCCGCGTGGACCGTCGCCGCAAGATGCCGGTCACGATCCTGCTCAAGGCCATCGGCCTGAACCCAGAGTCCATCTTGGCGAACTTCTTCGTCAACGACAATTTCCGCCTGATGGACAGCGGTGCGCAGATGGAATTTGTTTCCGAGCGTCTGCGCGGTGAAGTGGCCCGTTTCGACATCACCGACAAGTCTGGCAAGGTCGTCGTGGCCAAGGACAAGCGCGTCACGGCCCGCCACACCCGCGAACTGGAACAGTCCGGTACCACGCACATCAGCGTGCCCGAAGACTTCCTGATCGGCCGCGTGGTGGCTCGCAACATTGTGGACGCCGATACCGGTGAAATCATTGCCAAGGCCAATGAAGAGCTGACTGAAGCGCTGCTCAAGAAGCTGCGTTCTGCCGCCGTGCAAGACCTGCAGGTCATCTACACGAACGAACTCGACCAGGGCGCGTACATCTCGCAAACCCTGCGTATCGACGAAACGGTGGACGAATTCGCCGCCCGCGTGGCCATCTACCGCATGATGCGCCCCGGCGAGCCGCCAACCGAAGACGCTGTACAGGCCCTGTTCCAGCGCCTGTTCTACAACCCCGACACGTACGACCTGTCGCGCGTGGGCCGCATGAAGTTCAACGCCAAGATCGGCCGCGACGAATCCACCGGTCCCATGGTGCTGTCCAATGAAGACATCCTGGCCGTGGTCAAGATCCTGGTGGATCTGCGCAACGGCAATGGCGAGGTCGATGACATCGACCACCTGGGTAACCGTCGCGTGCGCTGCGTGGGCGAGCTGGCCGAAAACCAGTACCGCACCGGTCTGGCACGTATCGAAAAGGCCGTGAAGGAGCGTCTGGGCCAGGCTGAGCAAGAGCCCCTGATGCCCCACGACCTGATCAACAGCAAGCCGATCTCGGCTGCCCTGAAGGAATTCTTCGGTGCCTCGCAGCTGTCGCAGTTCATGGACCAGACCAACCCGCTGGCGGAAATCACGCACAAGCGCCGTGTGTCTGCCCTCGGCCCTGGTGGTCTGACCCGCGAACGCGCAGGCTTTGAAGTGCGTGACGTGCACGTGACCCACTACGGTCGCGTCTGCCCTATCGAAACGCCTGAAGGCCCGAACATTGGTCTGATCAACTCGCTGGCCCTGTATGCCCGTCTGAACGAGTACGGTTTCATCGAAACGCCGTACCGCCGCGTGGTCGATGGCAAGGTGACCAACGACATCGACTACCTCTCGGCCATCGAAGAAGGCAAGTACGTGATTGCGCAGGCCAATGCGCAGCTCGACAAGGACGGTCGCCTGACAGGGGACTTGGTTTCTGCCCGTGAAAAGGGTGAATCCATCCTGTGTGGTGCAGACCGCGTGCAGTACATGGATGTGTCGCCGGCACAGATCGTGTCGGTGGCGGCCTCGCTGGTGCCGTTCCTGGAGCACGACGATGCGAACCGCGCGTTGATGGGCGCCAACATGTCGCGCCAGGCTGTGCCTGTGCTGCGTCCTGAAAAGCCATTGGTTGGCACGGGCATCGAGCGCGTGGCGGCTGTGGACTCGGGCACCGTGGTCACCGCAACCCGCGGCGGCATCGTGGACTACGTTGACGCCACCCGCATCGTGGTGCGCGTGAACGATGACGAAGCTGTGGCCGGTGAAGTGGGTGTGGACATCTACAACCTCATCAAGTACCAACGTTCCAATCAGAACACCAACATCCATCAACGTCCCATCGTCCAGAAGGGCGACAAGCTGGTGAAGGGCGACGTGGTGGCTGACGGCGCATCGACGGACTTTGGCGAAATCGCCATCGGCCAGAACATGCTGATCGCGTTCATGCCCTGGAACGGCTACAACTTCGAAGACTCGATCTTGATCTCCGAACGCGTGGTGTCCGAAGACCGCTACACCTCGATCCACATCGAAGAGTTGGTTGTGATGGCCCGCGACACCAAACTGGGTGCCGAAGAAATCACACGCGACATTCCGAACCTGTCGGAACAGCAGCTGAACCGCCTGGACGAGTCCGGCATCATCTACGTCGGCGCCGAAGTGCAGCCTGGCGACACGCTGGTCGGCAAGGTCACGCCCAAGGGCGAAACCACACTCACGCCTGAAGAGAAGCTGCTGCGCGCCATCTTCGGTGAGAAGGCTTCCGACGTGAAGGACACCTCGCTGCGTGTGGACCAAGGCTCGTCGGGCACCGTGATCGACGTGCAGGTGTTCACCCGCGAAGGCATCCAGCGCGACAAGCGCGCCCAGCAGATCATCGACGATGAACTCAAGCGCTTCCGCCTGGACCTGAACGACCAGCTGCGCATCGTGGAAGCCGACGCTTTCGACCGTATCGAGAAGCTGTTGACCGGCCGCGTGGCCAATGGCGGCCCGCAGAAGCTGGCCAAGGGCACCAAGATCGACAAGGCCTATCTGGCTTCCGTCGAGAAGTTCCACTGGTTCGACATCCGCCCTGCGGAAGACGAAGTCGCTACCCAGCTCGAATCCATCAAGAACGCGCTGGAGCAAACCCGCCACAGCTTCGATCTGGCTTTTGAAGAAAAGCGCAAGAAGCTCACGCAGGGCGACGAGCTGCCAGCTGGCGTGCTCAAGATGGTCAAGGTGTACTTGGCCGTCAAGCGCCGCCTGCAGCCTGGCGACAAGATGGCCGGCCGCCACGGTAACAAGGGTGTGGTGTCCAAGATCGTTCCGGTCGAAGACATGCCTTACATGGCCGACGGTACCCCTGCCGACATCGTTCTGAACCCGCTGGGCGTGCCCTCGCGGATGAACATTGGTCAGGTGCTGGAAGTCCACCTGGGCTGGGCCGGCAAGGGCATTGGTCAGCGCATTGGCAACATGCTGCAAGAGCAGGCCAAGGCGTCCGAGCTGCGTACCTTCCTCGAAGAGGTGTACAACTCGCGTGGCCGCAAGGAAGATCTGTCGCAACTGAGCGACGACGACCTGATGGCCATGGCGGAGAACCTGACGAGCGGCGTGCCTTACGCCACCCCCGTGTTCGACGGTGCTTCGGAAGAAGAAATCAAGGACATGCTCAAGATCGCCTACCCGGACGACATCGCTGAGCGCAAGGGCCTGACACCGACCCGCACGCAGGCTTACCTGTTTGATGGCCGCACGGGCGAGCGCTTCGAGCGCCCGACCACCATCGGCTACATGCACTACCTGAAGCTGCACCACTTGGTGGACGACAAGATGCACGCGCGCTCGACCGGTCCTTACTCGCTCGTCACGCAGCAGCCGCTGGGTGGTAAGGCGCAGTTCGGTGGCCAGCGTTTCGGGGAAATGGAAGTGTGGGCGCTGGAAGCTTACGGCGCCGCCTACGTGCTGCAGGAAATGCTGACCGTGAAGTCCGACGACGTGGTGGGCCGTACCAAGGTGTACGAGTCCATCGTCAAGGGCGAACACGCCATCGAAGCCGGCATGCCGGAATCGTTCAACGTGCTGGTCAAGGAAATCCGTTCGCTGGGCCTGGACATCGAGCTGGAACGCTCCTAAGCAGAAAAGGAAAGAGTCACTATGAAATCGCTACTCGACCTGTTCAAGCAATTCACGCCGGATGAGCACTTCGACGCCATCCGCATCGGCATGGCTTCGCCCGAAAAGATCCGTTCGTGGTCTTTCGGTGAAGTGAAGAAGCCTGAAACCATCAACTACCGCACGTTCAAGCCCGAGCGCGACGGCCTGTTCTGCGCCAAGATTTTTGGTCCCATCAAGGACTACGAATGCCTGTGCGGCAAGTACAAGCGCCTCAAGCACCGTGGCGTGATCTGCGAAAAGTGCGGCGTTGAAGTCACGCAGACCAAGGTGCGCCGCGAGCGCATGGGCCACATCGACCTGGCCGCGCCTTGCGCCCACATCTGGTTCCTGAAGTCCCTGCCTTCGCGTCTGGGCCTGGTGCTGGACATGACGCTGCGCGACATCGAACGCGTGCTGTACTTTGAAGCCTACGTGGTGACCGACCCTGGCATGACCCCGCTGAAGAAGTTCAGCATCATGTCCGAGGACGACTACGACGCCAAGCGCAAGGAATACGGCGACGAATTCATCGCCAAGATGGGCGCTGAAGGCATCAAGGACCTGCTCGAATCCATCGACATCGACCTGTCGATCGAGCGCCTGCGCGGTGACTTGACCGGCTCCGAAGTCAAGGTCAAGAAGAACGCCAAGCGCCTGAAGGTGCTCGAAGCGTTCAAGAAGTCGGGCATCAAGCCCGAGTGGATGGTGCTGGAAGTACTGCCCGTGCTGCCCCCGGACCTGCGTCCGCTGGTGCCGCTGGACGGCGGCCGTTTCGCCACGTCCGACCTGAACGACCTGTACCGCCGCGTCATCAACCGCAACAGCCGTCTGCGCCGTCTGCTGGAGCTGAAGGCCCCTGAAATCATCGCCCGCAACGAAAAGCGGATGCTGCAGGAAGCCGTGGACTCGTTGCTGGACAACGGCCGCCGTGGCAAGGCCATGACGGGCGCCAACAAGCGCGCTCTGAAGTCCCTGGCCGACATGATCAAGGGCAAGTCGGGCCGTTTCCGCCAGAACTTGCTGGGCAAGCGCGTGGACTACTCCGGTCGTTCCGTGATCACCGTGGGCCCAACGCTCAAGCTGCACCAGTGCGGTCTGCCCAAGCTGATGGCCCTGGAGCTGTTCAAGCCCTTCATTTTCTCGCGCCTCGAAGCCATGGGCATCGCGACGACGATCAAGGCTGCCAAGAAGGAAGTCGAATCCGGCACCCCCGTGGTGTGGGACATCCTGGAAGAGGTCATCAAGGAACACCCCGTGATGCTGAACCGTGCGCCTACGCTGCACCGTTTGGGTATCCAGGCGTTCGAGCCCATCCTGATCGAAGGTAAGGCCATCCAGCTGCACCCGCTCGTTTGCGCGGCCTTCAACGCCGACTTCGACGGTGACCAGATGGCTGTCCACGTACCGCTGTCGGTGGAAGCGCAGATGGAAGCCCGCACGCTGATGCTGGCCTCCAACAACGTGCTGTTCCCCGCGTCGGGCGAACCCTCCATCGTTCCTTCGCAGGACGTGGTGCTGGGCCTGTACTACGCCACCCGTGACCGCATCAACGGCAAGGGTGAAGGCCTGGTGTTTGCTGACACCGGTGAAGTGCAGCGTGCCTTGGACGCTGGCCAGGTCGAACTGGCTGCCAAGATCACGGTGCGCATGACCGAGTGGACCAAGAACAAGGAAACGGGCGAATTCGTGCCTTCGACCTCGCTGGTGGAAACCACTGTGGGCCGTGCATTGTTGTCCGAGATCCTGCCAAAGGGCCTGCCGTTTTCCAACATGAACAAGGCGCTCAAGAAGAAGGAAATCTCGCGCCTGATCAACGTGTCCTTCCGCAAATGCGGTCTGAAGGAGACGGTGGTGTTTGCCGACAAGCTGCTGCAAAACGGCTTCCGTTTGGCCACGCGCGCCGGTATCTCGATCGCCATCGACGACATGCTGGTGCCGCCGCAAAAGGCCGGCATCATTGAGCGCTCCGAGAAGGAAGTCAAAGAGATCGAACAGCAATATGTGTCCGGTCTGGTGACGTCTGGCGAGCGCTACAACAAGGTGGTGGATATCTGGGGCAAGGCCGGCGACGAAGTGTCCAAGGTGATGATGGCCCAGCTGTCCAAGCAGAAGGTCATGGACCGCCACGGCAAGGAAGTGGACCAGGAGTCCTTCAACTCCATCTACATGATGGCCGACTCCGGTGCCCGCGGCTCTGCTGCCCAGATCCGTCAGGTGGCCGGTATGCGGGGTCTGATGGCCAAGCCAGACGGCTCGATCATCGAGACACCCATTACCGCGAACTTCCGCGAAGGTCTGAACGTGCTGGAGTACTTCATCTCCACCCACGGTGCCCGTAAGGGTCTGGCCGACACGGCGCTGAAGACCGCTAACTCCGGTTACCTGACCCGCCGTCTGGTCGACGTGACGCAGGACTTGGTCGTGACCGAAGAGGATTGCGGCACTTCCAATGGTTCGCTGATGCGCGCCATCGTCGAAGGCGGTGAAGTGATCGAGTCGCTGCGCGAACGTATCCTGGGCCGTACGGCGGCTGAAGACGTGCTGCACCCCGAAAACCGCGCGGTGCTGGTCGAAGCCGGCGTGATGCTGGACGAAGACCTGATCGAAGAGCTGGAAGCTGCCGGCGTGGACGAAGTGAAGGTGCGCACGGCCCTGACCTGCGAAACCCGCTACGGCCTGTGCGCCAAGTGCTACGGCCGCGACTTGGGCCGCGGTGGCCTGATCAACCTCGGCGAAGCCGTGGGTGTGATCGCCGCCCAGTCCATCGGCGAACCCGGCACGCAGCTGACCATGCGTACGTTCCACATCGGTGGTGCCGCTTCGCGTGCTGCCATCGCTTCGAGCGTGGAAGCCAAGTCCAACGGCGTGATCGGCTTCAACGCCACGATGCGCTACGTGAGCAACACCAAGGGCGAGCTGGTGGTGATTGCGCGTTCGGGTGAAATCATCATCCAGGACGAGCATGGCCGCGAGCGCGAGCGCCACAAGGTGCCTTACGGCGCGACGCTGACGGTGAAGGCCGACCAGCAGATCAAGGCCGGCACGATCCTGGCCAACTGGGATCCGCTGACCCGACCCATCATCACCGAGTTCGCCGGTCAGACCAAGTTCGAAAACGTCGAAGAAGGCCTGACGGTGGCCAAGCAGGTCGATGAAGTGACCGGCCTGTCCACGCTGGTGGTGATCGATCCGAAGCGCCGCGGTGCCGCCAAGGTCGTTCGTCCTCAGGTGAAGCTGATCGACGCCCAGGGCAACGAAGTGAAGATCCCTGGCACTGACCACTCGGTGACCATCGGCTTCCAGGTCGGCGCCCTGATCCAGGTGCGTGACGGCCAGGACGTGGGCCCTGGCGAAGTGCTGGCGCGTATTCCGGTCGAAGGCCAGAAGACCCGCGACATTACCGGCGGTCTGCCCCGCGTTGCCGAGCTGTTTGAAGCCCGTACGCCCAAGGACAAGGGCACGCTGGCCGAGATGACCGGTACCGTCTCGTTCGGCAAGGAAACCAAGGGCAAGGTGCGCCTGCAGATCACCGACCCAGAAGGTCGCGTGTTCGAAGAGCTCGTGCCCAAGGAAAAGAACATCCTGGTGCACGAAGGCCAGGTGGTGAACAAGGGCGAATCGATTGTGGACGGCCCGGCCGACCCACAAGACATCCTGCGTTTGCTGGGTATCGAGGAGCTGTCGCGCTACATCGTTGATGAAGTGCAGGACGTGTACCGCTTGCAAGGCGTGAAGATCAACGACAAGCACATCGAGGTGATCGTTCGCCAGATGCTGCGCCGCGTCGTGGTCGAGAACGTTGGCGAGTCGAACTACATTGCCGGCGAGCAAGTCGAGCGCTCCGAGATCCTCAACACCAACGAGGCTCTGCAGGCCGAGGGCAAGATCCCCGCGACCTACAGCAACCTGCTGCTGGGTATCACGAAGGCATCGTTGTCCACCGACTCGTTCATCTCGGCCGCTTCCTTCCAGGAAACGACCCGCGTGCTCACCGAGGCTGCCATCATGGGCAAGCGCGACGAGTTGCGTGGCCTGAAGGAAAACGTGATCGTGGGCCGCTTGATCCCCGCCGGTACGGGTCTGGCCTACCACCAAGCACGCAAGGCCAAGGACGCCATGGACGACGCCGAGCGCCGCGCCATCGCCGAAGCCGAAGCCGCCGAAATGGCAGCCCAGTCGGACGCCTCGGATGTGGACAGTGGCAGCGTCACTGCCACCGACGCAGCGGCAGACTGATAGAAAACAGCAAGGCCTGCTCAGGCCCTGCTGCGGTCGCCACAGCGCCCCCGTCCTGTCCCAGGCAGGCCGGGGGCGTTTTTGATGGGCGTGTGTCTTTTCACTGCCCGTCGTTTGTTTCAATCTTCTGCTTTTCGGGCCGAAACGGGTGTAGCCGCACCTGCTTTGGCAACTGCGCATGTTGTGGTCATCGCCCCTTTTCTGGATTGCTTTTGCCGTCTTTCTGTTCTGGGCCCTGGGGGCCTACAACCGTCTGATGCGCCTGCGCTCGGCCGTTGTTCAGTCGTTCGGCAGTTTTGACGCGCACATGGTGCGGCTGGTGGCCTTGCTCGGCGAGTTCGGGGCGGCGCAGACGGTACAGCGCGGCAGCCTGCTGGCCGATGGGGGTGCGCAAGAGCTGGCCGCGCTGCAGGGTGCCGTGACGCAACTCAGTGCATCGCTGGCTGTGGCACGCGCCCGCCCATTGCAGGGCGATGCGGTGGCCGCGTTGGCGGCTGCCCGTGAGGTGCTCCGTGCGACTTGGGCCACGGCCTTGCAGAAGCTGCTGGCCGACCCTGCGCAGCCAGCGCCGCTGGCTTTGGGGGACGATACCGACGTAGCCCCGACGACTGCGCCTGTGGTGCTGTCCGTGTGGCAGGTTCGCTGGGAGGAGCATGCCGTCCAGAACGAGCAGGCGATTCGCGTGTTCAATGAGGCCGTGGTGCAGTACAACGCTGCCATTGCCCAGTTCCCGGCCCGCCTGCTGGCTTGGGTGTTCGGCTTCAAGGCGGCGCGTGCGCTGTAACCCGTTTTCAGTATCACGATGACTTCACCTCCCCACAATCGCTCCCGCCATGCGGGTGGCAATGCGCCACGCCCTGTGCGCGCAGGCTCCGGCCCGTCTCTGCGAGCGGGTTTTGCTGCGGTTCCGCCGGGTGCAGCGCCCTCGTCGGGTGCCACGCCCGTTCCCCTTTGGCGCTTGCTGACGGCGGTGGCGGGCGCCTTGCAGGCGATCCGGGGTGGGCAATCGGGCACGGCAGCGCTGGCGGCGGTGGACACGGCCTTGCGCCCTGGCGTGCAGGCCCTGCTGTTTCAGGTACTGCGCCAGGCTGGGCGGGCCGAGGCCCTGCGCCGACAGCTGGCCGCCCGCGCTCCCGCACCCGCCGCCGATGCCCTGCTGTGCAGTGCACTGGCGCTTTGCTGGGACCCGCAGGCCTCGCCCTATGAGCCCTTCACTCTGGTGAACCAGGCGGTGGAGGCAGCCAAGCACCACCCGGGCACACGCGCGCAGGCTTCGTTCATCAACGGCTGCCTGCGCCGCTTTCTGCGCGAGCGCGACGCCCTGGTGGCTGCCACCGACAACGACCCCGTGGCGCGCTGGAATCACCCGGCATGGTGGGTGCAGCGCCTGCGCAAGGACCACCCCCAGCATTGGGAGCAGATCCTGCAGGCCAACAATGCCCACGCACCCATGGTGTTGCGGGTTAATGAACAAAAGTGCACGGTAGTGCAGTATCTGTCTGCCTTGAATGCTATTGTTTTGGGAGCAATCGCGGTGGGCCAGCACGGCGTCGCCCTACGCCAGGCGGTGCCCGTGCAGTCGCTGCCACACTTTGCTGAGGGCTGGGTGTCGGTGCAAGACGCCGCCGCCCAACAGGCAGCTCCTTTGCTGCTCCAAGGGCTGGACCTGAGCCAGCCCCTGCGAGTGCTCGACGCCTGTGCCGCCCCCGGCGGCAAGACGGCGCACCTGCTGGAGATGGCAGGGCCGCAGTCTCCCCTGCAGGTCACGGCACTGGAGATCGATGCCACGCGTAGCGCGCGTATTGGTGAAACCTTGCAGCGGCTGGGGCTGACGGCCCAGGTTTTGGTGGCCGATGCCGCGCGCCCGCAAGACTGGTGGCAGTCGCAGTGTGGCGGTGCGTTGTTCGACGCCATCCTGCTCGACGCACCGTGCACAGCGTCCGGCATCGTGCGGCGCCACCCGGACGTGCGCTGGCTGCGCCGGGAGTCCGACATCGCCCAGCTGGCTGCCCTGCAGGCTGCCCTGCTCAAGGCCCTGTGGCCGCTGTTGCGTCCCGGCGGGCGCCTGCTGTATTGCACTTGCTCCGTCTTCCGGGCCGAGGGCGATGCCCAGGTGCAAACGTTTCTTGCACACAACACCGATGCGCAATTGCTGCCTTCGCCGGGCCATTTAATTCCCGGCAACACGGACAAGGGCGGGGCTGTCCCGGACAATCTGAGCGGTGACCACGACGGCTTTTTTTACGCACTGTTGCAAAAATCGGCGCAATGAGCCCGGTAGGGCCCATTGGTTGCTCGTGTGTGTGTGCATGTGGCTCCTTTGGGTGGGCATGTTCTGCCTGGCGCCACAGGCCTCGGCCGCGCAAGCCGCTTCCACCGAAGTTGGCGACCTGCGGCTGGACCGCGGTGATGACGGCCTGTATCTGAGTGCCACCCTGCAGTTTGAACTCCCCGATCTGGCCGAGGACGCCCTGCAAAAAGGCATTCCCATGTTCTTCGTGGCCGATGCTCAGGTACTGCGTGACCGCTGGTACTGGTCGGACCGGCAGGTGGCCGAGACCACAAGATACTTCCGCCTGAGCTACCAGCCGCTCACCCGCCGGTGGCGCCTGAACATCTCTTCGACACCCTTTACCAACAGCGGCCTGGGGGTCGTGCTGGGTCAAAACTTTGACAACTATGCCGATGCCCTTTCGGCTATTCAGCGGTTTTCACGCTGGAAGATCGCTGAACGCGATGTGATCGAGTCTGATGCTGTGCATACGGTGAACTTCCGCTTCCGCCTGGACATGTCCCAACTGCCGCGACCCTTCCAGATCGGCGCAGTCGGCCGGTCGGGCTGGAATCTGCTGGTCTCCCGCAGCCAGCGCTTGGGCGCAGAACCCGCCAAGTGAGCACTTCCCCCCCATCCACCGGCGTTTCGGCATCGACCCACGCCACGGCCCGCCAGTCCCGCGCAGTGCGCTGGGCCGTGGGCGTCGGCGCGGCCATCATGTCGGCCATCGGCTTGGTGCTGCTGTTCTTGCTGACGCTGGCCACCAACAATCGCGTGCTGTACGAGCGCAACTACGCCTGGCTGTTTGGCGTCAACGTGTTTGTGGCGTTGCTGCTGCTGCTGGTGCTGGGCTGGGTGGCGGTGCGCCTGGGCTTGCGCTTGCGCAAGGGGCGCTTTGGCAGCCGCCTGCTCGTCAAGCTGGCAGCCATTTTTGCGCTGGTGGGGCTGATGCCGGGGCTGCTGATCTATGTGGTGTCTTACCAGTTCGTCACGCGCTCCATCGAAAGCTGGTTCGACGTGAAGGTGGAGGGGGCGCTGTCCGCGGGTGTCAACCTGGCCCGTGTGTCGCTCGATTCGCTGGCCACGGACATGGCGGCCAAAACCCGCAATGCCAGCACCCAGGTGGCTCAGGTGCCCGATGCCGCTGCGGGCCTGGTGCTGGAGCGCATTCGCGACCAGCTGGGCGCGACCGACGTGGTGCTCTGGAACGCGTCCGGCCAGGCGGTGGCCAGCGCGGGGCAGTCGCGGTTCAGCCTCAACCCGGAGCGGCCGGGCGCCGCCTCGCTGCGCACCGCGCGCCAGCAGCGCGCCACGGCGCAGATTGAAGGGCTGGACGACATTGTCGACCCGGCATCCGCGCAGAACGCGCGGGTCAAGGTGCTAGCGCTGGTCAGCAGCCCCAGCGTGGGCCTTTTGATGGAGCCGCGCTATCTGCAGGCCACCTTGCCCCTGCCGCCGGCTCTGGTGGCCAATGCCATCGCCGTGCAGGAAGCCAACCGCGAATACCAGGAGCGTGCGCTCGCCCGGGGCGGGCTGCGGCGCATGTATGTGGGCACGCTCACGCTGAGCCTGTTCCTAGCGGTGTTCGGCGCGGTGCTGCTGGCGGTGCTGCTGGGCAACCAGCTGGCGCGGCCTTTGTTGGTGCTCGCCGAAGGGGTGCGCGAGGTGGCGGCTGGCAACCTGAGCCCCAAGGCCGCGCTGCAGAGCAAGGACGAGCTGGGCGGCCTCACGCGCTCGTTTGCACTGATGACGCAGCAACTGGCAGACGCGCGCCAGGCGGTGGAGCAGAGCATGGGCGAGGTCGATGCCTCGCGCGCCAACCTGCAGACCATCCTGGACAACCTCACGGCGGGCGTCATCGTGCTGGACGCGCAGGGACTGATCCGCTCGTCCAATCCGGGCGCCACCCGCATCCTGCGTGCCCCCATGGCTGCGTACGAAGGGCGGCCATTGTCCGAAGTGCCTGGGCTTGCCGAGTTTGCCGCGTCCGTCCAAGGCCACTTCGATGCGTTTCTGGGGGACCATGAACGCCATGGCCTGGACCATTGGCAGCAGCCGTTTGAGCTGCATGCCTCCTCCGGCGGCGCCGGACAGCACGCTACCAGCCTGGTCGCGCGGGGGGCCGAGCTGCCCGATGCCACCCGGCTGTTGGTTTTTGACGACATTTCGGAGATCGTTTCCGCCCAGCGCGCGCAGGCCTGGGGCGAGGTGGCGCGCCGGTTGGCGCACGAAATCAAGAACCCGCTGACCCCTATCCAGCTCTCCGCCGAGCGGCTTGAAATGAAGCTTTCGGGCAAGCTGCCAGACGCGGAGCAAGCCATCCTCGCCAAGTCCGTCAAGACCATCGTCGATCAGGTCGATGCAATGAAGCGGCTGGTCAACGAGTTCCGCGATTACGCCCGCCTGCCCGCCGCAGAACTGCATGCGCTGGACCTCAACGCACTGGTCGCCGACGTGCTCCATTTATATGGTGCAGAAAACGCCACCGTGCCTGTAGAAGCCGAGCTGGACCCGCGTTGCCCCTGGATTGCGGGCGATGCGCAGCAGTTGCGGCAGGTCGTGCACAACCTGCTGCAGAACGCCCAGGACTCCACCGAGCAGGCCCGTGCCGGGGCTTCCGAGCCGGTGCCGCCGGTGCGCATCAGCACCCGCTGGAGCGAATCGTCACGCCGCGTCCGGCTCACGGTATCGGACAGTGGCGGGGGCTTTCCGTCGCACATCCTGCAGCGCGCTTTCGAGCCCTATGTCACCACCAAACCGCGAGGCACCGGCCTGGGTTTGGCCGTGGTCAAAAAGATCGCAGATGAGCACGGCGCGCGCATCGAACTGTCCAACCGTACCGAAGACGGCGTGGTCCGCGGCGCCCAAGTGTCGTTATCATTCGCCCCTGAACCAGCGGTGGCGTCATAACAACACCGCCCCGCAGTACCCCCAAGGCGCTTCAACACACATGGCAAACATTCTGGTGGTCGATGATGAGCTCGGCATTCGTGACCTGCTGTCGGAAATCCTGAACGATGAAGGTCACAGCGTAGACCTCGCAGAAAACGCCACCCAGGCCCGAGCGGCCCGGGCGGGCAACGCCTATGACCTGGTGCTGCTGGACATCTGGATGCCCGATACCGATGGCGTCTCTTTGCTCAAGGAATGGGCCACCGCCGGCGTGCTGACCATGCCGGTCATCATGATGAGTGGCCACGCCACCATCGACACGGCGGTAGAGGCCACGCGCATCGGCGCCTTCTCGTTCCTCGAAAAGCCCATCACCCTGCAAAAGCTGCTCAAGGCCGTGGAGCAGGGTCTTGCCCGCAACGCCGCCCACCAGGCTGCGCCCGTGGCTGCCGTGGCCGCGCCCGCTAGCGCGCCGGCCGACCCGACCTTCTCGCAGCTGCCTGCCGTTTCGGCGGTGATGGCCGGGGTGGACCCCGGCCCGCACGCCCACCAGGGCTTCGACCTGGACCGCCCCTTGCGCGAAGCGCGCGACGGTTTTGAGAAGGCTTACTTTGAGTTCCACCTGGCCCGCGAAGGCGGCTCCATGACCCGCGTGGCCGAAAAGACCGGCCTGGAACGTACCCACCTGTACCGCAAGCTGCGTCAGCTGGGCGTGGACCTGGGGCGCGGCAAGCGCGGCTGAACAATTAATTTGTGCCTTTGGCCGGAAGCGCTGATTTTTCTGGCTATAATTTGAGGCTCAGGCCCGGTAGCTCAGTCGGTAGAGCAGAGGATTGAAAATCCTTGTGTCGGTGGTTCGATTCCGCCCCAGGCCACCAGTGTTTATGCGCCCCAGCGCCCGAAAGGGTTCTGGGGCGTTTCTACATTTGCGCGCGAACTTCTACAAAAGCTGCAATCGAGTTGGGGCGCTAGATCAGGCCCTGTGCCTCGCGCAGGTGTGCCGCAGACAGCGGCATCATCCTTTTTTCCAGCGCCTCGATCAGTTCGTTGGCGGAGCGCGGAGGGTTCTTCCAGCGCGCACGCATCATCTTGATGGCTTCGAGGGCGCTCAATTCCTGGAGCTGGAGTTGGTTCATCACGAAGTCGTCCGGGTGCTGAACTTCAATGCCGTGAGGGGCCAGGACTGATAGAGGAAAGTCCTTGGTGTTGAACGTGACGATGGCATCAGCATGGCCCGCGATCGCTGCAGCCAGGACATGCTGATCCTTGGGGTCGGGCAATGTGATGCAGCCCACGAGGGGCTGATAGTTCTGGACCAAACAATCTGGAATCGCTCGGTTCATCGCGGCCACTATGGCTGGCAATTTGCTTGCGTACTCCGGTTTGTCTTGGGCCAGGTTGCGCGTCCATTCTTCGTGGATCGCATCTGTCCATCGTGCGTGATACAGGCCCGCTGCAGCCAGGCTGAGCAAGAGATCACGAACGAGAGTCGGATACAGCGTGTTGGCATCCAAGATCGCCGTGTAACGTGCTGAGCCTGCCATTCAAAATTCCATTCCTAGGTCCTCTGATAGGTCTGTCAGCTCTTGAAGAGCGGCAGCGGTGTTCGTCCGTTGCTCAGCCTTGTAACGCTGTAGTTCAGCGTACTCAATGCGCCGATGCCGATTGACCTTGTGGCACTTCAATCGACCGGCCTCAATCTCCTTGATGACGAAGGGGCGCGAGACGTTGAGGAAGGCTGCTGCCTCTTGGGTTGTCAGCTCGTGCCTTTGAGGCATGAGGACGATGGGCTGCTGCTGGGCCATTCTCTTCAGAACTTCGGCGAAAAATCGCAGGGCCTGTGGAGGAAGCACCAGCGCCGGTGCGTCTGTCTCTTTGCCGCCCTCATCGACCAGCACGATGCGTGGCGCATTCGAGTGATCCAGAGCTGTAGTGAGGCAGCGATAGGCCACCTTGGCCATTTCCGCCTCCTCTTCGCTCACTACTGGTTCAAGCAGGTCTGGCGCTTTCATTTGGTTCTCCTTGGGGTGCTCAGAAAAGACTTTGAGTCATTTTATGCATATTCGCATTATTCGAATCAATCGAATTAAACGAAGTTCCCCTGAGCGTGATCTGCACGTATCCAACCAAGGGGGTAGCTACCGGAGGGGTCTTACGCGCTCTCCCACTCGACTTTTCACATAGTGCTCTGTCATCTCCCGATTTTTGTGCGCCAGCAGCTTTTGCGAGTGCGCGAGATCCCCTGTGTCCGTCGCAGCCTTCGCCCGAATGTCCCGAAACTGAAAATCTACCTTCGCCAGCGTGCGTGCCTTGTCAAAGCGTGAGCGCAGCGCCCCCTGGCTTAGCGGCTGGCCGTTCTCGTCCTGAATCAGAAACGCGCTGATGGCCTTGCGGGGCCGCTGGTTGATCCGTTCGATCACGGCGGCCAGCTCTCCCGTTAGCTCGATGCCCAGGCGTGCCCCTGTCTTGTTCTGCACGATCCATAAGGCCCCATCCCGAATGTCGGTGCGCTTGATCTTGAGCACATCGGCGGGCCGCTGGCCGGTCAGCAAGGCAATGTCCATGGCATCCACCACCGTGCAATGCGCGTTGGCCCGCACGCGGTCGAATTCCTCATCGGTGACATAGCGCGAGCGGCCTGTTTCCTTGAAGCCCTTCACGCCCTGGCAGGGGTTCTGTGCGGTGGTGAAACCCCATTCCCTGGCCTTGTTGAAGATGTGCGAGAAAAGGGCCTTTTCGCGGTTGGCGCGCACCTTTGCCACCTGGCCGCGCAGGTCCATGTACTGGCGGATGTGCATGGGGGCGATGGCCTCGATGGGCATGTGACCGAACACGCGCAGCAGGTTGGCGAGTTCCTTGTCGTTGTCGCGCCGGGTCTGCACGCTCTTGGTGGGGAACACCTCCCGCACGTAGCGCCTGGCCACTACCGAGAAAAGCCGGGTGGATTCGTCCTCGCGCACCCCTTCACGCTGTGCCCACAGGCGCAGGGCTTCGGCGCGGTCGTTGGAGAGCTTGGTCCACACACGGGGCAGGGTGCCACTCACGTGATACCAGACGTTGCCCTTGCGGTGAAAGCGCGGGGGATCATCGAAATTGGCTTGCCTACGACGCCCCATCACGCCCCCTGCAGCGCCCGGAAATTGGGCTGGTAGCTCTGTTCCTCAGGCGCTCCGCAACCCAGCATCTTTTCCGCGTATTTGCGGGCCACGATGGCCTGACGATTGCCGTTGATCTCGAAACGCCAGCCCTTGGTGCGCAGCCACTCCACTTGCCTTTTTGGTGTCTTGAACCCGGTGAGCGTGCTGAGTTCATCGGCGGTGAGAAAGAGCGGCGAGTCCACGGTGCCTCCTCAGCGGCCAGCAGCAGCGCGCGTGCGTTCCAATGCCTGCATGGCCTGTGCGGCGCGTGAGGAAACAGGGGCGGGAGGCACATCCTGTATGGGCGCAGGTGCTTCGAGAGGCAATGGCAGTGTGGCATCTGCAGCGAAGGTTGGGGGCTGCTGATAACCGAGGTCGGGCAGTTCTTCAAAAAGAGGTTCATTGGCTGAGCCCGCATGCATGGCACGCAGCCCCGTGATGATGTCTTTGGCCTTCTGGTACTGGTCCTGCAGAATGCAGACCTGCCGATACAGCAGGCGGATTTCGTTCACCTGGTCCGTGAAGATTTGCGAGCGGCCCCACTTCGACTCCCAGAACAAAGCCAGCACCGCAGCCCGAGGTACGGGTGTGGCTTCGCGCAGCCAGCTGCGAACAGTGTTTTCATGGACGCCAAGGTATTTGCTCACCCCTTCGACACCCCCGCCAACCTCGTCCATGAACATGCGGAAGCAATCGATACCGTAGATATTTCTGGGGGCGTGAAAAAGCATAGAAGCCTCGATTCATGGCCTCTGGTGGCATACATGGAGTAAGCTGCCAGGGCCGATCACGGATAGGGTTTTGTGGTTCGGTGGGCGCTCATGTGTTGCTGCACGTGAGCGCTTTTTTTATTCCGACTCGGGCAGCTTGAATGGCTGCTGGAACTTGGCTTTCACCAGCGTCACAGTGGCTGTGCCATCTTTTCCCGGCCTGGTCTTGGTCGTGATGTCGTAGATGGCCGGGGCGCCGTAGTGCTTGATGTCGTTGAACACCTCGTCGCTGATGGCAACCTTCATCGGCTTGTCACCTACCGCGTTGGGTGTCTCGACCTGGGTGTCGCTGATGAAATAAACGTTGGCGCCCTTGATGATTTCGCCGGTTTTTTCACTGGTGAATTCGTACCGGTCGGCACGCAATACGAGAACGGTTTCGCTCATGATGATTTCCTTCGGGAAGATGGCCTTACGCGGCCAGTTGGAGTAGTCCGCTTCGGTAGTCGAAGGCGGGTCTTTCGCGCACCAGGCTGGTACAGCGCCTGGCGTTTGCACGAACGGGGGAGAAATCAGCGGGCAGCATTTGCCCCTGACGCTCAATGAGTTGTGTATCGGTGGCGAGCCAGGACACGCCCACATCCTCAAGCTGCTTGCGACGGCGGTAGAAGGTGGGGCGCGTGCTCCTGGTCTTCATGTCTTCCTCACCGTGTGTGGCAAGGCCCAGCCAGAAGCCGTGGAGGTTGCCCGCCAGGGCGAGTGAGTAGCTGGCCTCTAGGCGGTCGCGCACGGCCAAGCTAGTGCGCACGATCTGCACGCCGTCCTTGCCCTCACGCAGCAAGCGGCCGATCTCCTTGTCGAACACGGCCTGCAGGTACTCGGTGGTGACCTCGCGCACCTTGGGCTTGTGGCCGAAGTCGTAGTCCAGCTTTTCGGCATGCACTTCCACCTCTGCGCGCAGGCGGTTGTTTGCCAGGCGCTGGATTGCCGCCACCTTCCGATAGGCCTGCCGTTGGGCCCAATCTGGCGCAGCGTCGCGCGGCTTGTTCTCCTGAAAGAAGTTGCGCAGCACCCAGGCCAGGCGCTTGCGGTCGTTTTTCTGGAACTCGGGCCCCTTGTGGTACAGCTTGATCGTTGTGGTGGTGCCCGGAACGAAGATCGACTCGTTGCCGTATTTCTGCATCTTCCGGCGCGGGAAGGCCACGTGGTAGATACCCTCGAAGAACTCCTGCACCGCCTGGTAGGGCAACTGGAAGGACTCGGCCCAGTCCACACGCTGCACGGTCCAATTGCCGGTGTGGGGCAGTTCAATGCCCATGAGCTGCTGCAGTAGCGTGCGCACGTTCTCGCAGGCAGTTTGCATGTCCTCGATCACCCCATAGACGTTCTGGCCGTTCATGGCCTTGGGGACTGAGCACTCCACGATCAGATAGGGCGGGCTAGGGTGCCATTCGGGCTTGCCGCTCTTGGACTTCTGGCAGTCCTCGTACATGGGTTTGACCATGATCCGTGAGTCGTAGGAGCCCTTGAGGTTGGTGCGGGTGACTTCCCACAGCAGCTCCCCGGTTTCGTTGAGCACCTGGCAGTAGCTCTGCCCCTGGGCTTTGACTTTGTCCACGATGTTGCGGGCCATGTAAGGGCTTTTGATCCGTACCGTATCGAGTCCCATGAGCTGCTGCGCTTCGCTGGCTGCTGTCTCACTCATGAGACTCATACGGGGTGTTACTGCCCGTGAAGGGGAAAATTTGTGCTGTTGCACGGGTAGCCTCCGTGGGGTGTTGAAGAGCGGTCTTTGCGCCAGAAAAGGGACGGCGATGCAGACCCGTGGCGGGTTGTGTGGGCGAACGATGCAATGCGCGAGTGGTGGGGGTGGTCCACCAGGCGAAGGCGGGCTGTGCGGGCTTCTGGCTCATACCTTCACCCAAGGCCACAGCAGCGCGAGCTGCACGGGCTTGATGAACAGGAAGATGCCCTCGTGGTCGATGGAGAACGAGAAAGGGCCGGTGTTGGCCGAAGGGTTGGAGAGCACGTACCAATCGAGCTTGGCAACGCCCAAATCGAGTTTGACCATGATTCAGAGCCTCTGTGTGAGGTGTTGATGGGGTGAGTTGGGCCGGGTCTGCTGCGGGGCGCTGTGGCCCAGCGTCCAGCCCGCCGCGCGTGATGAAAACCGTGCGGGGGTCTTGCCATGTCAGGAGAAAACCGGCAGCGCGCCAGACGGCCACATAGCCATCGAAGCACTGCAGCAAGCGGAAGCGCTTGCAAACGCCGTTGGGAAGGGTGGCCGTGGCGATGAAAGGCGAAGGGGGCGCGGCGGTCGTGCTCATGCCTCAGGCCTTTCGTTTGGGGCTGGCGATGGCCGCCAAAACGCGGGGCTCCAGCTCATTCATGCCTGGCGTGTCCAGGGTGCCCAGCAGGGCGAGGCGAACGGCCTTCAATGCAGCCCAAAGATTGGGCAGCGCGCCCAGCTTGATTTCGGCGGCGTCCTGGCCGTCGCGCAGCATGCGTTCCAGAACCTCATTGGCGGCATCGTTCAGCTCGTAGAGCTGTTCTTGGGAAAGGGTGAGCAACGGCATGTCAGGCTTCCATGGGGGTGAAGCGAGCGGGGAACTGGCAGGCGCACGCGGTGGCGCTGGCAGTGCTGGGCGCGAGCGCCCTGATGGACGTGGTTCCCTCCTCCCCCGCATGCACTGGCGTGCAAGCGGGTGCCCCGGTCGGCGCCTTGTGGCGCCACGTCTGGGGAGGGCAGGGGGGCACACAGGCCCCCTGTTGATCAATGAGGTGGCGCATTGCCGCCGCGCCTCAGCCGACCAACGCTTGAAGCACCTCCACCGGCTCGGCGCGGCCCTTGCGGCGCGCCTGAGCCTCTGTGTCGCCGTCCACCACGGCGCGCTGCAGGTCTGCCATCGCCAGCGCCAGCAGGTCGCCCACCGTCGCCGCCTTGGCCTTGCTGCTGGCCCCAAGCAGAAAGTCGCCCGATTCCGCTGGACCATCGGCGGGCGGCATGCCCACTAGCTCACGGCCCATCAAGCGGGCGTAGAGCAGGCCGTTTTCGGCCAGGCGGCGCAGCAGTGCAATGGCCTGGGCCTGGGTTGCCGCCGATGGGCTTTCGGACAAAAAACCGTTGCGGATTGGCAGGGCCATGCCCGTCCGGATGGCTTCCTCGTTGTCCTCGATGCAGTCGAAAACCCGGTCCACCTGGGCGCTCTCCAGGCTCGGGGTGATGCGCATGAACTGCAGTTGCACGCTCTGCGGGCGTGGCAGTTTTCCTTGGTTTTCCAGGGGGAAACCATCGGTTTCATCGGTGCCGCCGTCGGTTCCACCCACAACGCCAGCGGGGAACACATCGCCGCGCGCCTTGGCCTTGGCGCCTGGTGCATCCTCATCGTGGAAGTTGTAACCCTCGCTCTCATAGAACTCGCGCAGGTCTTGAAGGAACTGTGCGTCCGGCACGTAGTTGCCCGACTCGAAACGCTTGATCTTGTGGGCGGGGAGGTTGGATTTCTCGGCCGCCTGCGCCTGGCTGAGACCGAGGAAATTACGAGCGGCGCGAGACTCGTTGGGGGAAAGCGCCAGTTCAGAAAAGTCGATCATGAGTCCATCCATAAGTTACGAATACGACGAAATGCCGTATTCGTAACTTTATGTCATGGTTACTCTAAATGTCAAACTAATTTTTTGGTAACTTTTTGGGTGCGGGAGTGTGACCCTGGCTGTCCAGAAATTTGTCTAGACGCTCGGCGGACGCGGCAATCTGTTCATCGCTGAAAGGCTCTTTGCTGACCACCGCATCCCTTGTTAAGCGGCCCATCTCACGCCCCATGCCTACAACCATGTCGGCACTGAGCAGCACTTCTCGTACCTTCGCTTCACCATGGCGAGCCAATGCCAAAGAACGTAGGAGCGTCACGATTGCATTGCGCTCGTCAGCGGCTAAAAGGCCCAGTAGGAAGGTTGCTCTTCCACGCGCAACATGATCATCTTCGGCCTCTCCATCGACCAAAAGATCGGCGATGCTCTGAGCCTTAAACGGAGCCTCAGAGCCGAAAAGTAGCTTGTTCGGTGATATCTGCAAGGCCTGGCATAGCTCTCGCAGCTCCCGCGCACCAGGCATGTTCCTGCCAGCTTCGTAGGCCTTGATTGCCGACAGAGATAGGCCGCTCTTGGTAGCGAGTTGACCTTGGGTGAGTCCGCGCTCTGCTCGGGCGCCAATCAATTCCGAGGCAAAGGCGTTTGGCGATGGGACTGGGGGGAGCTTTTCGGAGGCCAAGGGAGTGTCTACAAAAGTAATGTCTACCTAGGATACACGCGCCTTCCCGTGGCACAATCCCGCTCCCCTTTGTAGAGGGCTTTTTCTTGTTGGCCGTTGATCCACAAGGATTTTTTGAGAGATTGAAAATCCTTGTGTCGGTGGTTCGATTCCGCCCCAGCCACCAAATAAAAGCCCTTGATTTGTAAGAATCAAGGGCTTTTTCAATTGCACGCTGCCAACGCGGGTCACGCCCGCACGGCTGGTGCCGTATGCCGCGGTCCTGCCGTTGCCTTGGTGCGGGCTGCCGTCGGCACCGCGCCGCATTCCTTGTTGTCTCTCCCCACATCTCCCATGCTCCTTCTGCAGGACACCACCCTTGGTATCGACTTTGGCACTTCCAATTCCGCGATGGCGGTGCGGCGGGGTGCGGGCCTGTCGCGAATGGTGGCACTGGAGGGGGATGCCCCCACGTTGCCCACGGCACTGTTCTTCAATGCGGAAGACCAGCGCACGCACTTTGGGCGCGATGCGGTGGCGCAGTACCTGGCGGGTACCGAGGGGCGGCTGATGCGCTCGCTCAAAAGCCTGCTGGGCAGTGCGCTCCTGCAGGACAAAACCGCAGTGCATAACCAGCTGGTCAGCTACCAGGACATCATCGGCCTCTTCTTGCGGATGCTGGCGCAAAAGGCCCGTGACGAGCTGGGTGGTATGCCCGCGCGGGTGGTGATGGGGCGGCCGGTGCATTTTGTGGACGGCGATGCCGCGCGCGATCAGCAGGCCGAAGACGCGCTGCGCCAGGCCGCGCTGTCTGCAGGGTTCGAGAACGTGAGCTTTCAGTTCGAGCCCATTGCGGCCGCGCTGGACTATGAGCAGCGCATCGACCGGGAGTCGCTGGTGCTGGTGGTGGACATTGGCGGCGGCACCTCGGACTTCACCGTGGTGCGCCTGGGCCCCGAGCGCATGGCCCGGGCCGACCGTAGCAGCGATGTGCTGGCCACCACCGGCGTGCACATCGGCGGCACGGACTTTGACCGGCGCCTGAGCCTGGACCTGCTCATGCCGCTGCTGGGCTTTCGCCACATCGGCCCGACGGGGCGCGAGGTGCCCAGCCGCGTGTTTTTTGACCTCTCGACCTGGCACCTGATCCAGTGGCTGTATTCGCCGCGCGCGCTGCGCGACGCGCAGAACTTGCGCACCGACTATGCCGATGCCGCGTTGCACGCCCGGCTGATGCGGGTGCTGAACGAGCGGCTGGGCCACCGCCTGGCCAACACGGTGGAGCAGGCCAAGATCGCGGCTTCGCTGGCCGATGCCGAGGCGCCCATGCCGCTGGATTGGGTCGAGGCCGGGCTCAGCGCAGCGGTTACGCCGCCCGGATTGGCGCAGTCCTTGGCGCAGCCGCTGGAACAGGTGGTGGCCTGCGCACGCGATTGCCTGCAGCTGGCGGGCTTGGGCGATGGGGGGGTGGATGCGATCTACCTGACCGGGGGCTCGTCGGCATTGCGGCCCTTGCGGCAGGCGCTGCGCACGGCCTTCCCGGCAACCCCGCAGGTGGAGGGCGATCTGTTTGGCGGGGTGGCTGCGGGCCTGGCGGTTTCGCGGTAGTGATGCACCCCAGATCGCTATCAATTAAATAGCTGACAGAGCATGTTGCACTAGCGCTACCGCCCGAAAACGCTCAAAACGCTGCTTAGAAGCATCTGGCGTCAGTCCTGCGCCCCGTCTTCGCGCTTCCACTCCAGCGCGGTGTCGTACAGCAGGTTGCGCGATGCGCCCGTGATCTCGGCAGCCAGGCGCACGGCGGTCTTCAGGGGCAGCTCGGCCAGCAACAGGCGCAGCACGCGGTGGCTGTCGCCCGCGTCGCTGACCACCGGCACCGGGTGCAGCAGCACCACAAACTCGCCGCGCGAGCGCTGGGGGGACCCATCCAGCCACGCGGTCAGCGCCTGTGCGGGCTGGGTGGTGACTTCTTCAAACTGTTTGGTCAGCTCGCGCGCCAGGGTGACGGGGCGCTCGCCCAGCACGGCCAGGGCCTGGGCCAGTTCGCCAATGCGATGGGGGGCTTCGAGCAGCACCACGCACCGGGGCTCGTGGGCCAGCTGCTGGGCAATCACGTTGGCACGTTCCGCGTTCTTGACGGGCAGGAAGCCTGCAAACACAAAGCCGCCATGCTCGGTGCTGTGGGCCACGGCGCCGGCCACGCTCAGTGCGGTGGTGATGCTGCTGGCGCCCGGCAGTGGCACGGCGCGCAGGCCTGCGGCCTGTACTGCCGCTACCAGACGTGCGCCAGGGTCGCTCACGCCGGGGGTGCCTGCGTCGCTCACATAGGCCACGCGCTGGCCTTGCTGCAGCCGGTGCACCACGTTCTGCGCGGCTTCGGCCTCGTTGTGCTGGTGCACGGCCAGCAACTGGCTGGCGCCCTTGTCGATGCCGTAGGCACGCAGCATGGACTGCGTATGGCGCGTGTCTTCGCAGGCCACCGTGTCGGCCAGTTGCAGCACGTGCAGGGCCCGCAGGGTGATGTCGGCCAGGTTGCCGATGGGCGTGGCCACCACGTACAGCGCGCCCTGCGGATAATGCTGCGCAGCGGCGGCGTCGTGCGCCGCGCTCTGGGCTGAAGCGAAAGATGCGCTCAATGAATTTCCTTGGAAAAAGACCACCCGACGTTGCCGCCCCAGGCGCTGCCAAAAAAGTCACCACGCGTGATCGAGGTAACGCTGCCGAGGATCAGGCATTGACCCATCTGCAGGCGGCCGGCCTGCAGCTGGCGGTGCGCAATTATCGGACGCCCGGGCGCGGCGGGGGTGAGATTGATCTGGTGATGCGCGACCGGGACGGCACCCTGGTGTTTGTGGAGGTGCGCAGCCGCACGCATGGCGGCTTTGGCGGCGCCGGGGCCAGCATCAGCGCGACCAAGCAGCAGCGCATCATCTTTGCCGCGCGGCACTACCTGATGCGCTTGCCGTCGCCACCGCCCTGCCGTTTTGACGTGGTGCTGGTGGAGGAGGGGGTGCAGTGGCTCAAGGCGGCGTTCGATGCGCAGTAGCGGCGGGCGACCCACTGGCCGCCAGCGCAATGCAGGTGGCTACCGTTTGCTACAAAAGCTGTAACACGCGGCGGGTATCATCGGGCCCTCATGCTTGAGCAACGCATCCAACAGCATTTCATCGACAGCGCCGACCTGAAGTACCAGGCCGCGCAAACCCTGAGCCACCCCATTGCCGCTGCCGTACAGGCCGTGCTGGCCTGCGTGACGAGCGGCGGCAAGGTGCTGGCCTGTGGCAACGGCCCGTCAGCCGCCGAGGCGCAGCAGTTCGCCGCTTTTTGTGTGGCCGGCTTTGAGCGCGAACGCCCCGAGCTGGCGGCGCTGGCGCTCACATCGGACAGCACGCTGCTCACGGCGGCTGTGGGCGGCACCGATGCCGCCCAGCAGTTTGCGCGCCAGGTGCGTGCGCTGGGCCAGGCGGGCGATGTGCTGCTGGCGCTCACCGTCCATGGCAACGACCCTAACCTGCTGGCTGCCGCCGAAGCCGCGCACGAGCGCGACATGACCGTGGTGGTGCTGGCAGGTCGCACCGGCGGCAAGCTCGCCGCCATGCTGCGGGAAACCGACGTCTTGATCAGCGTGCCCCACGACCGTGCGGCACGCGTGCGCGAAGTCCATACGCTGGTACTGCACTGCCTGAGCGACGGCGTGGACGCACAGTTACTTGGTGAACAGGAGATTCCACTATGAACCCAACAACCCTGAACCGCACCCGCCGCGTGGTGGGCACTGCCCTGGCTGCCGCCACGCTGGCGGCGGCACTATCGGCCTGCGCGCCCCTGATCGTCGGCGGCGCCGTGGTCGGTGGCGTGATGGCGGTAGACCGCCGCACGACAGGCACCCAGATCGAGGATGAGGGCATTGAGCTGCGCGCTGCCAACCGCATTCGCGAAGCGCTGGGCGACCGGGCCCATGTCAACGTGACCAGCTACAACCGCCAGGCGCTGTTGACCGGTGAAGTTGCCACGGCCCAGGACCGCCAAGCGGTGGAGCAGATGGTGTCACAGGTGGAGAACGTGCGTTCGGTCGTCAATGACCTGGCGGTGATGCCCCCCTCCACGCTGAGCCAGCGGTCCACGGACACCTTCATCACCGGCAAGGTGCGCGCGAGTCTGGTGGATGCGCAGGACATCTCGGCCAACTCCTTCAAGGTGGTGACCGAGCGCAACACGGTTTACCTGATGGGCCGTGTCTCGCAGCGTGAGGCCAACCGTGCCACGGACATCGCCCGTGGCGTGAGCGATGTGCGCAAGGTGGTGCGCGTGTTCGAGATCGTTTCGGAAGAAGAACTGCGTCGCATCGCGCCGCAGCCCGCGCCCGTTACCACCGATACCAAGCCTTCCGGGGGCTGAGGACGGCAGCATCAGACCGTAGGGTCCAAGTCCCAGGCCGCGTTGCGTGGCCTGGGACTTTTTCTTGAAGTGCAGCTATCGCCGTGCATGCTGCACGGGACTGGCGCAGCACCCGCAAATGCTCCCGAGGAGCCGCTGGTTGAGCCGTTGTGCCTTCCCTGGGGGGTGGCACCGCTGGCGCGGCTCAAGAGGCTATTTCAAGCGTTGGATCAGGCTGGACGTATCCCAGCGGTTGCCACCCATCTTTTGTACATCGGCGTAGAACTGGTCCACCAGCGCCGTCACGGGCACGCGCGATCCGTTGCGCTTGGCCTCATCCAGCACCAGGCCCAGGTCCTTGCGCATCCAGTCCACGGCAAAGCCAAAGTCGAACTTGCCGTCCACCATGGTCTTGCCACGGTTGTCCATCTGCCAGCTTTGCGCGGCGCCCTTGCCAATGACTTCCAGCACCTGCTTCATGTCCAGCCCGGCGTTCTGGCCAAACGCCACGGCTTCCGACAGGGCCTGCACCAGCCCGGCAATGCAGATCTGGTTGACCATCTTGGCCAACTGGCCCGAGCCGCTGGCGCCCAGCAGCGTGAAGGCGCGCGAGAACGCCATGGCTACGGGCTGAGCGGCCTCGAAGGCCGCGGCGTCGCCACCGCACATTACCGTGAGCAGGCCGTTCTGTGCCCCGGCCTGGCCGCCGGACACGGGCGCATCCACAAACTGCAGGCTCAGTGCCTGGGCGGCGGCATACAGCTCGCGCGCCACTTCGGCCGATGCCGTGGTGTGGTCCACAAAAATCGCGCCGGGCTTCATGCCCGCAAAGGCGCCATCGGCACCCAGCGTGACCGAGCGCAGATCATCGTCATTGCCCACACAGCAGAACACGATGTCGGCGCCCGCGGCTGCCTCGCGGGGCGTGGCTGCATGTTTTGGGGCTTTGGTGCCCGCATATTCTGCGCACCATGCTACGGATTTGGTAGCGGTGCGGTTGTACACCGTGACTTCATGGCCGGCCAGCGCCAGGTGGCCTGCCATGGGGTAGCCCATCACGCCCAGGCCCAGAAAGGCGACCTTGCGGGAGGGGGTTGCGTCGTAGTTGCGGGGATTGGTGCTTGGCATGGTGTGATCGCGTGATGATCTGAAAGTATGGGTGAAAACGAAAACCCGCCCAGGAGGGCGGGTGAAGCTGGGCGAAGGCGTGTGGGGCTGGCTCTGGCGTCACACAATCGCGAAATGCTCGGTGCCCTGCGCCAGATCGGGCGACTTGGCGCGCTGGCTGTTGAGCTTGATCTGCAGGCGCAGGTCATTGAGCGAGTCGGCATTGCGCAGCGCGTCTTCGTAGCTGATGACGTTGGCCTCGTAGGCATCGAACAGCGCCTGGTCGAAGGTCTGCATGCCCAGGTTGCGGCTCTTCTTCATGATCTCCTTGATCTCGGAGACCTCGCCCTTGAAGATCAGGTCGGAGATCAGCGGGGTGTTGAGCATCACTTCCACTGCGGCGGCACGGCCCTTGCCGTCCTGCTTGGGGATCAGGCGCTGCGAGACCATGGCGCGCAGGTTGAGCGACAGGTCCATCAGCAGCTGGGCGCGGCGCTCTTCAGGGAAGAAGTTGATGATCCGGTCCAGCGCCTGGTTGGCGCTGTTGGCGTGCAGAGTGGCCAGGCACAAGTGTCCAGTTTCGGCAAATGCCACCGCGTGTTCCATGGTCTCGCGGTCGCGGATTTCGCCCATCAGGATCACGTCGGGGGCCTGGCGCAGCGTGTTCTTCAGGGCGGCTTCCCAGCTGTCGGTATCGAGGCCCACTTCCCGCTGCGTCACCACGCAGTTCTTGTGGGGGTGCACAAACTCCACCGGGTCTTCCACCGTGATGATGTGACCGAACGAGTTCTCGTTGCGCCAGTCCACCATGGCGGCCAGCGTGGTCGATTTGCCCGAACCCGTGGCACCCACCAGGATGCACAGGCCGCGCTTGGTCATCGTCACTTCCTTGAGCACCTGCGGCACGCCCAGACCGTCGATGGTGGGCAGCGTGAGCGGAATGGTCCGCAGCACCATGCCCACCTTGCCCTGCTGGATGAAGGCGTTGACGCGAAAGCGCCCAATGCCAGCCGGCGAGATGGCGAAGTTGCATTCCTTGGTGCGCTCGAAGTCGGCCACCTGCTTGTCGCTCATGACCGCGCGCGCCAGCGTGAGCGTGTGGTTGGGCGTGAGTGGCTGCGGCGATACCTTGGTCACCTTGCCATCGACCTTGATGGCGGGCGGAAACTCTGCCGTGATGAACAAGTCGCTGCCATTGCGGCTCACCATCAGCTTGAGCAGGTCATTGATGAATTTACTGGCCTGATCGCGTTCCATCAAAAGTTCTCCCGGGGGTGGTCGTCTGCCGGACGATCTTGTGTCATGGATAGGTGCATCATTTCTGGTTGTCGCTCAGGCGCGCGCTCACCACGCGCAGGCGCAGCGACAGCTTGCGCGCCAGCAGGGCAATCAGGCTGGCGGCCAGCTGCGGGTCCTTGGTCATCATGTCGTCCATGGCCTCGGCAGACAGCACGGCGATCTCGCAGTCGGTCAGCGTGGTGCAGGCCGAAAAGCGGATGCCGCTGTCCAGCAGCGACATCTCGCCCAGGATATCCCCGGGGCGCGTCTCAGCCAGGCGCAGCTGCTCGCCCCAGGGCTGCACGCGGTCCACGGCAATGGTGCCAGTGAGCAGCACCACCATGAAGTTGCCGTACTCGTCCTGGCGGATCACGTCACGGTTGGAGGGGATGGCCGCAAACTCGAAAAAGCGCTCCATGCGTTCCACAGCGTCCTTGTCCAGGTGCGCCATGTACTTGTCTTTGGCCCACAGGCCTTGCAGCAGCTTGCCGCCGCGGCTGGTGGGCAGGCGCTTGGCGCCCACTTCCACGGCGCGGGCCTCCCAGGGCACCAGCATGGAGTCGTCTACACCCTGGCCGGCAAAAGCGGTGGAGAACAGCACGGAATCCGTGTGATCGTCCGATGGCTTGCCGCTGCGGGCTTTCATTTTCAGAAGGCTCAAAATGCCTTTCATATCGCGCTCCGGTATGCGGCGCCCGCGGGGGCCGCAAAGTCGTTCATGGGTGTGTGCTGTCGGGGGCTCAGCCGGGGAAGTTCTCGGGGATCTTGGCCTTGCTGCGTGCTTCGGCCGGGCTGATGATGTTGCGGCGCACCAGATCCGTGAGGTTCTGGTCGAGCGTCTGCATGCCCACGCTGTTGCTGGTCTGGATGGTGGAATACATCTGCGCCACCTTGGCCTCGCGGATCAGGTTGCGGATGGCGCTGGTGCCCAGCATGATCTCGTGCGCTGCCACGCGGCCCGATCCGTCCTTGGTCTTGCACAGCGTCTGCGAGATCACGGCTTGCAGCGATTCGGACAACATCGCGCGCACCATTTCCTTTTCTTCGGCCGGGAACACGTCGATGATCCGGTCAATGGTCTTGGCGGCGCTGGAGGTGTGCAGCGTGCCGAACACCAAGTGGCCCGTTTCAGCAGCCGTCATGGCCAGGCGGATGGTTTCCAGGTCGCGCATTTCGCCCACCAGGATGGCGTCCGGGTCCTCACGCAGTGCGGACTTCAGAGCTGCCGCGAACGACAGCGTCATCGGGCCGACTTCACGCTGGTTGATCAGGCACTTCTTGGACTCGTGCACGAATTCGATCGGGTCTTCCACCGTGAGGATGTGGCCGTATTCGGACTCGTTGAGGAAGTTGACCATGGCCGCCAGCGTGGTGGACTTGCCCGAGCCCGTGGGGCCGGTCACCAGCACCAGGCCGCGTGGTTTGAGCGCCAGATCGCCGAAGATCTTGGGGGCGTTGAGCTGCTCCAGCGTCAGGATCTTGCTCGGAATCGTCCGGAACACGGCGGCTGCGCCACGGTTCTGGTTGAAGGCGTTGACGCGGAAACGGGCCAGGCCTTCGATCTCGAACGAAAAGTCCACCTCCAGGAACTCTTCATACGTCTTGCGCTGCGCGTCGCTCATGATGTCGTACACCATGGCGTGCACCGTCTTGTGGTCCAGCGCATCGACGTTGATGCGCCGCACGTCGCCGTGGACCCGGATCATGGGCGGCAGACCGGCGGAAAGGTGCAGGTCGGAGGCCTTGTTCTTCACGCTGAACGCGAGCAATTGGGTAATGTCCACGGAGTCCCTCTATCGTTTGGTACGCTTGCCAAACATTATGACCACGATTGCTAACAACCTCCAACAGGTTATGGGCAGGATTGCCCGGGCATGCCAGGCCGCCGGGCGCGACCCGGCCCAGGTGGGCCTGCTGGCCGTTTCCAAGACCTTTGGCGCCGATGCGGTGCTGGAGGCGGCGGCCGCAGGCCAGCGTGCCTTTGGCGAGAACTACATCCAGGAGGGCGTGGACAAGATTGCCGCCGTGCGCACTGCCTTGCCTGATGTGGCGCTGCAGTGGCACTGCATTGGCCCCATCCAGAGCAACAAGACCCGCCTGGTGGCCGAGCACTTTGACTGGGTCCACACGGTGGATCGGCTCAAGATCGCCGAGCGCCTGTCGGCCCAGCGGCCCGATCACCTGACGCCCCTGCAGGTGTGCATCCAGGTCAACATCGACGGCGGGCCCACCAAGTCAGGCGTGGCCCCGGCCGAGGCCCTGGAGCTGGTGCGCGCTGTCGCAAAACTGCCACGGCTTGCCGTGCGGGGGCTCATGAGCATCCCGGACCATGCTCCTGAATTGGAAGCGCAACTGGCAATACACACTAGCGCCAGAAGGCTTTTTGACCAGATATCGGCCGCAGAAGAGCCCCGCCTGGGGCAGTTTGACACCCTGTCCCTGGGCATGACGGCCGATCTGGAAGCCGCCATCCAGGCGGGCAGCACCCTGGTGCGCGTGGGCACTGGCATCTTCGGCGGGCGGACTTACCCCGCCGCCTGACGCCGGGAGTGCATCAGCCCGCGAAGCGCGCCACGCAGTCCAGCGCTGCCGTCACATCCGCCTCTCTCACATCCAGGTGCGTCACCCAGCGCAGCCGCATGGCGCCGCCATACAGGCTACTGGTCACGCGCACGCCATGCTGCGCCAGCCAGGCGGTGAATGCGGGCGCCACCTCTGCATGCAGGTCGGTGAACAGGATGTTGGTCTGCCATGGCAGCACTGTGATGCGGCCTTGCAGCGCGGGGTGGCTGCGGTTGGCTTCGGCCAGGCCTTGGGCCAGCCGGTCCAGGCGGGCGTGGTCTTCGGCAAGACGCCGCACATGGTGCTGCAGCGCGTAGTGGCCGGCGGCCGCCAGCACACCCGCCTGCCGCATGCCACCGCCCAAAATCTTGCGGGTGCGGCGGGCCTGCCGGATGAAGTCGCGCGAGCCCAGCACCAGCGAGCCCACGGGCGCGCCCAGGCCCTTGCTCAGGCACAGCGATGCGGAATCAAAGTGGCTGCACAGCGCGCGCGCCTCGTCGTACACATCGGTGCCGTTGCGCGCGGCATTGGCCGTGGCCGCGTTGAACATGCGTGCGCCGTCCAGGTGCATGGCCAGCCCCCGGCTGCGCGCCAGTTGCGCCACCTCGGCGATGTAGGCGGGCGGCAGCACCTGACCACCGGTGGTGTTTTCCAGCACCACCAGGCGGGTGCGCGCAAAGTGCGGGTCGTCCGGCTTGATGGCGGCGGCGATGTCGGTCAGGCGCAAGGTGCCGTCGGGCTGGGTCTCGACCGGCTGGGGCTGGATGGAGCCCAGCACCGCCATGCCGCCCGCCTCCCAGCGGTAGGTGTGCCAGCTCTGGCCCACGATGGCCTCGTCGCCGCGCTGGCAGTGGCCCCACAGCGCGATCAGGTTGGTCTGCGTGCCGGAGGGGGCGAACAACGCGGCCTCAAAACCCAGCAGCTCGGCCGCATGGTCCTGCAGTGCATTCACCGAAGGGTCGTCGGCAAACACATCGTCGCCCAGCGGGGCCTTGAACATGGCCTCGCGCATGGCGGGCGTGGGCTGGGTGACGGTGTCGCTGCGAAAGTCGGGCATGGGCGCGGTCCTTGTGGGGCGGGTCAATGAATGCGATGACCGGCCATGGTAGCGGCGACCCGGGGCGGTTGCCGTCGTGGGGGTAAGGCGCGCTGTGGCGCCGTGCTATCAAGGCCGCGCCATCTTGCAGTCCGTGCCCTGCGCCAGCTCATTGCCGGTGTAGGCCGCATCGGTGCGGAAGCCGTAGTTCGTGCCCTCCCAGCCCACCTTCACGGCCTTGCCGTCCACCGGCGCGATGGTGTTGACCACCTGCGGCAACAGCAGCTGGTGGTCTTCGCCGCGCATGCGCACGGGGCCCACCACCGATTCCAGCGTCAGGTCTTCCAGCGCGCGCGCCACCTTCACCGGGTCGGTGGACTGGGCCTTGTTGATGGCGGCCGCCAGGAAGCGGGGCGTCATCTCGATGCGCGGCGCGAGAAAGTCCTTGCCCGTCTTGGCCTTGTAGGTTTTGGCCAGCGCGTCCACCTTGGGGGTGTCGGCCTGGCCGGGGTGCCACTCGGCCACCCAGGTCAGCTGGCCCTGCTTGGCCTGCGACACCGCCAGCACCGTGCCCGGGATGGAGCCCGCGCTGTGGTTGAAGTAGCGCAGGTTGTAGCCCGCGTCACCCGCGGCCTTGAGCAGCAGCGTCATGTCCTGACCCCAGTTGCCGGTGATGACCGAGTCGGCCTCCGTGCTCTTGACCTTGGCGAGGTAGGGCGCGAAGTCTTTCACGCGGCCGATGGGGTGCAGCGCCTCGCCCACAAACTGGATATCGGGTCGCGCCAGGCCCACCATCTCGCGGCCGTAGTGCGCCCACTGTTTGCCGTGCGCGTAGTCCTGGTTCAGCAGGTACGCCTTCTTGATGTCCGGCTGCTTCTTGATGTAGTTGGCAATGGCCTTCATCTTCATGGCCGTGTTGGCCTCGAACTGGAAGTGCCAGAAATTGCACGCCTTGCCCGTCAGCTCGGGGTCGATCGAGGAGTGATTCAGCACCAGGATCTCCTTGCCCGGGTTGCGCTGGTTGTGGCGCGCCGCCGCCTGCACCAGCGCCGTGACCACCGAGGAGCCCGAGCCGCCCGTCACGATCGCCTTGGCGCCCTGGTCGATGGCGGCCTGCAGCGCGCTCTGGCTCTCCTGCGCCGAGAGCTTGCTGTCGAACTGCAGCAACTGCAGCTTGGTGCCCTTGAGCACGCCGCCCTTGGCATTGATGTCCTCGATGGCGTACTGCGTATGCGTGAGCATCAGCTCGCCCACGTTGGCAAAGGGGCCGGACAGCGGGTCAATGTAAGCGACCTTGAAGGTCTCCTGCGCGCTGGCGGCCGCGCCGATGAGTAGCGCCGCCGCAGCGGCCAGGGGGGTGAGAAACGCTGTTTTCATGGGTTTTGTCTCCGGTGGTTGTTGTGCTAGGTGTCGGGGCGCTGCGGTGCGCGTCAGGCGGGGTTGCGCTTGCGGGTGCGCCGCAGCCCCAGCACACGCCAGGCCAGCTGCGCCAGCTCCTGCGCCACCTCGTCTTGCGACAGGCGGCCGTCAGGGCGGTACCAGTTGTAGAGAAAGCCCGGCAGGCTACAGGCGGCCAGCGCGGTGATCTTGGTGTCGTTGAACTCGAACATGCCGTCCTCGCGGCCTTGCTCCAGCAACGCGCACAGCCGGTCGTAGAAGTGGTTCGCCAGGTCCTTCTGCGCCGCCAGGTACTCGGGCCGGTACACCTGCGGCTCGCGGTAGGGGAAGAAGGCCGACGGGTGGTGCTCCAGCGTGGCGCGGATCAGCCGCTCGATGCCCTCCGTCACCTTCACATGCGCGGGCCGGTCGTCGTCCGCCGCAAAGTCCATCGCAGTGAAACACGCCACGGCGGGCGCCCAGGACAGCGTCTCGAAGATCTCCTGCTTGTTGCGAAAGTAGTAGTACACAAAGGGCTTGGTCACGCCCAGCTGCTGCACGATCTGCTCGATGGTGGTGTTGGCGTAGCCCTGCGCATCGAACAGCGCCTCGGCTGCGCGCAGGATGCGTTCGCGCTTTTCGTCGGACCCGGCCGTGGCGGCCTTCTGGCGGCCGCTGGCCTGCACGGGGGGCTGCTGGTTCATCGGTGTCCTTTGCGCGACGTTGGAGTTATACCCATGGGTAGCATTGTTCTACCGAGCGGTATATATTGGCAAGACGCTGGCGGGTGCAAGCACCTAGCAAAAACCCCAAGAACCAGCGATTCCAGACACCTCGGAGACAACGCCATGCCTTCTGCCGCACCGCAGCTGCCGCTGCACGAACATCTGCGCCGCCACGCGCGCGAAACACCCGACCGCATCGCCTACCTCTGGTACGGCCAGCCCCTCACCTGGGCGCAGCTCGACACGGCCAGCGATGCCTTCGCCGCGCGCCTGCAGGCGCTGGGGGTGGCCAAGGGCGAGCCCGTGGCCCTGTTCATGAACAACTGCCCCCAGTACGTGATGGCGCACTACGGTATCCAGAAGATCGGCGCCATCGTCTGCCCCTGTGGGCCGCTGAACAAGGAGCACGAGCTGGAATACCAGCTCACCGACCTGCAGGCGCGCGTGATCGTCGCGGCCGATGTGCTGCTGCCCGTGGTAGACAAGGTGCGCGCCAAGACCGCGCTGCAGCACGTGTTTGTGGTGCGCTATGCCGAGTTGCTGCCCGAGGGGGCCAGCATCGATGTGCCTGCCGAACTGCTGAACATGCGCACCGCCATGGGCCCGGCGCCTGCGGGCTGCGAAGACTTCCTGGCCGCCACCCGCACCGGCGCGCGGCCTGCGCCCGTGGCGCTGGCGATGGACGACGTCTCGCTCATGACCTACACCTCGGGCACCACCGGCCTGCCCAAGGGCGCCATGCTGAGCTACGGCAACGCCACGTTCAAGACCGCCGCATCGGCGGACTGCAATGGCATGACGCCGCACGAAACGCTGCTGGCCGTGGCGCCGCTGTACCACATCGCCGGCATGGTGATGGGTGTGAACCTGCCCATCTACACCGGCGCCACGGCCGTGCTGCTGTACCGCTTTGACCCGCTGGGCGTGGCCCAGGCGCTGGAGCGCCACCGCGTGACCTGGTGGTACAGCATTGCGCCCATGAACGGCGCCCTGATGCAGGTGCCCGGCGCACGCGACATGGACTGGAGTGCGCTGCGTCGCAACCCGGTCACGAGCTTTGGCATCACCTTCACCGAGGCGTTGGCCCAGCAGTGGCAGCAGTTCGCGCCCCATTGCATCTCGCACGAGGCGGCCTATGGCCTGTCCGAAACCCACACCGTGGACACCGCCATGCCGGTGGACGCGATCCGCTGGGGCACCCAGGGCAAGCCCGTGCCGGGCAACACGATCCGCATCGTGGACCCCGACACCGGCGCGCCGCTGGCCGCTGGTGAGGTGGGCGAGATCACCATCCACGGTCCCGGCAACTTCAAGGGCTACTGGAACAAGCCCGAGGCCACGGCCAAGACACTGCGGGATGGCTGGGTCTACACCGGCGACATGGGCCAAATCGACGCGGACGGCTACCTCACCTTCATCGGCCGCTTCAAGGAAATGATCAAGGTCTCGGGCTACAGCGTGTTCCCCGAAGAGGTGGAGACCCTGCTTATCAAACACCCTGCCGTGGCCCAGTCCGCTGTGATCGGCGTGCCCGATGCGGAAAAGGGCGAGGTGGTGCGCGCCTTCATCGTCAAGAAGCCCGGCCAGGACGTGGATGCCGCCGCCCTGGTGGCCTGGTGCCGCGACAACATGGCGCCCTACAAGGCCCCGCGCGAGGTGCGCTTCATCGACGCGCTGCCCGCCACGGGCGCGGGCAAGGTGCTGCGCCGCCTGCTGCGTGATATTGCTTGATTGAATGAAAAATTGGCTACCTGCGCTAGATGAATATGCGCTGGTAGCTATAAAAAATAGAGCAACTGCCCCATGCCATCTTCTGTTCTGTTCACCAAAGTGCTGGTAGCCAACCGGGGCGAAATCGCACTGCGTACCGTGCGCGCCCTGCACGACCTCGGCATTGCCAGCGTGGCCGTGTATGCCGACGACGACGCCGCCAGCCCCCATGTGCAGGCGGCCAGTGCGGCCGTGGCGCTGGGCGCCACCGGTCCGGCCGCCTACCTGGACGGCGCGCGCCTCATCGCCATCGCCCAGGTGCAGGGCTGTGATGCCGTGCACCCGGGCTACGGCTTCTTGAGCGAGCGGGCCGACTTTGCCCGTGCCTGCGACGAAGCGGGGCTGCGCTTCATCGGCCCCACGCCTGCGCAACTGGCGCTGTTCGGCGACAAGGCGCAGGCCCGCGCACTGGCGCAGCAGCAAGGCGTGCCGCTCATGCCCGGCACGCAGGCGGCGGTGACGCTGCAGGAGGCGCAGGCCTTCTTCGCGCAACACGCCCATGCCGGCATCGTGATCAAGGCCATCGGCGGCGGCGGCGGGCGCGGCATGCGCGCGGTGGTGTCGGCCGATGACTTGCCCGCTGCCTACGCGCGCTGCCGCAGCGAGGCGCAGGCCGCGTTTGGTGTGGACGGCGTGTACGTGGAGGGCCTGATGGGCAACGCCCGCCACATCGAAGTGCAGGTGCTGGGCGACGGGCGCGAGGTGATCGCCCTGGGCGAGCGCGAATGCACGCTGCAGCGGCGCTTTCAGAAAGTGGTGGAGATAGCGCCCAGCCCCTCGCTGCCGGGCGCATTGCGCGAGCGCATCACCACGGCCGCGCTGTCCATGGCGCACGCCGTGGACTACCAGGGCCTGGGCACCTTCGAGTTTTTGGTGGACCTGGCCAGCGCCGACCTGCCGTTTGTGTTCATCGAATGCAATCCGCGCCTGCAGGTGGAACACACCATCACCGAAGAAGTCACTGGCGTGGACCTGGTGCAGGCGCAGATTGCGCTGGCGGCGGGCCGCAGGCTGCAGGACATCGGTCTCGACCCAGCTGCACCGCCCTCCGTATTGGGCTTTGCGATTCAGTGGCGCATCAATGCCGAAACGCTGGACGCGCAGGGCAACGCCACCCCTGGCAGCGGCACGCTGCGCCGTTTCGACCTGCCCGCAGGCCCTGGCGTGCGCGTGGACACGCACGGCGCAGCAGGCGCCACGCCATCGCCGCACTACGACACGCTGCTGGCCAAGCTCATCGTGCATACGCGCAGCCCGCGTTTTGCCGATGCACTGCGCCGCTCGCAGCGCGCACTGGCCGAGTGCCGCATCGACGGCGTGGGCACCAACCTGGCGCTGCTGCAGGCGCTGGCTGCGCGGCAAGAAATGGAGAGCCAACAGGTGCACACGCGCTGGCTGGAGTCTGTGCTGCCAGAGCTTCTGGTTGCTACCAAAGACATAGCTGCTAAGGCATATCCGACTAGCGCTACAGGGCAAAAAGACCCGCAGATCGCCTCTGACGCACCCGAAGGCGCCGTGCTGGCCCCCATGCCCGCCCGCCTGGTGCAGCTGAGCGTGGCCGAGGGTGATGTGGTCGCCGCAGGCGCCGAGCTGGCCGTGCTCGAAGCCATGAAGATGGAGCATGTGCTGCTTGCCCCACACGCGGGCCGCGTGGGCGCACTGCTGGCTGTGGCTGGCGGCTACGTGGTTCAGGGCCAGCCACTGCTGGTGCTGGACGCCGTGGACGATGCGGCCGATGTGGGAGTGCAGGGCAACGCTGCACACGACCCCGACCACATCCGCGCCGACCTGCAACGTGTCATCGACCGCCACGCCTTCACACTCGACGCGGCGCGCCCCGAAGCCATCGCCAAGCGCCACGCGCAAGGCGGCCGCACCGCGCGCGAGAACATTGCCGACCTGTGCGACGACGGTAGCTTTATCGAATACGGCGCCCTGGCCATCGCCGCGCAGGCCCGCCGCCGCAGCAAGGAAGACCTGATTGCCAACACGCCCGCCGACGGCATGGTCACAGGCATTGGCGGCATCAACGGCGCACTGTTTGGCGACGAGAAGTCCCGCGCTGTGGTCATGTCCTACGACGCCACCGTGCTCGCGGGCACCCAGGGCGCCCGCAACCACGCCAAGACCGACCGCATGCTCGGCATCGCGCTGGCGCAGAAGCTGCCCGTGGTGCTGTTTGCCGAAGGCGGCGGCGGCCGCCCGGGCGATACCGACATGCCCATCGTGGCGGGGCTGCATGTGCACACCTTCGCCAGCTACGCCGCGCTGTCGGGCCAGGTGCCGGTCATCGGCATCGCAGCCGGGCGCTGCTTTGCGGGCAACGCCGCCCTGCTGGGCTGCAGCGACGTGATCATCGCCACGCGCGCCAGCAACATCGGCATGGGCGGCCCGGCCATGATCGAAGGCGGTGGCCTGGGCGTGTTCAAGCCCGAGCAGATCGGCCCGAGCAGCGTGCAGCACGCCAATGGCGTGATCGACGTGCTGGTCGATGACGAAGCCGAGGCGGTGCAGGCCGCGCGCCACTACCTGTCGTTTTTCCAGGGCCGCACATCGCAGTGGTCTGCACCCGACCAGCGCCTGCTGCGCGCCGTGGTGCCCAAGAACCGCCTGCGCGTGTACGACACCCGCGCGGCCATGGCCGGCCTGGTGGACGAGGGCAGCTTGCTGCTGCTGCGCACCGGCTTCGGTGCAGGCATTCACACGGCGCTGGCGCGCATCGAAGGCCGCCCCGTGGGCCTGCTGGCCAACAACCCGCAACACCTGGGCGGCGCCATCGATGCCGATGCAGCCGACAAGGGCGCGCGCTTCATGCAACTGTGCAACGCGCATGGCCTGCCCATCGTGAGCCTGGTGGACACGCCCGGCTTCATGGTCGGCCCCGAGGTGGAAGCCACAGCCCAGGTGCGCCACGTGAGCCGTCTGTTCGTCACCGCCGCCAGCCTGCGCGTACCCACCTTCAGCGTGGTGCTGCGCAAGGGCTACGGCTTGGGCGCCATGGGCATGACGGCCGGGGGCTTTCACGCGCCCGTTTTCACTGTCGCCTGGCCCACCGGTGAGTTCGGCGCCATGGGGCTCGAAGGCGCTGTGCGGCTGGGTTTTCGCAAGGAGCTGGAGGCGCTGCCCGAGGGCACCGAGCGCGACGCGCTGTTTGCCAAGCTGCTCGCCAAGTCCTACGCCAACGGTGAGGCCATGCACATGGCGGCTACGCTGGAGATCGACGCGGTGATCGACCCGGCCGACACGCGCGCGTGGCTGGCGCGGGGGCTGGCGTCGGCGCAGGTGGCGCCGCTGGGGCACCGGTTCGTCGACACCTGGTAAGAGCGGCTCACAAAACTCTTCTGGCTTCGTTGCCGCGTCTGGTCGTACCGTTCGTACTGCCTGCGACGCAGCGCCTAGCCAGAACCGCTTCGCTGAGTTTTGTGAGCCGCTCCGAGTGCATGCGCAGGCCGCGCGGTGCATGCTAAGCTGGCCCGCCTAGCCCACCCCGCACCGGGGTGGCGCCCCTGTTTGATGGAGACTTTGCACCATGCCCGGACTGCTGCCCGATATCGACCCTGATGGCCTGCTCGAATTCTCGGTGGTCTACACCGACCGCGCGCTCAACCACATGTCCAAGCGCTTTACCGGCGTGATGCAGGACATTCTGGGCACGCTCAAAGAGGTCTACCACGCCCATACCGCCGTGCTGGTGCCCGGCAGCGGCACCTTCGGCATGGAAGCCGTAGCGCGCCAGTTTGCCAACAAGGAAAAAGTGCTCATCGTGCGCAACGGCTGGTTCAGCTACCGCTGGACCCAGATTTTTGACGCCGACAAGGGCCTGGGCGGCGGCTCGGTCGTCTGCAAGGCGCGCCAGCAGGGCAGCGGCCCGCAGGCCCCCTGGGCGCCCTGCCCGGCGGACGAAGTCGCAGCCACCATCCGCGCCGAAAAGCCCAAGGTGGTGTTCGCCCCGCATGTGGAGACGGCCAGCGGCATCATCCTGTCTGATGACTACCTTCGCACGCTGACGGCCGCTGCCCACGAGGTGGGTGCGCTGTTTGTGCTGGACTGCGTAGCGTCGGGCGCCATGTGGGTGGACATGCAGGCCACGGGCGTGGATGTGCTCATCAGCGCCCCGCAAAAGGGCTGGAGCGGCTCGCCCTGCTGCGCCATGGTGATGCTGAGCGAACGCGCGCGCCAGGCCATCGAAGGCACGACGAGCAGCAGCTTTTCGTGCGACCTCAAGAAGTGGATGCAGATCGCCGAGGGCTACGAAAAGGGCCAGCACGCGTACCACACCACCATGCCCACGGATGCGCTGGTGCGCCTGCGCGAAGTGATGGCCGAGACGCGTGAATATGGATTTGCCAAGGTGCGCGACGAGCAGATCGAACTGGGCGCCAAGGTGCGCGCGCTGCTCGAATCGCGCGGCTTCCCCAGCGTGGCGGCCGAGGGCTTCAAGGCGCCCGGCGTGGTCGTGAGCTACACCACCGACCCTGGCATCCAGAACGGCAAGAAGTTCATGGAAGTGGGCCTGCAGACCGCCGCCGGTGTGCCGCTGCAATGCGACGAAGGTCCGGACTTCAAGACCTTCCGCATCGGCCTGTTCGGCCTGGAGAAGTGGCACAACGTGGACCGCACGGTGGGACATCTGTCGAAGGCGCTGGACCAGATTGCAGCGACTGCCTGACGGGTTGCAAGCCAGGGCAGTGGGCTGGCCCGGATGAAGCCAGAGGCTGACAGCGCGACCCTCGCCCTGCGCTGTGCCAAACGGCAAGCGCTGGGCCTGCTGTTGCTGGTGACGGCCGTGTTCGTTGCCACCAGCGTGGTCGAGCGCGGCCTGTGGCTCAACGCCGTGAAAGCCATGGCCGAGGCCGCCATGGTGGGCGCGCTGGCCGACTGGTTTGCGGTGGTGGCGCTGTTCCGCAGGCCGCTCGGCCTGCCCATTCCGCACACAGCGGTCATCGCGCGCAATCAGGCGCGCATCGGCCGCAATCTCGCCACCTTTGTGCGCGACAAGTTTCTGGACGTGCCCTCGCTGGTGTCGCTGATCCGCAGGCACGACCCGGCCGAGCGGCTGGCGCAGTGGCTCACCGCGCCCGGCAACGCCGCGCTGCTGGGGCACCAGGCTACGCGCCTGGCATCGGCTGCGCTGGACACGGTGCAGGACGCGCAGGTGGAGCGCTTCATCCAGAAGGCCGCGCGTGCTCTGATCGGACAGGTGGACATGTCGCGCGCGCTGGCGGCGGTGCTCGACACCCTGACTCACGACGGCCGCCACCAGGCGCTGCTGGACGACGTGCTGGCCAAGCTCATCGAACTGCTGCAGAACGAGCAGACCCGCACCTGGGTCGCGCAGTCCATCGTGGCCTGGCTCAAGAAGGACCACCCGCGCACCGAGAAGTTGCTGCCCAGCGACTGGCTGGGCGACAAGGGCTCGGCCCTGCTGGCCCGCGCGCTGGAGAGCCTGATGGCCGATGTGGCTGCCAACCCGCAGCACGCCTTGCGCGCTCAGTTTGATACCGCTGTGCAGCGTTTCATCGAGCGCCTGCGCAGCGACCCGGAATGGGCGAGCAAGGGCGAGGAGATCCGCACCTGGCTGCAGACCGATGCCACGGTGGGCGGCTATGTGCAGACCTTGTGGCTGGACCTGCGCAGTGCGTTGCAGCGCGATTTGGCCGACGCTGACTCCGTGCTGGCGCGGCAGGTGGGCAAGCTGGGGTTGTGGCTGGGCGAGTCGCTGGCGGGGGACGCAGCGCTCAGGCAGTCATTCAATGACCGGCTGGAGCGGTGGGTGGAGGGGCTGGCGCCGGATGTGTCGGCGTTCATTGCGCAGCACATTGAGGATACGGTGCGGCGGTGGGATGCTGAGGAGATGACGCAGCTGATCGAGCTGAACATCGGCAAGGATCTGCAGTACATCCGCATCAATGGCACCGTGGTGGGCGGGCTCATCGGGCTGTTGCTGTTCGGCGTGTCGCACGTGGGGGCCATGGGGCGGGCTTTGTGGGGCGGGTGAGGGCCACGGAACGCCGCGCAGCGCGGGACGGTAGGTGATGCCCCCGCCACACCCCTCACAACAACCGGAACACCAGCGGCATCAGCACCGCCGCCAGCACCACCTGCAGCCCCAGCGCCAACCCTGCATACGCCCCGGCCTCGGCATGCACCTGCAGCGCATGCGCCGCACCGATGCCGTGTGACGCCGTGCCCAGCGCAAAGCCCCGCAGTGCCATGCCTTGCGCGTCGGTGGGCAGGCGCATCAACCCAAACAACCAACGTGCAGACAGCGCTCCCACCATGCCCGTCAGTGCCGCGAACACGGCGGCCAGGGCGGGCACACCGCCAATCTGCGCGGCAATGCCCATCGCGACCGGGGCGGTGACGGATTTGGGGGCCAGCGACATCAGCACATCACCGGGCAGGCCCAGTGCCCAGCCCAGGCCGACGGCGCTGGCAGCCGCCGCGCTGCCACCCGCCAGCGAGGCCAGCACCAGCCGGCCCCACCGCGAGCGCAGGGCCGCGCGGCGCTGCCACAGGGGCCAACCCAGCGCCACCACCGCAGGGCCCAGCAAGAAGTGGATGAACTGCGCGCCCGCAAAGTACGTGGGGTAGGCCGTGCCCGTGGCCAGCATCACACTGGCCAGAATGGCCACCGACACCATCACTGGATTGGCCCAGGGTGCGTGCCCGGAGCGCACCGACAGCGCCTGCGCCAGCACATACACCGCCAGCGTGGCCGTCAGCCCGAACAGCGGGGCCGAAGCCAGGTACACCCACAGCTCAACGAAGTTCGCCATGGTCCTCCTTGGGCTGCAGAAGACGCAACACCTGCGCCGTCACCGCCATGCCAATCCAGGTGGACAGCACGATCACCGCCACCAGCTGCAGGCCATAGGTGCTCAGCAACGCGAGGTGGGTCATCACCCCCACGCCCACCGGAACAAACAGCAGCGACAGGTGCTGGAGCAAGAAGCCCGCCGCTGGTGCCACGGCATCCTGCACAGGCTGCCAGCGCAGCGCGAGCAAGAGCAGCACCATGCCGACGACCGGCCCCGGGACCGGGAGCTTCAAAAAGTGGGACAGTGCCTCGCCCCCCGACTGCATGAGCAGAAGAAAGGCCAGTCCTTGCAGCGACTTCATGGCGGTCAGAAGCGCGGCAGGTCGGGGTGCTTGATCTGCCCCCCACGCACCAGCATCTTCCCGTACTCTGCACAACGGTTCAGCGTGGGGATCACCTTGCCGGGGTTCAGCAACCCCGCGGGATCAAACGCGTGCTTGAGCCCGAACATCTGCGCGTTCTCTGCCGCAGAAAACTGCACGCACATGCTGTTGAGCTTCTCCACGCCCACGCCATGCTCGCCCGTCACCGTGCCGCCCATGGTCACGCTGGTCTCCAGGATGTCGGCGCCAAACAGCTCGCAGCGGTGCAGCTGGTCGGCGTCGTTCGCATCGAACAGGATCAGCGGGTGCAGGTTGCCGTCGCCCGCGTGGAACACGTTGGCGCAGCGCAGCTGGTATTTCTTTTCCATCTCCTGGATGGCGAGCAGGATGTCGGCCAGGCGCTTGCGCGGGATGGTCGAGTCCATGCACATGTAGTCGGGGCTGATGCGGCCGCTGGCGGGGAAGGCGTTCTTGCGGCCGCTCCAGAAGCGCAGGCGCTCGGCCTCGTCGCGGCTCACGCTGATGGCGGTGGCGCCCGCAGTGCGCAGCACCTCGCTCATGCGGCCGATTTCTTCTTCCACTTCTTCGGGGGTGCCGTCGCTCTCGCACAGCAGGATGGCCTCGGCGCTCAGGTCGTAGCCTGCATGCACAAAGTCTTCGACGGCGGCGGTCATGGGCTTGTCCATCATCTCCAGCCCGGCGGGGATGATGCCGGCGGCGATCACGGCGGCCACCGCATCGCCTGCCTTGCGTACGTCGTCAAAGCTGGCCATGATGCAGCGCGCCAGCAGGGGCTTGGGGATGAGCTTGACGGTGACCTCGGTGGTCACGGCCAGCATGCCCTCGCTGCCGATGACGGCGGCCAGCAGGTCGTAGCCGGGAGCGTCCAGTGCCTCGCTGCCAAATTCCACGGGATCGCCTTCCACCGTGAAGCCCTTCACCTTGAGCACGTTGTGCACCGTGAGGCCGTATTTCAGGCAGTGCACGCCACCCGAGTTCTCGGCCACGTTGCCGCCGATGGTGCAGGCGATCTGGCTGCTGGGGTCGGGCGCGTAATACAGGCCGTAGGGCGCCGCTGCCTCGCTGATGGCCAGGTTGCGCACGCCGCACTGCACCACGGCCGTGCGGCTTTCGAGGTTGATGTCGAGGATGCGGTTGAACTTGGCCAGTGACATCGTCACGCCCAGCGCATGGGGCATGGCCCCGCCCGACAGCCCTGTGCCCGCACCGCGCGCTACCACCGGCACCTGCAGCCGGTGGCACACCTGCAGCACGGCCTGCACCTCGTCGTAGGTTTCGGGCAGGCACACCACCAGGGGGCGCTGTCGGTAGGCGGTGAGGCCGTCGCATTCATACGGCGTGGTGTCTTCGCTGTGCCAGAGCAGGGCGTGCTCGGGCACCACGCGGCTCAAGGCCTGGACCACTTCGGCCTGGCGTGCGGCGCGTTCGGACAGGGCTGCGGTGGGGGCGGCGGCAGTGTTCATGGCTGTCACTGTAGGGGATGGCTGGGTGCCCGGGCTTGAGCTTTTCTGCAGGGGATTGTGAAAAACACCGGATTGCTCACCAATTGATAGCTGCCAGCGTTTGTGGGACAAGCACTAGAGGCAAATTTTTGCCCGAACTTGGTGGAGGAGGGCGCGGCTCGGGCGAGGGCAGCCGAGCAAGGGCCGCCCCGCAGCGAGGGCTGCGTCACCCTTCCCGGCGCAGCCGAGAGAAGGGGGAAGGCGCCAAAGGCGACTCAGGGGGATGCCTCTACTACGCCATGGTTTTGCGCAGCCATTCGGCAAACGCTGCGCACTCCCACCGGTCCATGGTGCCCGTGCGCCAGCACAGGTAGTGCGCGTGGGGGCTGGCGGTGTCGGTGGCAAACAGGCGCACCAGCGTGCCGTTCTCCAGCCAGGGGGCCCCGAGCTTGAGGCGCACCAGCGCCACGCCCATGCCGGCGGCGGCGCCGTCGCACATCAGGCCGATGTCGTTGAACTGCGAGCCCTCGCTGGGTTCGGCCCAGTCGAGGCCGGTGGCGGCAAACCAGGTGCGCCAGGGCTCCAGCGGGCTGCGCAGCAGGGGCACGCCTTCAAGGTCTTCGGGGTGGTCGAACGGGCCGTGCTCGCGCACGAAGGCGGGTGAGGCCAGGGGCGTGACCACGTCCCGCGCTATCTCCGCGTGCTCGACATCGGCATAGTGGCCGGCGCCAAAGCGCACCATCAGGTCGGCGTCCTCGGCCACCACGTCCAGCAGCGGAATGGACACCTGCAGCGCCAGGTCGATTTCGGGGTAGGCCTCGGTGAACTGGCGCAGGCGCGGGATCAGGATGGCGCGCGCAAACGTGGGCGTGACGGCCAGCTTGAGCCTGCGCCGCCCGGGGGCTGCCACGGCGCCCGGAAACCGCTGCAGCGCGCCCAGGCCTTCGCGCACATGGGCGAGATAGGCGCTGCCCTCGGTGGTCAGCGAAAAATCGGCCCGACCGAACAGCTGTACGCCCAGGATCTGTTCGAGCTGCTTGACCCGGTGGCTCACGGCGCTGGGCGTCACGCACAGCTCGTCGGCGGTCTGCGTCACGCTGCGCAGGCGCGCCAAGGCCTCGAAGGTCAGCAGGCACTGGATGGGCGGGATGCGCCGCGCCGCGCTGCTGAGGAAGGACGACGGGGCTGCCGTGGCCATGGCAGGCTTTATCTGAAGATCACGGTCTTGTGGCCGTTCAGGATCACACGGTGCTCGCTGTGCCACTTCACGGCGCGGGCCAGCACCTGGCTTTCGGTGTCGCGGCCCCGGGCGGTGAGGTCTTCCACCGTGTCGGTGTGGTCGGCACGGGCCACGTCCTGCTCGATGATCGGGCCTTCGTCCAGGTCGGCCGTCACGTAGTGGGCCGTGGCGCCGATCAGCTTCACGCCCCGGTCATGCGCCTGGTAGTAAGGCTTGGCGCCCTTGAAGCTGGGCAGGAAGCTGTGGTGGATGTTGATCGCCCGACCGGCCAATTTTTGACACAGATCAAGAGAAAGGACCTGCATGTAACGGGCCAGCACCACCAGTTCGGCCCCTTCGGCCTCGATAATCTCCAGCTGCCTGGCTTCGGCCTGGGGTTTGGTGGCGGCAGTCACCGGGATGTGGTGGAACGGAACGTTGTAGCTGGCCGCGAGCTGGTAAAAGTCGCGGTGGTTGCTGATGATGGCGCGGATGTCGATGGGCAGCAGGCCACTCTTGCAGCGGAACAGCAGGTCGTTCAGGCAATGGCCTTCCTTGCTGACCAGGAGCACGGTTTTCATCGGCGCTGCTGTGGCGTGCAGGCGCCAATGCATCTTGTAGGGCTCGGCAAACGCGGCCAGGCGGGTCTTGAGCGTTGCATGGTCATGCTGATCGCAGGCAAACTGCACACGCATGAAGAAGAGGCCGGTATCGTGGTCGTTGTACTGTGCTGCTTCTTCGATGTTGCCGCCGTGCTCCAGCAAAAAGCCCGAGACGGCGTGCACCAGCCCCAGGCGGTCGGGGCAGGACAGGGTAAGGATGTAGGCGTTGGTCATAGCTGTGCAATTGTCGCAGCAAGGGCCATGGACCGCGAAACCGTGGAACCGTGAATCCAACAAGGAGCGCAATGGGCAACGAGGGCTATGCCTCATCACTGGTCCCCTGGCGGGGCATGCTGCTGTACCTGGTGCTGGGGGTGGCCTGGGTGTTTGCGGGTGATGCGTTGCTGGCCCACTGGGTGTCCGACCCAGTCCTGCTGACCCGTTTTCAGACCTGGAAGGGCTGGGGCTATGTGGCGCTGACCAGCGGCCTGGCCTGGTGGCTGCTGCGGCGCATGCGCCGGGCCGAAAAGGTACGCATGGCCATGGCGCAGGAGCTGACGCAGATCGTGCGCCATGCGCCGGCCGGGTTTGTGCGGGTGGCGCTGGACGGCCGCTTTCTGTGGGCCAACACCCGCCTGTGCGACCTGCTGGGCGCCACTCCGGCGCAGACGCTGGGCCTCAATTTCCGCGATGTGATGATTGCCCAGGACCGCGACTGGGCCGCGTCCCAGTTGGAGCGCCTGCTGGCCGGCGAGATCGACCACTATGTGGGCGAACGCCATTGCCTGCGCCTGGACAACAACCGCCGGGTCCCCGTGCTGTGCACCGTGACGCTGGCGCCTGCCGTGGGGGACGAGCCTGCGCACCTGGTGTGTGTGGTGCAGGACCTCGACGAGATCAAGGCGGCCCGCGCTGCGCTGCAGCGCAGCGAGGCCCGCCAGCGCCTGGCAGCCACGGTGGTGGACAACACCATGGAAGGCGTGGTCGTGACCGACGCCGACAGCCGCATCCTGTCGGTCAACGCCGCGTTCACCCGCCTGCTGGGCTACACCGAGGAGGAGTTGCTGGGCAAGACGCCCCGCGTGTTCAAGTCGGGCCGCCACGACAAGGCCTTTTATGAAGCCATGTGGGCGGCGCTGACCGAGACCGGGTACTGGCAGGGCGAGATCTGGAACCGCCGCAAGAACGGAGAGATCTTCCCGGAGCACATGTCGCTGTCGGCGGTGCGCGACCCGGCGGGCGAGATTACGCACTACGTGTGCATGTTTACCGACATCTCCGAAGAAAAGGCCCAGCAGCGGCAACTGGAATATCTGGCGCACAACGACCCACTCACCGGCCTGTCCAACCGCACCTGGTTCGGGCACCAGCTGGAGCTGGCAGTGCAGGAGGCGCAGGTGAGCGGTGAGCACATTGCGGTGCTGCTGCTCAACCTGGACCGTTTCAAGGACGTGAACGACAGCTATGGCCATGCCACGGGCGACGAAGTGCTCAAGCACATTGCGCGGCAGGTGCAGTCGGCCCTGCGGCCCGGGGATGTGCTGGGGCGCATGGCGGGCGACGAGCTGGCCGTGGTGGCGCGCCACCTGCGCCATGCCGACGGCGCCGCCGCCGTGGCGCGGCACCTGATCCGCGCCGTGGCCGAGCCCTGGCGCTCACCCGACGGGCTGGAGGTGGTGGCCGGCGTCAGCGTGGGCATCTGCATGTTCCCCGAGCACGCAGGCACCACCGAGCTGCTGTTGCAGGGCGCCCACGCGGCGGTCTACGGAGCCAAGGCGCGGGGGCGGGGCGCCTGGTGCTTCTTCCATGAGGCCATGACCCAGGCGGCTCGCGAGCGGCTGGAGCTGGAGTCGCGCCTGCGCCTGGCGCTGGCCCAGGGCCATCTGCAGATGTACTACCAGCCCCAGATCGACATTGCCACGGGCCGCATCCAGGGCGCCGAAGCCCTGGTGCGCTGGAACGACCCGCAAGAGGGGCTGATCTCGCCCGCTCGCTTCATCCCGGTGGCCGAGACCTCGGGCGTGATCGGTCCGCTGGGTGAATGGGTGGTGCGCGAGGTCTGCCGCCAGGGCCAGCAATGGCGCGATGCGGGGCTGCCCGAGTTGACGCTGGCGCTGAACGTGTCGCCGCGCCAGTTCCACCTGACCGATCTGGCCGGCTGCACGGCGGCCGCGCTGCAGGCCAGCGGCTTCCCGGCCGCGCTGCTGGAGCTGGAGATCACCGAAAGCGCGCTGGCCGAGCGCACCGAAGAGGCCCGCCAGGTACTGGTGCGCCTGCGGGAGCTGGGGGTGCGCATCGCGGTGGATGACTTTGGCACGGGCTACTCGTCGCTGGCACAGCTCAAGCGGTTTCCCATCGACGTGCTCAAGATCGACCAGGGTTTCATTCGCGACATTCCGCAAAGCGAGGACGACATGGCCATCAGCGCCGCCATCATCGCCATGGGGCACAGCATGGGCCTGTCGGTGCTGGCCGAGGGCGTGGAGACCGAGGGCCAGCTGGCCTTTCTGCGCGCCCGGGGCTGCGACGCCTACCAGGGCTACCTGTGCAGCCGCCCCGTGCCTGCCGATGATTTTGGGGCGCTGCTGCGCGCACAGGCGGTGCCTGCCGCTGCGGCTCAGGGTTGAAAAGGCGCGCTCAGACCTTTTGACCGGGCGGCGCAGGGCGCCATTGCTCGCGCAGCTCTGTGCATGCATCGCGCGGGGGCAGCGGCGGGGTCAGGACCACGGCATCTGCTTCTGCACCTGATTTGATAGCGGCTGAAGCATGTTCTACCTGCGCTATCACCACTTTTGACACCAAAGTTGCCGGCCAATGCGTTGGCACACCCAGGTGGCGCAGCACGTGGCCGCCGCCAGCCACCAGCAGCACCGTCTGGCCGGAGCGCAACGCCTCCTGGGCCGTCTGGGCCATGCTGGCGTCGCGGGCGATCTGGATGCGTGTCATGGGCGCTATTTGCGATGCGGGCAACAGGCCGCAATGGCCGTCCCGCACGGCCTGTTGCTGCTGCGCCAGCTCTGGGGCGGGCAGGTGCTGGTCCCAGGCGGTATTGGTCATGGCGGCGCGCATGCGGGCGCGGGGCAGGTTGCCACCCAGCACGGGCACCCCGGCGCCCACGGCGGCCATCACCACCGGGCCGTAGGCCTTCCAGGGCCAGGCAGCGTCGTCCCACTGCAGGGCGGCTTGGGCCTGCGCCTCGCTGGCATCGCGCGGCAGGCCCCGGGTGCTGTGGCCCCGCTCGGCCATTTCCATCACCAGGGCTGCAAGCTGACCGCGCCCGGCCAGCCAGACCACCGCCTCGCGCTGCAAACGCTGGTGGCCGGGCGCATCGTGCTGCTCGCCCAGCAACAGCACATCGGCGGGCAGGAGGTGCTGCAGGCGTTCGGTCCAGGACGCTGCGGACGACCCGGGACTGGCTGGGTTGGTCAGGGGTGGAGGCGGGGATGCCTTGGCGGGATGGCCCGCGCAGGCTGACAGGGCCCCCAGGCTGGTCAGCGCCCAGGCAGCGGCCCAGGGGCGCCAGGCCGTTGCAAGGGTGGCGAATGAGAGAAGGGGGTTCTGCGTGTGCATCCGGCCATGCTAGCGGGTGCAAACTTGACTTAAGTCAAGAGTTGCCCCATCCCCCTTGCCTACACTGCGCCATGCGCTCCAAGCCCTCGCTTTCCGCCAAGCTCCTCGCCATGGGCGCTGGCTTCCTGCTGGTGGCCCTGGCGTCCATTGGGTTGACGCTGTGGGTGACCTGGAAACTCGAGGGGGGCGCTGCTGCGGTGAACGAGGCGGGCCGCCTGCGCATGAACATGCTGCGCATGGTGCTGGTGTTGCAGACCGAGCCACCTGAGGCGGTGCGGGACCGGGCGCGCCAGTTCGACGCCAGCCTGGAGCTGCTGCGCACGGGCGATCCGTCGCGCCCACTGGCCGTGCCGTGGAGCGACGAGACGCGCATGCGGTTCGACGGCATCCGTGCCCGGTGGACCGAGGCTCGCGCAGGTTGGGTCAGCGCGTTGCCCCCGGACCGTGCACAGATCCTGGTGGAGGCCGATGCCTTTGTGCAACAGGTTGATGGCTTTGTGGACGCCATCGAGGTCCAGATTGCAGGCTGGACCGCCGCGCTGCACCTGTTCCAGCTGTTCATGATGGCACTGGCCATTGTGGCCGCCGTGACCTTCATGGTGATGAGCTATCTGCTGGTCATCAACCCCGTGGCGCGCCTGCAGCAGGCCCAGGTGCGCCTGCGCCAGGGCGAGCTGGGTACGCGCCTGCCCGTCGACACCGATGACGAGTTCGGCCAGCTCTCGGCGGGCTTCAATCTCATGGCGCACGCGATGCAGGCATCGCACGATGAGCTGGAACACAAGGTGCGGGAGAAGACCGCCAGCATCGCCGTGCAGAACCAGCGCCTGGCTGCGCTGTACGAGGTGAGCGCGCTGGCCTCGACCGCCAGCAGCCTGGAGCTGCTGGCGCAGGGCTTTGTCCAGCAGATCCGCCGGGTGGCGGGCGCTGACGCTGTGGCCGTGCGCTGGTCCAATGAGGCCAACGAGCGCTATGTGCTGCTGGCGGGTGACGGCCTGCCGGCGACCATGGCCGAGGGCGAGCATTGCCTGCACACGGGCAGCTGCCTGTGTGGTCAGCCGCAAGCCCAGGCGCGCACCCGGGTGATCCCCATCACACCGTCCACGGACGTGGCCCTGCCGCACTGCCGGGATGCCGGGTTTGAAACCATGGTCACTATCCCCGTCAAGATGCAGTTGCGCATGCTGGGCGAGGTCAATCTGTTCTTCCGCTCACCGGTCGAGATGACCGACGAACTGCGCGACCTGCTCGAAGCCATGACGCGCCATCTGGCCAGCGCCATGGAGGGCCTGCGCGCCACCGCGCTGGAGCGAGAGGCCGCTGTGGCCGAAGAGCGAAGCCTGCTCGCGCGCGAGCTGCACGACTCGATTGCCCAGTCGCTGGCCTTCCTGAAGATCCAGACCCAGCTGCTGCGCGACGCTGTGGCCCGGGGTGATGATGCCAAGCGCGACCGCAGCATCGGAGAGCTCGACATGGGCGTTCGCGAGTGCTACTCCGACGTGCGCGAGCTGCTGGTGCACTTTCGCACGCGTACCAGCGACGAGGACATCGAGTCCGCGCTGCGCGCCACGCTGTCCAAGTTCGAGCACCAGACCGGCATGGCGACCACGCTGGGCATGGTGGGCCACGGCTTGCCGCTGGCGCAGGACGTGCAGATCCAGGTGTTGCACATGGTGCAGGAGGCGCTGTCGAACGTGCGCAAGCATTCGGGCTCCACGCGGGTCGATTTGCTGGTGCACCGCCACCCGCGCTGGCGCTTCGAGGTGCAGGACAACGGCACCGGCTTTGACGTCACCTCCGTGCCGCCCGATTCGCTGCATGTGGGCCTGGGCATCATGCGCGAGCGGGCCCAGCGCATTGGCGCCGTCGTGCAGGTGGAGTCCACACCGGGGCAGGGTACCCGCGTGTGCATTGAGTTGCCCTCCGTGGCGCCTGCCCAGGCAGTCGCTTTTGCCAAGACCACAGCGCCGGAGGCCGCAGCCGCTCCACAATCTGCCCCCACACCATGACGACCCACTCACCGCCCCTTACCTCCACGTCGGCGCCGGCCGCCACGCCAGTCACGCTGCTGGTGGTGGACGACCACACGCTGTTCCGGCGCGGGCTGACCGCGCTGCTCGAGCAGTACGAGGGCCTTTCTGTCGTGGGCGAGGCAGGTGACGCGGCGCAGGCCCTGCGGCTGGCACCCCAACTGCAGCCCCAGGTGATCCTGCTCGACAACCACCTGCCCGGCGTGATGGGTGTGGATGCCATCCAGGGTCTGCGCGAAGTGTCGCCCGCATCACGTGTGCTCATGCTGACGGTGAGCGAGGACGCGCAAGACCTGGCAACCGCCCTGCGCAACGGCGCGCAGGGCTACCTGCTCAAGACCATTGATGGCGACCTTTTGGCTCAGGCCATACGCCGCGCTGCCCGCGGCGAGCCCGTGGTCAGCCCTGAGCTGATGGGCAAGCTGGTGGCGGCATTCCAGTCACAGGGCGCCCCCGAGGTGACGCCTCCATCGCCCCCGCCAGCCGACGCCCCAGGGGTGGCCGCCAACGGATTCACCCCCCTGTCGCCGCGCGAAGAAGACGTGCTGCGCGAGATTGCACGCGGCGCGAGCAACAAGGAGATCGCGCGCACGCTCGACATCGCCGAGACCACAGTGAAGATTCACGTGCAGCACATCCTGCGCAAGCTGGGTCTGAGTTCGCGCGTGCAGGCGGCGGTGTACGCATCGGACCGCCAGCGCGTGGAGTAGCGCAGCTAGCAGCCCGCACGGTGCCTGCGGCGGGATCTCTTGTTCCCATGGCTCGGGCGCGCGCAGGTCGGTCCGTCTGCAGTGCCTTGAACGAAATCCAGAGACCGGCCTTCGGTAAGAAATGCATTGAAGTTGTCATTTCTATTCGATATAAAACCGGCTCTGGTCCCCGGTGTGCTCTGCGGCTGCTTTTTGCAAGGCCATAGTTCTTTCGAACGATGGCTATCTCCCAGTGACTACTCCTTCTGCCGCGTTGCGCATGTCCTAGCGAAGGATGGGCAAGGTCTCCGAAAAGAGGGACTATTCCTGTCATGCAAAAAGAGAGGAATCGTGCAATGGCAAACGCAACTCTGCCCCCGGGCGACAGTCCGCAACGCACGCGTCAGGCATGGTCAGTGCTCATCGTGAGCACCTTCGCCTTCACCGTCTGCTTCATGGTCTGGATGATGTTCGGCGTCATCGGGATCCCCATCAAGAAAATGCTCAACCTGAACTCCACGCAGTTCGGGTTGCTCATGTCCATGCCCGTGCTCACGGGCTCGCTGGTGCGGGTGCCGTTGGGCATCTGGACCGATAAGTTCGGCGGCCGCATCGTGATGGCTGCCGTCATGGCCACCACCGTGCCCGCCATCTGGCTCATGAGCTACGCCACGGAATACTGGCACTTCCTCACCATCGGCCTGTTCGTGGGTCTGGCGGGGGGCTCGTTCTCGGTGGGTACGCCCTATGTGGCGCGCTGGTTCCCCAAGCACCGCCAGGGCACGGCCATGGGCGTGTATGGCGCGGGCAACTCGGGGGCAGCCGTCAACAAGTTCGTGGCGCCCGTCATTCTGGTGGCCTTTGGCTGGGCCATGGTGCCGCAGGTGTATGCCGCCATCATGCTGGGCACGCTGGTGCTGTTCCTGCTGTTCAGCCACAGCGACCCGGCCCACCTGGTGCCCAGCAATGTCAAGTTCACCGACCAGCTCAAGGCGCTGAAGGACCCCAAGGTGCTCAAGTACTGCCAGTACTACAGCATCGTGTTCGGCGGCTATGTGGCGCTGTCGCTGTGGATGGTGCAGTACTACGTGGGTGAGTTCGGCCTCGACATTCGCGTGGCGGCACTGCTGGCTGCCTGCTTCTCGCTGCCCGGCGGCGTGCTGCGCGCCATCGGCGGCATGCTGTCTGACAAGTACGGTGCCCACAGCGTGACCTGGTGGGTGATGTGGGTGAGCTGGATCTGCCTGTTCCTGCTGAGCTACCCACAGACCGACTTCACCATCCTCACCGTCAACGGCGCCAAGACCTTCCATCTGGGCCTGAACGTGTATGCCTTCACCGGCCTCATGTTCCTGCTGGGCATCTGCTGGGCCTTCGGCAAGGCCAGCGTCTTCAAGTACATCAGTGATGACTACCCCAAGAACATCGGTGCCATCAGCGGCATCGTGGGCCTGGCCGGTGGCATGGGTGGCTTCATCCTGCCCATCCTGTTTGGCGCACTCATGGACCTCACGGGCGTTCGCTCCAGCGCCTTCATGCTGATGTACGGCGTGGTGTGGGTCTCGCTCATCTGGATGTACTTCACCGAAGTGCGCCGCACCCCCGTCATGGGTTCGCAGGACGCTGCTGCGTCGGCGACCACCCGCTGATTTTTTAAAGGACTCTCACCATGTCTGCCACCACCACCAGCGGGCGCCAGGGGCGCCTGCTCACCCTCTGGACCCCGGAGGACAAGACCTTCTGGGAACGCGAGGGCGAAGCCGTCGCCAAGCTCAACCTCTGGATCTCGGTGCCCGCGCTGTTCCTGGCCTTTGCCATCTGGCAGGTCTGGAGCGTGGTCGCCGTGAGCCTGCCGGGCCTGGGCTTCAAGTATTCGACCAACCAGCTCTTCTGGCTGGCCGCGGCGCCAGCACTTTCGGGTGCCACGCTGCGCATCTTCTATTCGTTCATGGTGCCGCTGGTCGGTGGCCGCCGCTGGACGGCCATCTCCACAGCTTCGCTGCTGATCCCCGCGATCGGCATCGGCTTTGCGGTGCAGGACAACACCACGGCCTACCCCACCATGCTCATCCTTGCGCTGCTGTGCGGCCTGGGTGGTGGCAACTTCAGCTCCAGCATGGCCAACATCAGTTTCTTCTTTCCGAAGGAGCGCAAGGGCTCGGCACTGGGCGTGAACGCGGGCCTGGGTAATCTGGGCGTCTCGGTGGTGCAGTTCCTGAGCCCGCTGGTCGTCACGGCCGGCATTTTCGGCATCTTTGGTGGCGAAGGCCAGAGCATCGTGAAGAACGGCAGCACTGTCCAGGTGTGGACGCAGAACGCCGCCTTCATCTGGGTGCCATGGATCGCCCTTACGGCATTGGCGGCCTGGTTTGGCATGAACGACATTGCCGACGCCCGCGCCTCGTTCGCTGCACAGGCCGCCATCTTCAAGCGCAAGCACAACTGGCTGATGTGCGTGCTGTACCTCGGCACCTTCGGCTCATTCATCGGCTACGCCGCAGGGTTCCCGCTGCTCATCAAGAGCCAGTTCCCCAACATCAATCCCCTGGCCTATGCCTGGCTGGGCCCGCTGGTGGGCGCCGTGATCCGCCCCTTTGGCGGCTGGCTGGCCGACAAGCTCGGCGGCGCACGCGTCACGCTGTGGAACTTCATCGTCATGGCGATTGCCGTGGTGGGGGTCACCGTGTTCCTGCCATCGGGTGGCAATGAGGGCCAGTTTGGCGGCTTCTTCGTGTGTTTCCTGGTGCTGTTCCTCACCACCGGCATTGGCAACGGCTCCACCTTCCGAATGATCCCCGTGATCTTCCTGACCGAAGCCATGCGCGGTGTGGACCCCCGCAACGCAGCCGCCGTGGCCCAGGCCAACAAGGAGGGCAACACCCTGGGCGCCGCCACGCTGGGCTTTACCGCCGCCATGGCTGCCTATGGCGGGTTCTTCATCCCCAAGAGCTATGGCAGCTCGATCGCATTGACGGGCAGCCCCCATGCCGCGCTGTGGACGTTCTTTGCCTTCTACATCGTTTGCATCGTGATCACCTGGTGGCACTACGCGCGCAAGAACGCCGCCATGCCTTGCTGAAGACCCCCTGAACAGAACAGAACAAGGAGCCCCCGATGAGTCATTTTCTTGATCGCCTCTCGTACTTCTCGCAACCGCGCGAGACCTTTGCCCAAGGCCACGGCGAGACCAACGGCGAAGACCGCACCTGGGAAGACGCCTACCGCGACCGCTGGGCACACGACAAGATCGTGCGCAGCACCCACGGCGTGAACTGCACGGGCTCCTGCTCGTGGAAGATCTACGTCAAGGGCGGCATCGTGACCTGGGAAACCCAGCAGACCGACTACCCCCGCACCCGCCCCGACCTGCCCAACCACGAGCCCCGCGGCTGCGCTCGCGGCGCTAGCTACAGCTGGTATCTGTACAGCGCCAACCGCGTGAAGTACCCCATGGTGCGCGGCCGTTTGCTCAAGCACTGGCGTGCCGCCATTGCCCTGGCCAAGAGCCCCGTGGATGCCTGGGCTGCCATCGTCGAGAACGACGCCTCGCGCAGCGAATGGCAAAAGCAGCGGGGTCTGGGTGGCTTCGTGCGCAGCACCTGGGACGAAGTCAACCAGATGATCGCCGCGGCCAACGTCTACACCATCAAGAAGCATGGCCCTGACCGCATCATCGGCTTCTCGCCCATCCCCGCGATGTCGATGATTTCGTACGCTGCCGGTTCGCGCTACCTGAGTTTGATCGGTGGCGTGTGCATGAGCTTCTACGACTGGTACTGCGACCTGCCACCCTCCAGCCCGCAGGTGTGGGGCGAGCAGACCGACGTGCCCGAGTCGGCCGACTGGTACAACAGCTCCTACATCATTGCCTGGGGCTCCAACGTGCCCCAGACGCGCACGCCCGATGCGCACTTCTTGACCGAGGTGCGCTACAAAGGCACCAAGGTCGTGTCCATCACGCCCGACTACTCCGAAGTGGCCAAGCTGGGTGACCTGTGGATGCACCCCAAGCAAGGCACCGACGCCGCCGTGGCCATGGCCATGGGCCACGTGATCCTGAAGGAGTTCTACTTCAAGGACGGCGGCAAGGGCCGCAGCACCTACTTCGACGACTACGCACGCCGCTACACCGACCTGCCGCTGCTGGTGGTGCTGAAGGAAAAGACGCTGCCCGATGGCAGCAAGGCCATGGTGCCCGACCGCTATGTGCGCGCCAGCGACTTCCCGGGCCAGCTCGACCAGTCCAACAACCCCGACTGGAAGACCGTGGGCTACGACGAGCTGGGCCAGGTCACGCTGCCCAACGGCTCCATCGGCTTCCGCTGGGGGGCTGACGGCCGCGCCGATCAGGGCCTGTGGAACCTGGAGAACAAGGAAGCCCGCACCGGCAACACCGTCAAACTCAAGCTGTCGGTGATCGAAGACGGCGCGCAGGCGCATGACGTGGCGAAGGTGGCCTTCCCGTACTTCGGTGGCGTGCAGACGCCCAATTTCACGGCCAACGAACAGGGCAGCGATGTGATGGTGCGCCCCGTGCCCGTGACGCACCTGGAACTCGCAGGCCATGAGGCCCAGGGCCGCGTGATGGTGGCCACCGTGTTCGACCTGCTGGCCGCGAGCTACGGCATCGACCGCGGCCTGCCTGGTGAAGAACCCGGCGGCAGCTACGACGCGGACCGCCCCTACACCCCTGCCTGGCAGGAAAAGATCACGGGTGTGCCGCGCGACCAGATCATCACCGTGGCACGCCAGTTTGCCGACAACGCCGACAAGACGCATGGCAAGTCCATGGTCATCATCGGCGCGGCCATGAACCACTGGTACCACAGCGACATGAATTACCGCGGCATCATCAACATGCTGATGATGTGCGGTTGTATCGGCCAGAGCGGCGGCGGCTGGGCGCACTATGTGGGCCAGGAAAAGCTGCGGCCCCAAACCGGCTGGACGGCGCTGGCCTTTGCCCTCGACTGGATCCGCCCACCCCGCCAGATGAACAGCACGAGCTTCTTCTACGCCCACACTGACCAGTGGCGCTACGAGAAGCTGGGCATGGAGGAAATCCTCTCGCCCCTGGCCGACAAGAAGGCCTACCACGGCGCGCAGATCGACTACAACGTGCGCGCCGAGCGCATGGGTTGGTTGCCTTCGGCGCCCCAGCTCAAGACCAGCCCGCTGCAGGTGGCCAAAGACGCCGCTGCCAAGGGCATGGAAGCCAAGGATTACGTGGTGAAGTCCCTGAAGGATGGCAGCTTGCAGATGAGCTGCGAGGACCCGGACCACCCCGACAACTGGCCGCGCAACATGTTCGTTTGGCGCTCCAACATCCTCGGGTCATCGGGCAAGGGGCATGAGTACTTCCTCAAGCACCTGCTGGGCACGACCCACGGTGTGCAGGGCAAGGACCTGGGACAGGACGAAGCCAAGCCCGAGGAAGTGCAGTGGCACTCCAAGGCCCCCGAAGGCAAGCTGGACCTGCTGGTCACGCTCGATTTCCGCATGAGCACCACCTGCCTGTACTCTGACATCGTGCTGCCCACGGCCACCTGGTATGAGAAGAATGACCTCAACACCAGCGACATGCACCCCTTCATCCACCCACTGTCCACCGCGGTGGACCCTGCCTGGCAGGCCAAGAGCGACTGGGAGATCTACAAGGGCTTCGCCAAGGCCGTGAGCGAGGTCAGCGTGGGCCACCTGGGCGTAGAAAAGGACGTGGTGCTCACGCCCATCATGCACGACACGGCGGGCGAAATGGCCCAGCCCTTTGGCGTGCGTGACTGGAAGAAGGGCGAGTGCGAACTCATCCCCGGCAAGACCGCGCCGCAGGTCACGGTGGTCGAGCGCGACTACCCCAACCTCTACAAGCGCTTCACGGCCCTGGGTCCCTTGATGGACAAAGCCGGTAATGGCGGCAAGGGCATCGGCTGGAACACGCAGACCGAAGTCGGCCAGCTCGGCGATTTGAACGGCCGCGTGAAGGAAGAGGGCGTGACGCAAGGCATGCCCCGCATCGTGAGCGACATCGACGCCACCGAGGTGGTGATGATGCTGGCCCCCGAAACCAACGGCCACGTGGCCTGCAAGGCCTGGGAAGCCCTGGGCAAGCAGACCGGCCGCGACCACGTGCACCTGGCGCTGCACCGCGAGGACGAGAAGATCCGCTTCCGCGACATCCAGGCGCAGCCGCGCAAGATCATCAGCTCGCCCACCTGGTCGGGCCTGGAAAGCGAAAAGGTCAGCTACAACGCCGGTTACACCAACGTGCATGAGCTGATCCCATGGCGCACCCTCACGGGCCGCCAGCAGTTCTATCAGGACCACCCCTGGATGCGCGACTTCGGCGAAGGCTTTGTGAGCTACCGCCCACCCGTGCATCTGAAGACGCTGCACGAAGTCGAGGGCAAGAAGCCCAACGGCAACCGTGAGATCCAGCTGAACTTCATCACGCCGCACCAGAAGTGGGGTATCCACAGCACGTACAGCGACAACCTGATGATGCTCACGCTGAATCGGGGCGGCTCGGTGGTGTGGCTGAGTGAAGACGACGCGAAGATCGCAGGCATCGTGGACAACGACTGGGTCGAACTCTTCAACTCCAACGGCGCCATTGCGGCCCGCGCGGTGGTGAGCCAGCGTGTGAACCCCGGCATGGTGATGATGTACCACTCGCAAGAGAAGATCATCAACACCCCCGGCTCCGAGATCACCGGCACCCGTGGCGGTATCCACAACTCGGTCACGCGCATTGTGCTCAAGCCCACCCACATGATTGGTGGCTACGCGCAGTACAGCTACGGCTTCAACTACTACGGAACCATCGGCACCAACCGCGACGAGTTCGTGCTGGTGCGCAAGATGGACCGCGTGGACTGGCTGGACGACGAAGTGTCCGACACCGGCGCGCACGCCTGAAGCCGAAGACAAGGAGAAACACGATGAAAATTCGCGCACAAATCGGCATGGTGCTGAACCTGGACAAGTGCATCGGTTGCCACACCTGTTCCGTCACCTGCAAGAACGTCTGGACCAGCCGCCCCGGGGTGGAATACGCCTGGTTCAACAACGTCGAGACCAAGCCCGGCATCGGTTACCCCAAGGAATGGGAAAACCAGGACAAGTGGAACGGCGGCTGGGTACGCAGCCCTGACGGCTCCATCGCGCCCCGCCAGGGTGGCAAGTGGAAGCTGCTCATGCGCATCTTCGCCAACCCCAACCTGCCGCAGATCGACGACTACTACGAGCCCTTCACGTTCGACTACGACCACCTGCAGTCGGCGCCTGAAAGTAAGGCCGCGCCCACAGCCCGCCCCCGCAGCCTCATCACCGGCAAGCGCATGGAGAAGATCGAGTGGGGCCCGAACTGGGAAGAAATCCTGGGCGGTGAGTTCGCCAAGCGCAGCAAGGACAAGAACTTCGACGATGTCCAGAAGGACATCTACGGCCAGTTCGAGAACACCTTCATGATGTACCTGCCGCGCCTGTGCGAGCACTGCCTGAACCCGGCGTGCGTGGCGTCGTGCCCGAGCGGCTCGATCTACAAGCGCGAGGAAGACGGCATTGTGCTGATCGACCAGGACAAGTGCCGCGGCTGGCGCATGTGCGTCAGCGGCTGCCCCTACAAGAAGATTTACTACAACTGGCAATCGGGCAAGGCCGAGAAGTGCATCTTCTGCTACCCCCGCATCGAAGCCGGCCAGCCGACCGTGTGCTCGGAAACCTGCGTGGGCCGTATCCGCTATCTGGGCGTGCTGCTGTATGACGCAGACCGCATCCAGGAAGCCGCCAGCGTGGAGCGCGACCGCGACCTGTACCAGGCGCAGCTCGACATCTTCCTGAACCCGAACGATCCGGACGTCATCAAGCAGGCGCGCATCGACGGCATCCCCGACAGCTGGATGGACGCAGCGCGCAACAGCCCCGTCTACAAGATGGCCGTGGACTGGAAGGTGGCCCTGCCGCTGCACCCCGAGTACCGCACGCTGCCCATGGTCTGGTACGTACCACCGCTCTCGCCCATCACAGCGGCCGCTAACGCAGGCCATGTGGGTGTGAATGGCGAGATCCCGGACGTGTCGCAACTGCGCATCCCTGTGCAGTACCTGGCCAACCTGCTCACTGCCGGCGACACCGGCCCCGTGGTGCGGGCGCTGGAGCGCATGCTGGCCATGCGCACCTACCAGCGCGACAAGCACGTGGAGCAGCGCCAGAACCTGACGGTGCTCAAGCAGGCGGGCCTGTCGATGGCCGAGGTCGAGGAGATGTACCACGTGATGGCCATTGCCAACTACGAGGACCGCTTTGTCATCCCATCGGCCCACCGCGAGTACGCCGAGAACGCGTTCGACATCCGCGGCGGTTGTGGCTTCTCGTTCGGCAACGGCTGCTCGGATGGTGCCACCGAAACCAGCATGTTCGGCGGCAAGAAGCCCCGCACGATCCCGATCAAAGCGACCGTTTGAGTGCGACGGAAGGAATCACCATGTTCAAAAAGAACCCGACCTCCGTGCGATTGACCCTGCGGGCCCTGGGCTACCTGCTCAGCTATCCCGATGCACAGCTGCGCAGCGTGATGCCGCAGCTGATCGATGCGCTGCAGGCAGAGCAGGCCCTGACCGCCGAGCGCATGGAGGAGCTGAAGGCTGTGTGCCAGCACCTCGCGGCGCTGGACCCGCTGGAAGCCGAAGCCCGCTACGTGGATAACTTCGACCGAGGCCGCCAGACCTCGCTGCACTTGTTCGAGCATGTGCACGGCGACTCGCGCGATCGGGGCCCGGCGCTCATCGACCTGATGCAGACCTACGAAAAGGCCGGCCTGCAGTTCGAGGCCGACGAGTTGCCAGACCACCTGCCCGTGGTGCTGGAGTTCGCCTCCACCCAGCCGCCCGAAGTGGCCAAGGAATTCCTGGGCGAGATGGCCCACATCCTCAATGCGCTGTTCAGCGCGCTCGTGGCGCGCAACAGCCCCTACGCCAGCGTCATTGCCGCCGTGCTCGAAGTTTCGGGTCAGCGCGTGCAGTCGGTCGCGCTGACGCCCGAGCCGCCTATGGACGAAGTCTGGGCAGAGCCCGAAGCGTTTGGCGGTTGCAGCACCCAGGGCCAGTCCAAGCCTGACCAGCCGCAACCTGTGCATTTTGTCCGTACCCCCCGCGCCGAGCGGGCACCAGAAGGAGTCTCCGTATGACCGCCTGGCTTGATACCCTGTTGTTTGGCATCTATCCCTATATTTGCCTGGCCGTTTTCTTCATTGGCAGCTGGGCGCGTTTCGACCGCGACCAGTACACGTGGAAGAGCGATTCGTCGCAGCTGCTGCGCACCGGCAGCCTGCGCTGGGGCAGCAACCTGTTCCACATCGGCGTGCTGTTCCTGTTCTTCGGGCACACCTTTGGCATGCTGACGCCGCACTTTGTGTATGAGCATTTCATCAGTGCAGGCAACAAGCAGCTCATGGCCATGGTCTCCGGGGGCATTGCGGGCTTGCTGGCCTTTGTGGGCATCTCCATTCTGTTGCACCGCCGCCTGTCGGACGCGCGCATCCGCGCCACATCCAAGACCAGCGACATTGTTCTGCTGATCCTGCTCTGGCTGCAGCTGGCGCTTGGCTTGGCCACCATCCCGCTGTCGGCACAGCATCTGGACGGCTCCATGATGATGAAGCTGGCCGAGTGGGGCCAACGGGTGGTGACGTTCCGCAGCGGCGGGGTGGAGCTGCTGGCCGAGGCCGGCTGGATCTTCAAGGCCCACATGTTCCTGGGCATGAGCATCTTCCTGATTTTCCCGTTCACCCGCCTGGTGCACGTCTGGAGCGGCTTTGGCACGCTGGCCTATGTGCTGCGTCCCTACCAGGTGGTGCGTGCGCGCCGTCTGAACCTGCCTGCAGGCCACATGCAGTCGCAAGACCGCCGCGCCTGAAACCCACTGATTCCCAAGGAGTACACCATGAGCGGATGTGGAACCGGGAGCTGCGGATGCGGCTCCACAGACAGTAGCGCGGCGGCAGCCACTGCCAGCACGCTGACGCCCACGCAGTCGGCAGCCTATGAAGCCTTGGCCGCAACGATGGATCAGGCACCGCCACTGGCTGCGCCGTCGCCCGATGCCGGTCACCCGCGCGGTCTGGTGGCTGACATCGCGCGCATCAACGGTGTCGCCCTGAATGCGGCGCACGAGTTGCTGGATGAGGAGGCTCTGCGTCAGCGGGCCTGCACAGAACTGCTGCGGCAGGCTGCTCAGCAGGCAGGGTTGCTGTCGGCAGACGATGTGCCGGGCTCCGAGGGCGCGATCAGCACCGAGGCCTCGGACGCGATCGAGCAGCTGCTGGACCGCGAGCTGCCCGTCCCTGATCCGTCAGAGGAAGCTTGCCGACGCTACCACGAGGCCCACCCTGCGGCACACGCCCAGGGCGAGCGCGCACAGCTGCGCCACGTGCTCTTTGCCGTGACGCCGGGCGTGGATGTGAAGCAGCTGCGCCTGCGGGCAGAGGCCATGCTGATCGACTTGCGCTGCGCAGACGATGGTGGTGCCAAGTTCGCCGAGGCAGCCGCCCAGTGGTCCAACTGCCCCAGCGGCCAGCAGGGCGGCGACCTGGGCTGGTTGACCCGTGCCGACTGCGCGCCAGAGTTCGCCCGCGAGGTGTTTGGCAGCGCCGAGATCGGCGTGCTGGCGCGCCTGGTGCACAGCCGCTTTGGCCTGCACGTGGTGGAAGTGGTGGCCCGCGACCCCGGGCAGCAGCCCTCGTTCGAGGAAGTGCGCCAGGCCATCGCGCTCACCCTGCGTCAGCAGGCCTGGGTGAATGCGCTGCGCCAGTACCTGCAGCTGCTGGCCGGTGCGGCCGTGGTGGATGGTGTGGCACTGGACGCGGCGGATACCCCGCTCGTGCAGTAATTGCATCGCCCCTCTCCGTTACCGATTGCCCGCCCCATGCCCGACGAGTTGCTGGACCGTTTGCGCAGCTTCCATGACGACGCCTTTCCCCAGTATCGCCAGCAGTTCCAGGCGCTGGTGGATGAGGGGCAGCATCCCACCACCTTGTTCATTGGCTGTTCCGACTCTCGCCTGGTGCCCTACCTGCTCACAGGCGCAGGGCCGGGTGAGCTGTTTCTGGTGCGCAATGTGGGGGCCTTCATTCCGCCGTATGACGGATCGCATGGCCACCATGGCACCACGGCGGCCATCGAATTTGCGGTGCTCAACCTGAAGGTGCGCCGCATCGTGGTGTGCGGCCACAGTCACTGTGGGGCTATCAAGGCGATGTATGGTGAGGTGTCACCCGAGGCGCCCAACCTGAACCACTGGCTGGACCTGGGGCGCGAGGCCTTGTTGCCCATGCAACCGGGCCCCGAAGTGCTGCGCCGCACCGAGCAGCGCGCCGTGGTTCTGCAACTCGAACGCCTCATGGAGTACCCCATGGTGCGCAGCCGCGTGCAGTCGGGCCAGATCAGCCTGCATGGCTGGCACTATGTGATCGAGGACGGCGAGGTCCATGTGTTCGATGTACAGACCGGTGGCTTTGTGCCTGCCTCGCAGTCCGACCACAGCGGCACCGGCCCCTATCAGCCGTATGTGGAGCATGACGGGCAAGTGCTGGTGGACGAGTGACCTGTCCCCCGCTTGCCAGGAGCCAGCATTCGGAGTGGAATGAGCGCTCCTTGACGGAACGCAACCCCGTTTCAGCGTGAAACCCAAATCATCGGCCCCCATGAAACGCGAACCCCAGCCCCCTCTCCACCCCACCGCTTCCCTGCAGCCCATCAGCCTGGATGTGCTGCGCGAGAAATACCTCAAACCCGGCGAGACCACCGCTGACGAGCTTTACCAACGCGTGGCGCGGTCCCTGGCCTCGGTCGAAAAGCCTGAGCTGCGCGAAAAGTACGAAACCCTGTTTTTGGCCAATCTGAAGGCGGGCGCCATCGGTGCTGGCCGCATCATGAGCGCCGCAGGCACCGATATCCAGGCCACGCTCATCAACTGCTTTGTGCAGCCCGTGGGCGACTGCATCCAGGGCGTGGACGACGAGGGCTTTCCGGGCATCTATGAAGCCCTGCGCGAGGCCGCCGAGACCATGCGCCGTGGCGGTGGCGTGGGCTACGACTTCTCGCGCATCCGTCCCAAGGGCGCGCAGGTCAAGGCCACGGCTTCCATGGCGTCGGGGCCGTGCAGCTACATGAACGTGTTCGACCAGTCTTGCTCCACCGTGGAGAGCGCCGGCGCACGCCGGGGCGCCCAGATGGGCGTGCTGCGCATAGACCATCCCGATGTGCACGAGTTCATCACCGCCAAGCGCACGCCGGGCCGCTGGAACAATTTCAACGTGTCGGTGGGGGTGTCGGACGAGTTCATCCATGCCGTGCAGAACAACGCGCCGTGGGAGCTGGTGCACAAGGCCCGCCCTGGCGCCGCGGTGTTGGCCCAGGGCGCCTACCAGCGTGCCGATGGCCTGTGGGTGTACGCCACCGTGCCGGCGCGCGAGCTGTGGGACACGATCATGAAATCGGCCTACGACTTTGCCGAACCGGGCATCCTGTTCCTTGGCCGCATCAACGAAGACAACAACCTGCACTATTGCGAAGACATCGCAGCGACCAACCCCTGTGGCGAGCAGCCGCTGCCGTCATACGGGTGCTGCGACCTGGGTCCCGTCATCCTGACCCGTTTTGTGCGCCACCCCTTTGGCTTTGGTGGCGTGGCGGCGTTTGACTTCGACGCCTTCACCAAGGCGGTGGCGCTGCAGGTGCGCGCCCTCGACAACGTGCTCGATGTGACCTATTGGCCACTGCTGCAGCAGCGCGACGAGGCCATGGCCAAACGCCGCATTGGCGTCGGCTTTACCGGCATGGGCAACACGCTGGCCATGCTGTGCCTGCGTTACGACCTGCCCGAGGGCCGCACCATGGCCGCGCGCATTGCCGAGTGCATGCGCGACGCTGCGTACGCCGCATCGGTGGACCTGGCGCGCGAGAAAGGGGTGTTCCCGAAGTTCGACGCCAACGGCTATCTGGCCGAAGGCACGTTCGCCAGCCGCCTGCCGGAATCGCTCAAGGCGGCCATTCACCAGCACGGCATCCGCAACAGCCACCTGCTGTCCATCGCCCCCACGGGCACTGTGAGCCTGGCCTTTGCCGACAATGCGTCCAACGGCATCGAGCCGCCGTTTTCGTGGATGTACAAGCGCAAGAAGCGCGAGTCGGACGGCAGCACCACCGAATACGCGGTGGAAGACCATGCCTGGCGCCTCTACCGCGAGCTGGGCGGCGACGTGGATGCGCTGCCCGACTACTTCGTATCGGCCCTGGCCATGCCTGCCGAAGGCCACATCGCCATGATGGAAGCCGTGCAGCCCTTTGTGGACACCGCGATTTCCAAGACCGTCAATATCCCCGCTGACTATCCCTACGAAGGGTTCAAGGACCTGTATCTGCAGGCCTGGCGCGCGAAGCTCAAGGGCCTGGCCACCTACCGGCCCAACGCCATCCTCGGGTCGGTGCTGGAAACCCATGCAGCTCCTGCGCCTGCGCCCGCTACGGCACCTGTGGCGGCACCTGCACCGGTGGTGGACCCCATGCGCACCGTGATCGAGAGCCGACCGCAAGGCGGGCTGTCGGCGGTGGCCGAAAAGCTCGAATACTGGACGCAGGAGGGCCACAAGACCCTGTACCTCATCGTGTCGTTCCTGCCCGTGCCCACGGGCGTGGGCAACGGTACGGTGGACCGTGCCATCGAGTTCTTCATGCCCGTGGGCCAAAGCGGCGAGTCGCAGCAGTGGATCACCTCCAGCATGCGGCTGTTGTCGCTCGCAGCGCGTGGGGGCTTCCTGGAGCGGGCGCTGTCGGACATGCGCAAGGTCGCCTGGGACCGTGGCCCGGTGCGCCTGGGCACCCATCGCAAAGACGATGGCACCATGGTGCCGATGTGGCATGACTCCGAAGTGGCGGCCATGGCCTACGCCATCCAGAACATCCTGGCGCGCCGGGTGGCCGACCCGGTGCAGCAGCAGCTGCCGCTGGATGAGCCCGCTCCCCCGCCCGTGGCCGTGCCCCAGGCCATGGCGGGCAAGAAGTGCAGCGAATGCGGGGCGCACGCCGTGATCCGCAAGGATGGTTGCGACTACTGCACGCAGTGTGGACACCTGGGAAGCTGCGGATGACCACTCCTCGGCCCACCATTCCCGTGCGCGCGGCGTCGGGCAAGCCGTCTGCCGAGGCCCTCGCGCAGATGGACAGGCACTGGCGCTGGCGCTATGTGATGCTGGCGCCCCATCGGCTGGGTTTTTTGCTCGCCATGGTGGTGCTGGTGGCCTCGGGGGCGTGGTGGGCGCTGGTGCAGGTGGACCGGTCCACCCAGTGGTGGGCGTTGCCTGCCGCGCTGCCGCCCACGCTGGTGCATTCCGCGGTGATGGCTTTCGGATTCATCCCGCTGTTCTTCTCGGGCTTTCTCTTCACGGCGGGCCCCAAGTGGCTGGGTGTGGAGCCGCTGCCCGTCAGCGCGCTGCAGTTTCCCCTGCTCGCCCAGGCTGCAGGCTGGTTGCTGTGGCTGGCTGGCGCGCATTGGCATGCTGTGGTCGCGCTGGCCGGGCTTGCGCTGGCCTGCGGCGGGCTGGTGTGGATGACGGTGCAGTTCTGGGGCCGGGTGCGGTTGAGCCAGGCGCAGGACCAGCTTCATGCGCGCGTGATTGCGGGCGCTTGCCTGCTCGGCAGCGTCAGCGTGGCGGGGCTGTGGCTCAGCCTGGTGCTGGGGGCCCCCGCAGTGGCCAGGGCGTGGGTGTTCACGGGCCTCTGGGGGTTTGTGGTCGTGGTGTATGTCACGGTGGCGCACCGCATGATTCCTTTTTTTACCTCCAGTGCCATGCCCATGGTGCAAGCCTGGCGGCCTTTCTGGGTGCTTTGGCTCATGCTGGCGGCGGCGTTGCTGCAGGTGCTGGCCGTGTGGCTTGAATGGGCCGGCATCTCTGCCAGCGCCGCGGGCCCCGCCTGGGGACTGGTGCATGGCGCGCTGCAGCTGGCGGTGGGGGGCGTGCTGATCTGGCTGGCCTGCGTGTGGGGGCTGGTGCAGAGCCTCAAGAACAAGCTGCTGGCCATGCTGCACATTGGCTTCTTGTGGCTGGGTGTGTCCTTCTTGCTCGGGGGCGTGTCCGCGTGGCTGGCCTGGGGGCTGGGCGTTGGCGGCCTGGGCCTGGGCGCCCTGCATGCGCTCACCATGGGATGCCTGGCGTCGTTGATGCTGGCCATGGTCACGCGGGTGTCTTGTGGGCACAGCGGGCGGGCGTTGGTGGCTGACCGCATGGCGTGGTCGCTGTTCTGGCTGCTGCAGGCCGCCACGGTGCTGCGCATTGTGGCTGCGGCGCCGGGTGTTCCCGGTGCGGTGCTGCTCTGGCTGCTACCGGTGGCCGCCGTGCTGTGGGCTGGCACCATGGCGGCATGGGGTGTGCGCCTGGGCCGCTGGTATGGCTGTCTGCGGGCCGATGGCCGACCGGGCTGAACCCGCTCCTTCAAGGATTTGCAATGGCTGTCATTCCCTGGCCTTTGAGCCACGTATCCAAGCCGCCCGCTGCCTCCGCACGCGCGCCGGTGGCGGAGGATGTGGCGGGCATGGCTGCGGCGCTGATCCAGTCGCGCCAGACCATCCTGCCCAAGCGACTGGGCACCCCCGGGCCGAATGCCGCCGAACTGGCGCAGATCCTCCAGGCCGCAGCCCATGCGCCAGACCATGGCCAACTGGTGCCCTGGCGGTTTGTGCTGGTGCCTGATGCCTCGCGCCCCATGCTGGCCGGGGTGTTTGCCCAGGCCTTGTTGGAGCGCGACCCGGCTGCCACCCCCGAGCAGGCCGAGCAGGCGCGGGAGAAGGCATACCGGTCTCCCGTGCTGCTGCTGGCGGTGGTGGACGCTGAGCGCGGCGATGCCGAGATCGACCTGGCCGAGCGCACCGTCTCCGCTGGTTGCGCCGTGCAGAATATGCTGCTGATGGCCACCGCACAGGGGTTCGGGTCGGCACTGACCAGCGGCAAGGCCCTGAAGGCGGCCAGCCTGCGGGCACTGTTTCAGCTGGCGCCGTCTGAGCAGGCCCTGTGTTTCATCAGCATCGGTACCGTACAGTCGCGCAAAGCGGCCCGGGCTCGTCCCGCGGCGGGAGCCTACGTGAGTACGCTGGATGCCGAACGGGGCGTGGTGCCCGGTTTTTGAAGCCCCGCCCCCTTTCTTTGATTGCGAGACTTTTTCATGGATATTTCCAGTTTTGACGACCTGCTGCAGGCAGCACGCATGCAGCCTGAACCCCAGCGCCTGCTGTTTGTCTTTGCGGCGGTCGAGTTGCCTGATGACGCCACCCCTGCGCAGCGCGCGCGTTTCGAGGCTGGGCAGGGCGGCTCCCTGGCGCCGCTGATGTGCGTGGACAAGACGCCACAGGAACTGGCATCGTTCGACGCGTTGGTGGATGAGGCCCGCCAGTTCACCGCCCCGGGGCACGACTGGGCCATCGTGTTTGCGGCGGCCCTCTCGGGCACGCTGAACAAGGCGCCCACCAGTGCCGATGCCGAGGCGCCGTTGCAGCGCATGGTGGATGCAATCAAGGGCGGCGCGCATGGGGCGTTTATTCCGTTCGACCGCCAGGGCCACCCTGTGCGGTTTGGCTGAGGCGAGCCATGGCTTCTGCCTCCGCACCTGCACCGACATCGGCTGCCATCCCCGGGAGAGCCATACCGCGCCATGTGCCAGGCTTCAGTGCGCCCGCCGTGGGCTTCGAGCAGCCCTTTGCCATGCTGGAGGCTTGCCACGAACGCGTGCAGCGTACGCTGGGTTTGCTGGGCCGCTTGCGTGCCCATGTGCAGGCGCAAGGGGTGGACAACGATGCCCGCCAGGCCGCGCGCGATGTGCTGCGCTATTTCGACATCGCGGCGCCGCTGCACCACCAGGACGAAGAGCTGCATGTGTTCCCGCTGCTGCTTGCCCAAGCCACGCTCGAAGTGAAGGACTTGGTCTCGCAACTGCAGCGGGACCATGTGGCCATGACGTCCGACTGGGCGGCAGCCCGGGCTGGCCTGCAGGCGATGGTGGATGGGGGCTCCTCGGGCTTTACCCCGCAGGACGAGGCCGCGTTGGACCGCTTTGCTGCCCGATATGACGCCCACATTGCCGCCGAAGAAGGGGTGGCCTACCCCGCAGCTGCCACGTTGCTGGCGCCAGATGCGCTCGCCGCGATGGGGCGTGAGATGGCCGCGCGGCGTGGTGCTACCTGATCGCTATTAAAAATATAGCTTTCGAAGCATATTCGACTAGCGCAAGAAGCCATTTGGGCTGGATTTCTTGCCTGGACGGCTTTTCAAGGGCCTGAAGAGTCCCTGGGACGCGCAGCGCACGGTGGTGGCCGTTGCCCGGTGGCGATGCCAGCCATTCCGTCTGGGCAGTACCGTTGCAGCCGCAGTGGGTAGGTGCCGCGCGATACTGCGGGGTTGCGCACGCCGCCCGCTGCGCGTGCTAGTCCCCCGTTTCGTATGCGCCCCCACTTCCTTGTTCGTACCCTGGCCACCCTCGCCCTGGCGTGGGCTGCCGCCGCTGCCTGTGTGGCGCTGCACACCCCGCTGCCCTGGATGATCGGCCCGCTGCTCGCCACCTCCATCGTGTCGATGGCCGGCGGTCCCACCGAGAGCTGGGGCCCGCTGCGCAACGCCGGGCAATGGACCATTGGCGCCGCCCTGGGCCTGTATTTCACGCCCCAGGTGGTCGCGCTGATCGGGGGGCTGTGGTGGGCCATCGTGCTGGGCATCGTGTGGGCGCTGTTCCTGGGCTGGCTGTTTGGCGCGTGGCTCTACCGCGTGCACGCACCGCGCATGCATGGCGTGCCCGCCTCCATGCTGCGTGCCACCAGCTACTTTGCCGGGGCGATTGGCGCTGCGTCCGAGATGACCTTGTTGTCCGAGCGCGAAAACGCGCGCACCGACCTGGTGGCCGCCAGCCACAGCCTGCGGCTGCTGATCGTCACGGTGACCATTCCGTTCGCGCTGCAGTTCAGCGGCCTGCACGGCCTGGACATCTTGCCGCCCACGCTGCGGGTGGTGAGCTGGCCCGGGCTTGCGCTGTTGGCGGTGCTCACTGGTGCGGGCGCGCTGCTCATGGAGCGCCTGGGCCGAGCCAACCCGTGGTTCATGGGGGCCATGCTGGTGTCCATGGGCCTGACCATGGCGGGCCAGAGCCTGTCGGCCGTGCCCCAGGGCATGGTCAATGCGGCCCAGCTGGTGATCGGGGTCAGCCTGGGTGTGCGGTTTCGCGCGGAGTTTTTGCACACCGCGCCGCGTTGGCTGGCCTCGGTGGCGCTGGGCACGGTGGGCCTGATGGGTGTGTGTGCTCTGTTTGCTGGCGCCCTGGCCTGGGCCACGGGGCTGCCCTGGGTCACCTTGCTGCTCGGCACCTCGCCGGGCGGCATCACCGAAATGGCCATCACGGCCAAAGTGCTGCAGCTGGGGGTGCCGGTGGTGACTGCGTTTCAGGTGTGCCGGCTGATTGCGGTGCTGATGCTGGTGGACCCGCTGTACCGGCGGATTTATCCGCCCAGCGAGCACGTAGGCACGGTGGGCTGAGCTAACGCACCGGGCCTTGTCGCGGCGTTAATGCACCACGACGGGGTTCTGCGCCAAGCCCGCGTAGCGGTCCAGCGCGTCTTCCACTTCTTCCTGGGTCGGGGTGTCGCGCTGCCAGGCCAGGATCTGCTCCTGGAACATCTCGGCCCAGGAGCCGTCCAGATACACCTCTTTGCCCGAGCGCTTGTCCACGATTTCAAAGCCATGGCGCGCGAGTTGGGGAACAGCAGGGGCGGTGTCGTTGAGCACCTGGGCGCTCTTTTTCTCCACGGCGTCGGGCAGCATGTGGACCACCACGAAGGATTCTGAGTCGTAGAGCATGTGCATCGTGTTCCCCTTGTCGATATAGATGTCAGATGACAGCGGGTGCGCAGAGTTCAAGGGGCCCCGGTAAAGCCCGTGGCTTTTGCCCTCTGTTGCGTTGCAGTATTTCATGAAAAACGGAGCATGCCGGGTTCATGGGGCTTTTTTGCCCGGATGGCGTTTGGGCGCAACACTCGGTTCGGCGCAAGCAAGCGCAGGCCGTGCTCAGGGCGGACCGCTGGCGCGCAGCAGCAGGTCGGCGAAATCGCCGTTGGCCTGGGTGAGCTTGATGCGCACGGGCAGGTAGCCCAGCCCTGGGGCCACCCAGAGCTCGGCCTTCTGGTCATAGTCCTTGCGGGGCTGGCGCAGCAGCTTGAGGGCGGGTGTGGGCCCGGCGGGCAGGTCTAGGGTTTCGGGGCCTTCCACGGTGAAGGTCCAGCGGTCGGCGCTGCGTGCACTTACCGTGGTCAGCGTGATCTGGGTTCCGGGCACAAACCGACCCGGGTCTGCGGCCAGCATCGCGCCCAGCTGGATGAACAGGCTCAGGCGGTCTTGTACACCCGGGCCTGCGGCGGCATCGGGCGTGTTGGCGCTGAAGGTGATGCGGCCCTTGGCGTAGTCGAAATGGGCGGCCTGCTCGCTGCGGGATTTGTCGGAGAACTTCTCGGGCAGCAGTCCTTGCTCCGTGACCGTGCCCACGCTGCGCTGCGTGCGGGTGCCCACCAGGAAGGCGCTGATCTCCTGGCGCGCCTCGTAGCGGTTGCCGTCGTGCTGCCACAGCAGCTCGGCCCGGGCGCTGTAGGCGAACTTTTTGGCCTGGCCGCTCACATCAAACGCGAGCCGCGTGGGGACGGGAATGCGCACGGGCAGTGGTGGGGTGCTGGCGCTGCGGCCGGTGCCTCCGGGCGGGCGGATGTCCACGCCTGTGCCGGTCTGGGCGTCTTCGGCGGGGGGCTCTGGGGGTATGGCTGGTACCGATGCCGCAGGCGCGGGTGCCGGAGCGGCGTCTTTGGTAGGCGTCTCAGGGGTTGCGCTGGCCACAGTGGTTGCGGCACCGGTGTCCGCAGGCGTGCCAGCTTCTACGGCGGGGGCGGCTACCGGTGCAGGTTCGGGACGGTCCTGGGCCGCAGGGGCTGGGGGGCGCTTGGGGAAGGGCGTTTTTTTACGGGGCGGAGGTTGCGGTGCGGCAACCGGCACGGCAGTCACGCCGGGAGGCGCAACGGTTGGTGGTGGCGGTGCGGGCGCAATGCTGCGCGTGCTGAACACCTGGCTGGACGGCTGCGCGGGGCTGTCCCAGGCCAGGGGCACGCCGCTGAGCACCAGCCAGTGCAGGGCCAGCACCAGGGCTGTGATGAAAACCAGCGCGCGCCGTGGCATCTCGTCCGTGTGTGTCGGGGTCGTCAGGCGCTGCCTGCGCCCAGGTCGCTGGACAGCTGGGCCGCCGCCGTGCGCAGCGGTGCATCAATAGCGCCGCTCCACTCGGGGTCGAAGGTGGCGATGGAGCCCAGGGTGGTGATGCCCAGCTCCAGGTGCCCATCGGCATCGAACACTGGGGCGCAGAAGGCGACGATGCCGGGCAGCAGCGTGTCCACCACGCGGGCGGCGCCGCGCTCGCGCACCTCGGCCAGCAGGGTATTCACCTCGGCCATGGTGGCGGGCAGGTCGGTACGGCGCATCTTGACGGCGCGGGCCAGCTCCTCTTTCAGCAGCGGCGCCACCACCTCGGGCGACATGAAGGCCGCAAAACACCGGCCCGTGGCCGACGACAGCAGCGGCATCACGTCGCCCAGGCGCAGGTTGGCGGTGACGGCCTGGGGCGATTCCTCCCAGTGCACGATGGTGGGGCCATGGTTGCCCCACACCGCCAGCGCCAGCGTGTGGCCGATGGTTTCCATCAGTGCAGGCATGCGCTCGCGGGCCAGGCGCACGCCATCGAGCCGCGTCAGCGAGGCCAGCCCCAGCTTGAGCGCGGCAGGGCCCAGGTCGTAGCGCGCGGTACGGGGGTCTTGCGTGACCAGGCCCAGGCGCTGAAAGCTCACCAGATACCGGTGCGCCTTGGCCGCGCTCATGCCCGCCGAGGCGGCCACATCCTTGAGCATCAGCGGCCCGCGCGAGCGTGTCAGCCCCTCCAGCAGGGCAAAACCCACCTCGACCGATTGAATTCCTGCACGTTCTTTGTCCATGTGCACTAAAATTTGCGAGTTTTGTTTAGTTAAATCAATTTACCCAAGCGTAATTCGTGTTGGGTGAAGACTTTCAACCCCTTGAGACAAAGGTCCTGCCACCATGAAACTCGCTACCTACAAAGACGGCTCGCGCGACGGCCAACTGGTTGTCGTCTCCCGCGACCTGGGCACGGCCCATTATGCGACCGGCATTGCCAGCAAGCTGCAGCAGGCGCTGGACGACTGGGGCTTCCTCTCGCCCCAGCTGCAGGACCTGTACGACCAGCTCAACAGCGGCCGCGCGCGCCATGCCTTCCCCTTCGACTCCGCCCAGTGCATGGCCCCTCTGCCCCGCGCTTACCAGTGGGCTGACGGGTCTGCGTACATCAACCACGTCGAACTGGTGCGAAAAGCGCGCAACTCCGAAGTGCCCGAGAGTTTCTACACCGACCCCCTGATGTACCAGGGCGGCAGCGACGACTTCATCGGCCCCTGCGACGACGTGGTGGTGCCCAGTGAAGCCATGGGCATCGACTTCGAGGCCGAGATCGCCGTGGTGACCGGTGATGTGAAGATGGGCACCAACGCCGACCAGGCGCTGGACGGCATCCGCCTGGTGATGATTGCCAACGACGTGAGTCTGCGCAACCTGATCCCGGCCGAGCTGGCCAAGGGCTTTGGCTTCTTCCAGTCCAAGCCCGCCACCGCCTTCGGCCCTGTGGCCGTGACGCTGGACGAGCTGGGCGACGCCTGGGACCATGGCCGCGTGAACCTCACCGTGCAGTCCACCTGGAACGGCCGCAAGGTCGGCATGTGCGACGCGGGCCCCGAGATGACCTTCCACTTTGGCCAGCTCATCGCCCACGTGGCCAAGACGCGCAACCTGCGCGCGGGCTCCATCATTGGCAGCGGCACCGTCAGCAACAAGGGTGTGGAGCAGAACGGCCGCATGGAATGGCCCAAGGGCTACAGCTGCATTGCCGAGAAGCGCTGCATCGAAACCATCCAGGACGGCAAGCCCAGCACCGAATTCATGAAGTTCGGCGACACCATCCGCATCGAGGTCAAGGGCAAGGACGGCGCCAGCATCTTCGGCGCCATCGACCAGACGATTGCCGCACCGGCCGCCTGAGGCCGCGCAGCACAAAATTTGAATAAAACCGGCTGCATGCGCTACAAGAATGTGCGCTAGCAGCTATCAAATTCATAGTATCAAGGAGACAACCCCATGCAACGCCGTACCCTCTTGTCCGCCCTGGCCGCCGCAGGCGCCACCAGCGCCGCGCCCTGGGCCGCCGCCCAGTCTGCCTGGCCCGACCAGCCCCTGCGCTGGGTGGTGCCGTACCCCGCCGGTGGCGGCACCGACGTGCTGGCGCGCACCGTGGCCGAGGCCATGCGCCAGACGCTGGGCCAGCAGATCGTGGTCGACAACCGCCCCGGTGCCTCGACCAACATCGGCGCGCAGATGGTGGCCACGGCCAAGCCGGACGGCAACACCTTCATGTCGGCCGACAACGCCGTGCTGGCCTACAACGAGCACCTGTTCACCAAGCTGCCGTTCAACCCCGAAAAAGACTTCACCTACGTGGGCGGCATCAGCCGCTTTCCGCTGGCACTGGTGGTGAACCCGGCGTTTGAAGCCAAGACGGTGAAAGAGTTTTTGGCCTACGCGCGCGCCAACCCCGGCAAGCTCAACTACGCATCGCCGGGCAATGGCTCGCCACACCACCTGGCGATGGAGATGTTCAAGAACCGCACCAAGACCTTCCTCACCCACATCCCCTATCGTGGCGCGGCACCTGCGCTGCAGGACGTGATGGGTGGCCAGGTCCCCTGCATGTTCCTGGACCTGGCCGCCGGCCTGCCGGTGATCACCTCGGGCAAGGTGCGCGCCCTGGCCATCGGCTCGGCCAAGCGCATCGCTGCGTTGCCCGACGTGCCCACGCTGGCCGAGGCGGGGGTGCCCAACACCGAGGTGTTTGCGTTCCAGGGCATCCTGGCGCCCGCTGGCCTCCCCGCTGCCATCACCGCGCGTTTGAATGCCGACCTGAACAAGGCCCTGCTGAACCCCGCCGTGGTCAAGCGCATGAACGACTTCGGGATGGAAGCCTTGCCCGGCACGCCTGAACAGTTCCGCGCCATGGCGCGGGCCGAGTCCAAGCGCTGGGGCGAGATCATCAAAGCGGCAGGCGTGAAGCTGGACTGATCGCGCAGCACTTCGGTGCACGGGGCAGTGCACTGGGTGGCTTGGTTTTGCCGAGCCTTGCCACCCCTGTGGCCTCGCAGGCCACCTGCCTGTTCAAGCCCACCTATTCAGGCAGGTGGCACACCGCCTCGATGTTGTTGCCCTCGGGGTCGATGACAAACGCGCCGTAGTAGTGCGGGTGGTAGTCGGGCCGCAGACCGGGGGCTCCGTTGTCTTGGCCCCCGGCTTCCATGGCGGCGCGGTAGAAGGCATCGACCTGGGCCCGTGTGGCGGCCCGCCACGCCAGGTGGCAGCCCGTGGTGGCGGGCGGGCCGCCGTAGGGCGAGGGGCCGTCGATGAACCACACGTCGGCTTTTTTGCCGTCGGGCTCGGACGGGGCCGGGTAGGCAAAGCCCAGCATGTTTGAGCCGTAGTTGCCTTCAAAACACAGGCTGTAGCCCAAAGGCGTGAGGGCGGCTGTGTAGAACGCCTTGGCGCGGGCGATGTCGGTGACGCGGAAAGTCATGTGGTCCAGCATGTGAAATGGCTCCTGGGCTGATGAAGGGGTGGTTGATTGCACGAATACTGTATTTATGTAAGGGGTATCTATTTAGCTCCAGTGGCATCAGAATAGCTGGATGGAAACCCAGATGCTAACGCCAACTCCTGGACAGGACTACCCTCGCACCTGGAACGAATTTCTTGACTGGTTT
>NZ_LMHQ01000014.1:0-72232 GCF_001428225.1 Acidovorax sp. Root70
GGGATGTCGTGAGCAAGAATACCGGGGAGAGGCAATCGGATACCATTGCTGGATGAAATCACAGTATCAACGGAGCTACTGGAGCTAAGCAGATACCCCTTTGAGACATACAGTAGTGTCGCATGGCTTGGACGGCCATCGGCTCCAGGGGCTGTGTGCACCGTCTCCATCTCCCGTCGGTTGGATGGCCTGTGGGCCTACAAGGCGACGACGGGGGGCGTTTTTACGATCCATGGGACGGGACCGGCTGCGGTCCCAACCCAGGAGACCCCATGCCCCGCAATACCCACCCCGACGAACCCACCTCGGCCCCCACCGGACCGGAGCCTTCGGTCGACACCACCAAGCGCCAAGCGCCCGGACCCACCACGCAGGGGCCGTTGAAAGCGGGCCCTGCGGCCGCCAAGGAAGAAAAGCCCAAGCTGCCCCATGAGCGTGACGAGTCGGTGGACAGGACCCATGGGAAACCTGACGCACAAATCGAGCAGGCTTACCGCGATGTGCAGCGGGGCCTGCAAGACACCGACCGGGGGCCACCGGCGGACAGGGCTTACCAGAAGCAAAAGCGTTGACCACCTTGTGGATGCTTCACTATTGATAGCTGAAAGTACTTATGCAACAAGGACCTGCGGCTATTTTTGCTTAAAATTGGCGGTTGTATCGCCCGTGGCGTTCACCCCCGCTCGCGCAGCGCCCGCTCAATCCGATCCCGCCGCACCGTCGTCTTGGGCACCTTGAACGGAAACCAGCTGCGCACGTCTTCTTCGAGCCCGATGCCGTGCATGTAGTTGTAGATGGCCTTCTTCAGCGCGCCGCCCAGCGCGTCGTGGTCCACCCCCGTGGGGTCGATGAAGGCCACGTCGTTCTTGGCGAAGTCGCCCGGGGGCAGCGGGGCCAGCGTCACGCCGTACTCTTCGGGGTTCTTGCCCACGGGTGAATGCACGGTGCAGGCAAAGCGGTGGAAAAAACCGCTCTGGATGCAGCCGTTGGCGAACAGCTGGCGCACGTATTCAAGCGCGTCCACCGTGTCCTGCACCGTCTGGGTCGGGAAGCCGTACATCAGGTACGCATGCACCAGGATGCCGGCGTCGGTGAAGGCCCGGGTCACACGCGCCACCTGGTCCACAGACACGCCTTTTTTCATGAGCTGCAGCAGCCGGTCCGACGCCACCTCCAGCCCGCCGGAGATGGCGATGCAGCCGCTGTCGGCCAGCAGCTCCGCCAGGTCGGGCGTGAAGGTTTTTTCAAACCGCACATTGCCCCACCAGCTGATGCCGGCGTTGCGCGCGATCAGCTCGGTGGCCAGGGCCTTGAGCGCCTTGGGCGGTGCGGCCTCGTCCACAAAGTGAAAACCTGTCTGTCCCGTCTCGCGCACGATGGCCTCAATGCGGTCGGCCAGCACGCCAGCACTCGCGCCCTCGTAGCGGCTGATGTAGTCCAGGCTCACATCGCAGAAGCTGCACTTCTTCCAGTAGCAGCCGTGCGCCACGGTCAGCTTGTTCCAGCGCCCATCGCTCCACAGACGGTGCATGGGGTTGAGCATGTCCAGCAGCGACAGGTAGCGGTCCAGCGGCAGGCCATCCCAGGTGGGCGTGCCCACCTCGGCGAAGGCGATGTCGGCTTCCATCATGTTGATGTACTGCACCGTGCCGTCGCCGCCTTCTCCATCATTGCGCACAAAGGTGCGCACCAGGCGCTGGCGGCCGCGCTCGCCGCGCAGGTGCTCCAGCAGCGCCAGCAGCGGGCGCTCGCCCGCGTCCAGCGTCACGTAGTCGAAGTGGTCGAACACGCGCGGGTCGGCCAGCTCGCGCAGTTCGGTGTTCACAAAGCCGCCGCCCAGCACGGTGGCAATGTGTGGGTAGCGTGCCTTGATGGCCTGAGCAATGCGGAACGCCGCGTACACGGACCCGGGGAAGGGCACCGACAACAGCACCACATCGGGCTGGTGGCGGGCGATGGCTTCGTGGGTGAGTTGCTCCAGCAGCTCGTCCACCAGCGTGGGCGGCGCAGCCAGTGCATTGGCCAGCGGGTCGAACGTGGGCTGGCTGCCCGCCAGCGATTCGGCGTAGCGCACGAACTCAAAGCGCTCGTCCACCGCATCGCGCAGCACGTCGGCCAGGTCGTTCAGATACAGCGTGGCCAGGTGCTTGGCCTTGTCGGTGAGGCCCAGGGCGCCAAAGGCCCAGCCCAGCGGGTCGCCGCCTTCGTCATCCACGTACACGTCGAGCGTGGCAAAACGCGGGCCTTCGGGCAGGTAGTTGCGGCCCACGATGCGGTGGGCCAGCGTGCTGTCGCGGCCTTGCAAAAAGGCAATGGCCGGGCCGATGGTGGCGAGGTAGCGGTCTTTTTGCGCCGCAAAACTTTGCACGGCGGGGCTTTGCTTCTTGGTGGGCAGCGCGTCCACTTTGGCGGCGACGGCCTTCAGGCCCTCGGGCGACAGCAGGCGCAGCACCAGTGCCAGCGCCAGGTCTTCCTGGGCGGCGGCAACCCCGCGCGAGCGCAGAAAGCCCGTGAGGTAGGCGGTGGAGGGATAAGGCGTGTTCAGCTGCGTCATCGGCGGGATGACAGCGAGCACGCGGCACGGGGAAGAGGCCATGGAACGTGGAGGTGGTGAACGCCGATTATCCCGGCCATCGCCTTGCCATGGGGCGGTGTGGCTACTGCCGTGCGTGGGCAGCTGCAGGGCGGTGCGGTTCAGCGGTGGGCTGCCGCGCCGCTGCGCGCTTGCGCCAGTGCGTCTTGGGCGTTGCGGCGTGCAAGCTTGACCCGGTACATGGTCTGGTCTGCCACGCGCAGCACATCCTCGATGCTGCGCTGCTGGTCGGGGGTGATGGTGACCACGCCCACGCTGGCGCCGCCATAGTCGAGCAACGCGCCAGCCAGGTCGAACCGTCCTTGCGTAACCTGGGTGATGCGCTGGCTGAGGGCGTCCTGCGCCGGTTGTGCGGCTTCGCCCACGCCATCGCTCAGACTGACCACCACGAACTCGTCGCCGCCCAGGCGTGCCGCCAGGTCCTCTGCGCGCAGCGCCCCCTGCAGGCGCTGCGCGACGGCCACGAGGAACTGGTCGCCCACTTCGTGGCCGTAGGTGTCGTTGATGACCTTGAAGCCGTCGAGGTCGATGAAGGCGATCTGCACGCCCATCTGGCGACGGCGGCCCTGCGCGAGCATGCGGTCCAGCGCCTGCATGAGGGCGCGGCGGTTGGGCAGGCCCGTGAGCTGGTCCGTGGCGGCCATGGCGCTGAGCTTTTCGTTGGCCACCAGCAGTTTCTGGATCAGCTGCTCGCGCTCCACCTGCTGGCCAATCAGGTAGGCGAACAGCGTGAGGATGCGCTCGGCCTCGGGGGTGCGCGGGCGGCGCTGGGTGCTGGCCGCACACAGCGTGCCATACAGTGCTCCGTCACCCATGCGCACAGGCTTGCTCACGTAGGTGCGGATGCCCAGGTCGCGTGCGGCCTGCGAATCGCCCCAGCAGGCGGGCACATCGTCGGTGAAGGTGCGGCCTTCTTCGAGCGCCCGCTTGCACAGCGTGTCGTTCCAGGGCACGGTCAGGCCTTCTGGGATCTGCATGGCGCTGGAGTTGCGTGCATACAGCACATGCTGCACGCCCTGTGCCTCGTCGATGGACGTGAGGTAGGTGGACTCCAGCCCCGTCACGGCCTCCAGCATCTCCAGCAGCGGACGCGTCAGCTCCTCCACGGACCGTGCCGCAGTGACGGATTCGGACAGATGGTCAAGAAGTTCGCTCATACGCCGGAAATTATGCGGTGCTGTATCGCCTTTGGCCATGGCAGCCTCGGGCTGCGGATCAGTCCATGGGGGCGGACTCTGCGGGGGGCAGGTAGTTGTTCTTCACCCGCACATAGTGCTCGGCCGAATACTTGAGGTACGCAATCTCCGCATCGGTGAGCGCGCGCTGGCGCACCGCAGGGCGGCCGATGTAGAGGTAGCCGCTCTCCAGCACCTTGCCGGGCGAGACCAGGCTGCCTGCGCCCAGCATCACGCGGTCTTCGATCACTGCGTCGTCCATCACGATGGAGCCCATGCCAATGAGGCATTCGTTGCCGATGCGGCAGCCGTGCAAGATGACCGAGTGGCCCACCGTGACGTAGTCGCCAATCACCAGTGGCGAGCCCTCGGGCTTGCTGGCGTTGCGGTGCGAGACGTGGCCCATCGTCAGGTCTTGCACATTGCTGCACACGCCCACGGTGATGCGGTTCACATCGCCGCGCAGCACGGCGTTGCACCACACCGAGCTGTCGCGGCCCAGGGTGACGTCGCCGATCACCTGGGCAGAGTCGTGGATGAAAACGCCGGTGTCCAGAACCGGGGCGGTGTCGAGGTAAGGGGCGATGGGCATCGTGGTGTCAGGCTGCGTGGAAAGAACGGGCGAGCGTAGTGCAAATCGCCCCGTGTGCCGGCGATCTGGCCAGAGTGGTGTTGGTGATCAGCGCGCGGGCGCGCGGCGCGCGGTGGGCTTGGCAGGTGTTGCGCCCCGGGCTGCCGCTGCCTTGCCGGTGCTACCAGCCTTGGCCTTTTTTGCGGGGGGTTGTGCCTCTTGAGTGGGCGCAGCGTAGAACCCCAGGAACATGTCCACCGCATCGCCCAGCACCTGCTGCTGCTGCGCTGCGCTCAGGGGCGGCTGGCCCATGGCCAGCTGGGGCCAGAACGCAAAGGCCTTGACCATGCCCTGCAATTGCTGCGCGGCATAGGGCACGTCCATGGCGGCGCGCAGGCGGCCGTCCTGCTGGGCGGCGCGCAGCCAGCGCGGCAGGCCCTCCTCCTTGGCTGAGAGCTTGGCCGTGATGCCGCGCGCGCGTTCGGGCGAATGCATCATGTCGGCCATGGCCACACGGCTCAGGTCGATGAAGCTCGCGTCGTTGAGCAGGCGCATCTTTTGCGCCAGCAGCTCCAGCAGCTGGTCGCGCAGCGGGCGCGCGGGTGTGTAGGTCAGTTCGTCCGGCGACTGGCTGCGCTCCCACATCAGCAGCAGGATGGCCTCGAACAGCTCTTCCTTGCTCGGGAAGTGGTTGTACACCGTGCGCTTGGACACATCCGCCGCTGCCGCCACGCGGTCCATGCTGGTGCCGTTGAAGCCGTGTTCGCGGAACTCGCCGATGGCGGCCTCCACGATGGCATCGCGCTTGCGGTCGGTCAGGCGGGGGGTGGGCTGGGAGGCAGTCATAGGCAAATTTTACACCGGGTAGTTTACTTTTCTAAAAAGTGAACTACACTGTGCAGTGTAATTTCTATGTCGCAGATCCGGTGTCCTTCCCTTTCGCCCATCGCCGCCGTCTGCTCCCGGCACTTTGTGTCGCCCTCGTTGTACTGATCGCCATGGCCTACAGCCTCATTTCCCGCGCCGCCCAGCCGGCGGCCGCTTATGAACAGTCGCCGCAGTTCGCGGGTGGCAAGTTTCGCAATGCGGCGCCGCGCCATGCGCTGGGCGCCCTCAAGACGTTGCAGGTGATGTGGCGCTTTGCCACCGGCAAGCCCGACGACTCGGTGCCGCGAGAGCCCGTGCCGGTGTATGCCGTGATGCGGTCGGATTTGCTGGCCGCGCCCGACTTGAGTCTGTGGCGCCTGGGGCACTCCACCCTGCTCTTCAAGATCAACGGCCAGTTCTGGCTGACCGACCCGGTGTTTTCCGAGCGGGCTTCGCCCTTCCAGTTCATGGGCCCCAAGCGTTTTCATGCGCCGCCCATCACCATCGACGAGCTGCCGCCCATCACCGGCGTGATCCTGTCGCACGACCATTACGATCACCTGGACTACGCCGCCATCCAGAAGCTCGCGCCCAAGGTAGAGCACTTCATCACGCCGTTGGGCGTGGGCGACCGGCTCATCGGCTGGGGCGTGCCTGCGGACAAGGTGCAGCAGTTTGATTGGTGGCAGGGCACCACCATCGGCGGGCTGCAGCTGGTGGCTACGCCTGCCCAGCATTTCTCGGGCCGGGGCCTGTCAGACGGCAACAGCACGCTGTGGGCCTCGTGGGTGCTGATCGCGGGTCAAGGCGCCGACCAGGTCCGCATCTTCTTCAGTGGCGACACGGGCTACTTCGACGGCTTCAAGGCGATTGGCGAGCGGTTCGGTCCGTTCGATCTGACGCTGATCGAAACGGGCGCCTACAACGCCGACTGGCCCGACATCCACATGCACCCCGAGGAGAGTCTGCAGGCACATCTGGATGTGCGGGGACGCCATCTGTTCCCCATTCACAACGGCACCTTCGACCTGTCGCTGCACCCGTGGGTGGAGCCGTTCGAACGCATCACTGCGCTGGCGGCGGCAGCGCAGGTGCCGCTGGTGGCGCCCATCATGGGTGAGCGGCTGGACATTCGCGCGCCTGCACTGTCCACGCACTGGTGGCGCAGGTTGGAGCCGCAGGCAGTGGCTCAGACGGAGGGCCTTGGCGCGGCCCTGGCCCGGCAGCCTGGCGCGTGGTGACGCACCAGCGTCTGCATCACCGCTGACGCACGAGGCACCCCACCACGCGGGCCGCCGCGCGAATCTCTGCCTCGTCAAACCCCGCATACCCCAGCAGCCAGCCCCGGCGCGCGGACTGCATCGCATAGCGCGACAGCGGCGCCAGCATCACGCCCGCCGCCAGCGCCTGGCGGCTCAGGGTTTCGTCGTCGGTGCCAGGGGCTACCTCGTGCAGCAGGTGCATGCCGCGCTCGCTGGCGGCCAGTTGCCAGGCGCCATTGCTCGCCTCGGCCAGTGCGGTGCGCAGCGTGTGCTGCCGCTGCAGGTACAGCTCGCGCATCTGCCGCAGGTGGCGCAGCATGTGGCCTTGGGCAATGAAACGTGCCAGCACCGCTTGCGCGTCGCCCGGTGCATGCCGGTCGGTGATGGCGCGGGCCATGGCAAAGGCCTCCACCAGCGCGGGCGGCACCACCACAAAGCCCAGGCGCAGGCCGGGGTGCAGTGTCTTGCTGAAGGTGCCTACGTACAGCACGCGCTCCGAGCCCGGCAGGCTGCACAGCGCGGGTACCCGCTGCGCAGCGCCGCCGTACTGGAACTCGCCGTCGTAGTCGTCCTCCACCACCCAGGCGTCGTGCGTGCGCGCCCACTGCAGCAGCGCCTGCCGCCGCGCGAGATTCATGCACACGCCGGTGGGGAACTGGTGCGTGGGCGTGACGACGGCCATGCGTGCGTTCGGCCACTGCGCCGCAGCGGTGTCGATGCGCAGGCCATCTCCATCCATGTCCACCGGCCGCGCCAACGCGCCGTGGCCCAGCAGGCTGGCGCGGATGCCGGGGTAGCCGGGGTCTTCCACCAGCACCTCGTCGCCCACGTCCAGCAGCAGCCGCGCAATCAGGTCTATGGCCTGCTGCGAGCCCGAGCACACCACCACCTGCGCTGCATCGCAGCGAATGCCGCGCGAGGCCCACAGCCATTGCGCCACGGCCTGGCGCAGGTCGGGGTCGCCAGCCGGGTCCAGGTACTGCGCGCGGTGGCTGCGTTGACCGGTGCTGGCCTGGCGGGTCAGGCGGTCCCACAGCGCAAACGGAAAGGTGGCGACCTCGGGCGCGCCAATGCGAAACGCCTTGGCCGCCGCCAGGGGCGGGCGCCAGCGCGCCGCCGTGTCGGCGATCAGCTGCCCCCGGCGCGACAGGCCCCGGGGCGGCGCCACCAGGCCTTGCGCGGCGGGCAGTGTGGCGGCCACGGCCTGCGACACATAGGTGCCGTCGCCCACGCGGGCTTCCACATAGCCCTCGGCCTGCAGGCGCTGCACGGCCCACAGCACGGTGTTGCGCGACACGCCCAGGCTGGCCGCGTGCTCGCGCGAGGGCGGCAGGCGGGTGCCCGCGCGCAGGCTGCCCTGCTCGATGGCGCGCCGCAATTGGGCGTACACCTGCTGGCGCAGGGTGGCGGTGGTTCGATTGGCTCCGGGGCTGGGCACGAATTGGCCCTTTCAATGGGGTGATGCACTCATAAACTGAAGAACCATTGTAAAAACCCGGGCCGCAGCTTGCCGGCCTGATCCTGTTGAAAGCACCCCATGGCCGAGCACACCGCCACCATCACCTGGTCCCGTGGCACCGACGACTTTCTGGACAAGCGCTACCACCGTGCCCACACCTGGCAGTTCGACGGCGGCGCCACTGTGGCCGCATCGTCGTCCCCCCATGTGGTGCCGCTGCCGTGCTCCGACGCAGCGGCGGTGGACCCGGAAGAAGCCTATGTCGCCGCGCTGTCCAGCTGCCACATGCTGTGGTTCATGGACTTTGCCAGCCGCGCGGGCTATCGGCTCAACCACTATACCGACGCGGCCGTGGGCACCATGGCCAAGAACGCAGAGGGCCAACTGGTGGTCACCCATGTGCAGCTGAGGCCCGTCACGCGCTTTGACGCGGCGCACGCGCCCAGCGCTGCGCAGCTGGACGACCTGCACCACCGCGCCCACGCATCGTGTTTTCTGGCCAACTCGGTCAAGACGCAGATCGACTGCGCGCCGGTGCTTGAAGTGGAAGGGGGCTGACATGGCCAACCCCAACCGGCAGTTTCAGGTGGCCGATGCCGCCGCCCAGCAAGCCCTGGTGCGTGCCCAGCCGTTGGCCACGCTGGTCGTCGCGCACGAGGGCGCGCTGCACGTCAACCACATCCCGCTGTACCTGGACCCAACGCGCGGCCCGCAGGGCACGCTCATCGGCCATGTGGCGCGCGCCAACGCGCTGTGGCCGCTGCTGCCCCAGCAGGCGGTGGCGGTGTTCCACGGCCCGCAGGCCTATGTGTCGCCCTCGTGGTATCCGTCCAAGGCCCTGGACGGCAAGCAGGTGCCCACGTGGAACTACGCCACCGTGCACGCCCACGGCGCTTTGAGCGCGTTTGACGACCCCGCACGCCTGCGCGCCATCCTGCACACCCTGAGTGAGCAGCACGAGGCCCACCGCGCCGACCCCTGGCGCATCGACGACGCGCCGCCCGACTACATCGACAAGCTGCTGCGCGCCATCGTGGGCATCGAGCTGGCCGTGGAGCGCTGGGAGGGCATCTGGAAGGTGAGCCAGAACCGCACCGACACCGACCGCGCCGGCGTGGTGCAGGGCCTGATGGCGGAGGGCACCAGCGCGGCCGAGGACATGGCGGCGCTGGTGCTGGGACGTTTGATGGGGTGAGGGATGCAATCGGCAGAGGGCTATCAAAATTGATAGCAACCCAGGCATGATGCACTAGCGCTACCGCCCGATTTGGCCCAAAAACCTCGCGCCAATGCGTTTTCAGGCCGCGCTCACCCTCCAGCGTCTCCACCCGCAGCCACCACCGGGCCTGCCGCTGCAGGGAGCGCGGCGAATCGCACCGTGACGAGGAGCCCGTGGGCTTCTTGCGGGTGGGGCCCGAGCACCACCGTGGCGCCAAAGGCCTGTGCGATTTCGCGCACGATCGCCAAGCCGAGCCCGGTGCCGGAGGTGGTGTCCTCGCTCACGCGGAAAAAGCGTTCGAACACGCGCTCCCGCGCGGCTTCGGGAATGCCGGGCCCGTTATCGGCCACCGACAGCTCCACCCAATGTCCCGTGGCGCCCGCGCTGCATCGCACGCCCACCGTGACCCGGCCGCCCTGCTGGGTGTACCGCAACGCGTTGTCCAGCAGGTTGGCCACCAGGGCGTCCAGCAGCGAGGGCTCAGCCCTCACCAAGGCCTGGCCAGCGGCCGGAGCGTCCAGGCCCAGGTCGATGTGCTGGCGGTCGGCCAGTGCCGCCAGTTGTTCCACGCAGCGCAGGGCCACGGCGGCCAGGTCCACCGTTTCCTGTCGGGTATGGGCATCGCGGTGCTCGGCCTGCGCCAGCAGCAGCAGCTTGTTCGTCACGTCCACCAGACGGCGGTTGCTGGCGTGCAGGCTGGTCCACAGGGCGTCTTGCTCGTCGGGCTGGCGGGGCGCAGACCTTGCGTATTCGATCTGCGTGGACTGCAGTGCCAACGGCGTGCGCAGCTGGTGGGCTGCGTCGGCGATGAAGCGGCGCTGCGCCTCCGAGTGCGCGCGCAGCTGCTGCACAAAGCGGTTGATGGTGTCGGCCACGGGGCGCAGCTCGGTGTGCAGCACCTTGGCATCCACCTGCAGGTCCAGGTGCAGGGGGTCGTGCTGCGCCAGCTGTTGCCGCAGCCGCACCACGGGGCGCAGCTCCAGGGTCAGGGCCAGGGCGCTGAGCGCCACCGTGAGGCCGAGCGCAGCCAGCAGATAGGCCACCGTGGGGTACCACAGGTTGGCCAACATGTGGTCGCGGCTGTGGGTGGTCTTGCCCACGGCGATGGTGTAGGCGCGCGCACCGTCCACGTCGTGCATGGTGCGGGTGACCACCACGGCGCGCAGGGGCTGGTCCTGAAAGTGTGTGTCGTACCACTGTGCCTGGTCCGTGCCCTCGGGGTGCGGCTCGGCCGGCAAGGGAAAACCGGGCGTGCCGGCCAGCAGTTCGCCGCCCGCGCCCTGCACGTTCAGGTACACGCGGTCGCGGTCGGGCGACGCGAACAGGCTCAGCGCCGAAGGGGGCACGCTGGCCTGCACGTCATTGCCCTCCCAGATCAGCCGGTCGGACAGCATCTTGGCGGATGCGAGCAGGTCGTGGTCTTGCACATAGTCCGCCACGTTGGCGGCGTTGCGCCAGCTCAGGGCGGCGCACAGCGCCACGAAGAGCGACAGCGGCAGCAGCAGCCACAGGGCCAGCCGAAAGCGCAAGCTCGACAGCATGGCGGTTGTCATGCGTCGTCGCGCGTGCGCAGCAGAAAGCCCACGCCGCGCAGCGTGATGATGGTGGCGCTGCTGGCTTCCAGCTTCTTGCGAAGGCGGTGCACGTAGAGGTCGATGGCATCGCCGCTGACTTCTTCGTCCAGGCTGAACAGGCTGTCCGCCAGCGCCTGGCGCGAGACGGTAGTGCCCAGGTGCAGCATCAGCGCTTCCAGCAAGGTGCGTTCGCGTGGCGGCAGGGCCAGGTCGGCGCCTGCCAGCGTGAACTGCCGCGTGCGCAGGTCGTAGCGCAGGTCGCCGCAGGCGATGTCGTTGGATTTGCCGGGCCGCTGGCGCCGCACCAGTGCCTGAATGCGCGCCACCAGCTCGCGTACCTCGATGGGCTTGACCAGGTAGTCGTCCGCACCGATCTCCAGGCACAGCACCTTCTGGTCCAGCGAGGCGGTGGCGGTCAGCACGATCACTGCCACATCGTCCTGGCGCTCACGGATGCGGCGCAGCACGCCCTTGCCCGACAGCAGTGGCAGGTTCAGGTCCAGCAGCACCACGTCGTAGTGGCCTTGCCGCAGCAGCTGGTCGGCGGCCTCGCCGTCCCCCACGTGATCCACCACGAACTCCCGCTCCCGCAAGAGCTGCACCAGCCAGTGCGCCAGCTGCTCGTTGTCTTCGATGAGAAGGACTTTCATGGTGGGCACCAGTTTATCGTCCCCGCCTGGGGCGCGCTCATGTTTTGATAGCTGATAGCGGCTGATTCGATGGGACTGCCAGCCGATGGGAGGCGATTTGGGGTTAACCCTAGGGAATTGCAGCTCCGGGCGAAAGCTGATTGAAGGATGCCACTTTCTACAGTCACTTCATCCCGGCGCGAAGCACACACAGCGCACGGGGCACCACCCCCCACTGAGCAGGAGACATTCCATGAACATCCCGACCCGACGCCATATGCTGGGCCTTGCCCTGGGCAGCCTGATGGCTGTAGCTGCACCCCTCGCGCAAGCGGCTGATGCGCCCATCACCATCATGGTGGGTGGCATCAACAAGATCATCTACCTGCCCGCCAAGCTCACGGAGGCGCTGGGCTACTTCAAGGACGAAGGGCTGAACGTGGAGCTGCAGTCGCAGCCCACCGGCGTAGATGCCGAGAACCAGCTCATCGCGGGCGCCGTGCAGGGAGTGGTGGGCTTCTACGACCACACCATCGACTTGCAATCCAAGGGCAAGGAGATCCAGGCGATTGCCGTGTTCTGCAAGGTGCCGGGCGAGGTGGAGCTGGTGTCCACCAAGGCCGCGCCCACCTTCAAGTCCATGGCCGATGCCAAGGGCAAGACGCTGGGCGTGACGGGGTTGGGGTCGTCCACCGACTTTCTGACGCGCTACCTGGCCGACCGCCAGGGCGTGGCGCAGAAGGACTATTCGCTGCTGCCCGTGGGCGCGGGCAACACCTTCATCGCGGCCATGAAGCAGGACCGCATCCAGGCTGGCATGACCACCGAGCCCACCGTGTCGCAAATGCTCAAGAGCGGCGAGGCCAAGGTGCTGGTGGACCTGCGCAACGAGGCCGACACCATCAAGGCGCTGGGCGGCCTGTACCCCGCCGCGAGCCTGTACGTGCAAAACAGCTGGGCCGAAACGCACAAGGCCGAGGCCACCAAGCTGGGCCGCGCCTTTGCGCGCACCATGCACTACATCCACACCCACACGGCCGAAGAGATTGCCGAGAAGGTGCCGCGCGACTACTACGGCAACGACAAGGCGCTGTACATCGAGGCCCTGCGCGCCTCCGTGCCCATGTTCACCACCGACGCTCGCATGCCCGACGGCGGCCCCGAGAACGTGCTCAAGGTGCTGGCCACCTACAAGCCCCAGGTGCGCAGCAAGAACATCGACCTGTCAAAGACCTTCACCAACGCCTTTGTGGCTGGAGCCAAGCCATGAGCGCCGCGGCCACCGTCTCCGCCGGTTTCACGGCCCCCACGGCCGCACGCGCTGTGCCGGCCACGGCATCCGCTGCCGGCACAGCCCCCGCGATCGAGTTCAACGACGTGTCGCTGCGCTTCATCTCGCAGGACGGCAACGCCACGGTCGCGCTGCGCAACTTCAGCATGAGTGTGGCCCGCGGCGAGTTCGTGGCCATCGTCGGTCCCACGGGCTGCGGCAAGTCCACCACGCTGAACATGATCACCGGCCTGCTGCGTCCCACCGTGGGCCAGGTGCGCGTGATGGGCCAGCCGGTGGACGGCATTGATCCGCGCATCGGCTTCGTGTTCCAGGCCGATGCCGTCTTTCCCTGGCGCAACGTGCTCGACAACGTGGCCGCAGGCCCGCTGTTTCGCGGCATGCGCAAGGCCGAGGCCCGGGACCTGGCGCAGCAATGGATACAGCGCGTGGGGCTCGACAAGTTCGGAAACCACTACCCGCACCAGCTGTCGGGCGGCATGCGCAAGCGCGTGGCCTTGGCGCAGACCTTCATCAACCGCCCCGAGATCCTGCTGATGGACGAGCCGTTCTCGGCGCTGGACATGCAGACCCGCACGCTCATGCAGGACGAGCTGCTCAAGCTGTGGTCCGGCACCGGCGGCTCGGTGGTGTTTGTCACGCACGATCTGGAAGAGGCCATTGCGCTCGCGGACCGGGTGTTCGTGCTGTCGGCCCGCCCCGCCACGCTCAAGCGCGTGTACGACATCGACCTGCCGCGCCCACGCGTGATGTCTGAAGTGCGCTACGACCCGCACTTCGTCGAGTTGTCCAAGCACATCTGGGACGACCTGCGCCAGGAAGTCGTGATCCAGTGACCCCCACCTTCACGGAACAAACCACCATGAACACCCTCACCACCACCCCGGGCGCTGTCGCCCTGCCAGCCGCGCTCAGCGACGAAGCGCTGGCCCGCGAATCCGCCTCGGCCCAGGCGGCGATCCGCCAGCGCCGCTACACCATCATCGGCCTGCGCCTGGCCGTGCTCTTGGTCGTACTGGGCGGATGGGAAATCGCCGCCCGCCTGAAGTGGATCGACCCCTTCTTCTACTCCCAGCCCAGCCTGATCTGGGCACAAATCGTGGAATGGGTGGACGAGGGCACCTCGCAAGGCCCGCTGTGGCAACAGGTGCTGGTCACGCTGGAAGAAACCGTGCTCGGCTTTCTCATCGGCGCTGTGGGTGGCGTGGTCTGCGGCATCCTGCTGGGCCGCAACAAGCTGCTGTCGGACGTGTTCAGCCTCTACATCCAGATCGCCAACTCCATCCCGCGTGTGGTGCTGGGCTCGGTGTTCGTCATTGCGCTGGGCCTGGGCATGGCGTCCAAGGTCGCGCTGGCGGTGGTGATGGTGTTCTTCGTCGTCTTCAGCAACGCCTTCCAGGGCGTGCGGGAGGCCGACAAGTACATGATCGCCAATGCGCAGATTCTCGGCGCGTCGGCGCGCCAGCTCACCACCGCCATCGTCATTCCGGCCGCCACCTCGTGGATTCTGGCCAGCCTGCGCGTGAGCTTTGGCTTTGCCCTGGTGGGCGCCGTGGTGGGCGAGTTTCTGGGGGCCAAGGAAGGCATCGGCCTGCTGATCTCTACGGCGCAGGGCGCCTTCAATGCCAGCGGCGTGTTCGCGGCCATGATCGTGCTGGCGGTGGTGGCGCTGGCGGCGGACCTGCTGCTGAGCCAGCTGGAAAGGCGCTTGCTCAAGTGGCGTCCCGCCGCATTCTGAGGATTACGCCAGCACCTCCACCCGCAGCGTGACCACCGGCCCGGCCGCCGCCGGGTGCACGGCCAGCGCATGCACGGCTGCGTCCACGGTGGCCTGCGCCACAGCATCGGTCAGCACCAGCACCTGGGGGCCGCTGCCGGGAGGCAAGGCCTTGTCGTGTGCCAGCGCCACCTGCAGCACGGGCACGTGCTGCGCAGCCAGCCAGGCGCCCACGGCCTCGATCTGCTGCGCGCTGTGCACCGGCACGCGCAGGTAGTGGCGGGTGTGCACGGCCGCACGGGGCAGCACCGCCAGTTGCTTGTCCACGGCGTGGGGGTGGAAGCCCAGGTGCGGTACGCGCTGCGCCGCGTGGGTGCCATCAAGCCGTGCCACATCGACCAGATCGGCAATCACGGCCGACGCAGTCTGCTCCGACCCCGCGCCCGCGCCGTAATACATCGTCACGCCGGACGCATCGCCCTTGACCATCACGGCGTTCATCGACCCGTTCACATGCGCTAACAAATGCGTGGCGGGCACCAGCGCGGGCTGCACGCGCAGCTCCACTCCCTCCACTTTGCCTTCCGCCTCGCCGTCCGTATCGCCATGTTTACGCCGCTTGGCCACACCCAGCAGCTTGATGCGGTAGCCCAGCTGTTCGGCGCAGGCCACGTCCAGGCCCTGCAGCGTGGTGATGCCCTCCACCTGCGCGTCGGCAAAGCGCACCGGCATGCCAAACGCATTGGCTGCCAGCAGCGAGATCTTGTGCGCCGCGTCCAGGCCCTCGATGTCAAACGTCGGGTCTGCCTCGGCATAGCCCAGTGCCTGGGCCTGCGCCAAGGCTTCGGCAAAGCCCACGCCTTCGTCGCGCATCTTGCTCAGGATGAAATTGGTGGTGCCGTTGATGATGCCTGCCACCCATTCGATGCGGTTGGCCGTGAGGCCCTCGCGCAGCGCCTTCACGATGGGGATGCTCACGGCCACAGCGCCTTCGTACGCCACGGCCACGCCGTGCTGGCGCGCGGCGGCAAAGATCTCGTTGCCATGCTCGGCCAGCAGCGCTTTGTTGGCGGTGACCACATGCTTGCCCGCGCGGATGGCGGCCAGCACCCAGTCGCGTGCGGGGGCAGTGCCGCCGGCGGCCTCGACCAGCACATCCACGTCGGGGTGCGTGGCGACCTGCATGGGGTCGTTGGTCAGCGCCACGTCCTTGCCCACCACGCTCATGGCGCGGGCCAGGCTGCGGGCGCAGACCACCACCAGCTTGATGCCCCGGCCCGCACGGGCGGCAATCAGCGCCTGGTTGCGCGCCAGCACGCGGAAGGTGCCTGCGCCCACGGTACCAATGCCGATCATGCCCACGCGCAGGGGGCGCATGGCCGTGGCAGACGACGGCAACAACGGGGCTTCAAGGGACTGGACGGGATCGCGGTACATGGACTTCTCCGGCTAACGAACAAACAAAAAAACCCAGCTGCCAGAGCTGGGTTTCGTGCATTCGTCTTGGGGGAGAAGAGAGCGATCACCAGGTGGCTGCCGAAACGGCCACCTGCGCGTGCTCAGGTGGCCGCGGCGGTAATGGTGGTAATCATTCGTGCACCCAGTGCCCGCTGCTCACCATTGGCCCGCGTGAATGCGGGCGGCATCATGCCCATGCCTTGGAAGGCAGCGGCGTGCGTGGTGGAGGGGATGGCGGTGTACGACATGAAGAGCACAGTGTACCGGATGCGGGCCAGGGCCTGTCATCCCGCTTGTACCCACCTTTGTCGGCTTGTGGCGCAACGGCCTCACCTGGCCTGGGTGGCCGCCACCCGCACCATGCGGATCGCATCGAACGGGCAGCGGACCGCACACAGCGCGCACCCGGTGCAGCCGGGCGCATCGTGCAGGGCGGAGCACTTGGGGCCCCAGGGCCCCGTGCCCAACACCTGCAGGGACAGCACATGCGGCGGGCACACCGCCACACACCAGCCGCAGCCGGTGCAGCGCTGGGGGTCGATGGTGGGCAAGGCCTTGGGGGTTGTGGTGGTCATGGGGTGCCGGGTGCTGGCAGTGTGCCCCGGGAGCGGGCTCCCCACAAGGCGCGCGCTACAGTGCTCCTATGAATGCAGAACCCAACTCCATCGTCACCCGCCATCTGTTGATCACCGGCCATGTCCAGGGCGTGGGCTACCGCTGGTCCATGGTGCAGGCCGCCGCGCGCCTGGGCGTGACGGGCTGGGTGCGCAACCGCCAGGACGGCCGTGTGGAGGCCTGCGCCTGGGGCCCGGAACCCGCCGTGCTGGCGCTGATCGACTGGGCGCACCAGGGGCCGGAGCATGCGCGGGTGGACAGCGTGGTAGTGGGCAATGTGCCCGATGGTGGCGAGGCGCCGCAGGGCTTCACGCAGCGGGAGACGTTGTAGCGCCCAGCTGCCGCAGCAACTCCATTGCCCCGGCAGGCGCTCGCTCCTTGGCGCCGTTGATGAAGAACACGAATACATCGCGTGGCCGCGCGCCGCTGGTCCAGGTGCGCACGCCCTGCGCCCATTGCGCAATCGCCTCGGCGGTGTAGCCCGTGGGCACATCGGCCTGGCTGCGCATCAGCCGCAGGTAGGCAAAGTCGGCTTCCGCATCTGCGATGGCGGGGAATTGATCGGAGTCGGTGTACACAGGCACGCAGCCATACCGACGCCCCAGCGCCACAAACGCGGGCGTCGCAAAACTGGGGTGGCGCACATCCAGCGCGTGGCGCAGCCGCAGGCCGTCCACCTGCTGCGGCAGCAGGGCCAGAAAGGCCTCGAAGTCGCTCGGATCAAACGCCTTGGTCGGCATGAACTGCCACACGATGGGCCCAAGCTTGTGCTTCAGTTCCGAGATGCCGCTCTCGACAAACCGCGCGATCGAATCGCCCGCGTCTGCCAGCACACGGCGGTGGGTCGCAAAGCGGTTGGCCTTGAGCGAGAACACAAAGCCTTCGGGCGTGTCATCGCGCCACTTGGCAAAGGTGGGGGGTTTGAAGGTGCTGTAGTAGGTGCCGTTGACCTCGATCGCTGTGAGCTGTCGGCTGGCGTATTGCAGCTCCTTGCTGTGCGCCAGCCCTGCAGGGTAGAAGCTGCCGCGCCAAGGCTCGAAGGTCCAGCCGCCGATGCCGACGCGGATGTGCCGATTGCTTGCGCTGATCTCGCTCTGGCGGGTGCTAGCAGAGGTGTCCACGGCGGTGTCCTTTGAGAGTCCACGGAGCGGCCACTGTAGCAGCGGCGCTTGCGCGCACGCCTATGCGGGGAGCGCCTCCGGCAGCTCCACCCGCGCCTCCAGCCCCTGCGCGCCGTCTGCGCGCGGCCCCAGCACCAGGCGGCCTCCCAGGGCCTTGGCCAGTTCGCTGGCAATGGCCAGGCCCAGTCCCGTGCCACCGGTGCCCCGGTTGCGCGAATCTTCCAGCCGTACATAGGGCTGCAGCACGGCGGCGAGGTCAGTCTGGGGGATGCCAGGCCCGCGATCCAGCACGCGTACCAGCCACTGGCCCGGCCTCTCCACCTCCAGCGTCAGCTCGGCAGCACCCGCAAAATTGAGCGCGTTGTCCACCAGGTTGCACAGCAGGCGGCGCAGGGCCTGGGGGCGGGTGTCGCAGGTCACATCCACCGCCTGCAACATTTGCACGGGCAAGCCGGCATCGGCGTAGTCGCGCGCAATGCTTTCCACCAGCGCGCGCAGGTCCACGCGCTGCGGGGGCTCGCGCACGGCCTGTGATGAGCGCGCGTAGGCAATGCCCTCTTCCACCAGCGACTGCATCTCGGCCAGGTCGGCGTGCAGCTTGTCGCGCAGCGTGGTGTCGTCCAGCAAGTCTGCACGCAGGCGCAGCCGGGTGATGGGTGTTTGCAGGTCGTGCGAAACTGCGGCCAGGATCTGCATGCGCTCCTGCAGGTGCGTCTGGATGCGCTGCTGCATGTGGTTGAAGGCAACGGCGGCGCGTTGCACCTCGCGCGGGCCGTCTTCAGCCAAGGGCACGGCGGGGCGGTCGGCCCCCAGCGCATCGGCCGCATCGGCCAGCGTGCGCAGGGGCCGCGTGGCCGCGCGCACGGCCCAGGCGCACAGGCCCACCAGCAGCGCCAGCTGCAGCGCCAGTGCGCCCAGCACCCAGGGCGAGATCTGCAGCCGGGGCTCGTCCATGTCCACGGCCAGGGGCGTACCGTCGGCCAGGCGCAGCTGCAGCCGCAGCTCGGTGCCCGGCACATGGGGGTCGATCACCTGCACGGCCCGGTCGGCAGGCAGTGTGGCTGCCATAGCGCTGGCGACCAGGCGTGCGAGTTGGGACGGGTCTGCGGGGGCGTCCAGCGGTTCGACCAGCGCAAAGCGGTAGTTGCGGCGTGCCAGCCGGTCCACCCACTGCGCGCGCTCGGCAGCGGGCAGGCGTTCCAGCATGGCCACGGAGCTGGCCACGTCACTGGCGAAATACGACACCATGGCCCGTCGCATGGTCATGCTGCGCTCGGTGAACGCGAGCACAAACGTCAGCGCATGCGCCAGCGCCAGGCCCAGTGCCATCACCAGCAAGATGCGCCCAAACAAAGAGCGCGGCCACCAGCGCAGCGTCATGGCGCGGCTCCTGCGGGTGCTGGTGCTGCTTGCACATCGGCGCAGAACACATAGCCCTCGTTACGCACGGTCTTGATGTAGCGCGAGCCGCGCGCACCATCGCCGAGCCGCTGGCGCACGCGGCTCACCAGCAGGTCGATGGAGCGGTCGAACACATCGGCATCGCGCCCCTGCGTGAGCTGCAGTAACTGGTCGCGTGTGAGGATGCGCTGCGGGTGGTCCAGCAGCACACGCAGCAGCCGGTATTCGGCGCCCGACAGTGCCACCACCGCGCCCGTGGCATCGAGCAGGTGGCGTGCGGTGGTGTCCAGCCGCCAGTCGCCAAACGCAAGGTGGCGCGCGGGTTCGGCCACGGCCAGGTTGGGCGGCAGCATGCGCGTGCGCCGCAGCACGGCGTGGATGCGTGCCAGCAGCTCGCGCGCGGCAAAGGGTTTGGTCAGGTAGTCGTCTGCACCCAGCTCCAGGCCCAGGATGCGGTCGGCCTCGTCGCTGCGCGCGGTGAGCATGATGATGGGCAGCGGCGGCGCGCCGGGACTGCGCAGCTCACGGCACAGGGTGATGCCGTCGGTACCCGGCAGCATCAGGTCCAGCACCAGCAGGTCGATGCGCTGTGTGGCCAGCACCTCACGCATCTGCCGCCCGTCGGCGGCCACGCTCACCTGCAGGCCCTGGCGCTGCAGGTACTCGGCAGCCAGTTCGCGGATGCCAGCGTCGTCATCGACGATCAGGATGTGGTCGGGAGCGGGCGTCGTCATGGCGGCCATTGTCCGGGCTTTGGCGTGCGCGCGGTGGGGTGACTTCAGGCCCGTATGTATCTGAACTTGTCTGCACCGTGCATCGACAAGCGCGCATACCAAACGGCCCTGGCCAGACAAATCGCCGATACCTGCGCTGGCTTCAATGCGGTCTTCCTGAACTTCACGAGGACCTTGCCATGAAACCATCCATCGCCGTGACCGCCCTGCTGACCCTGGGCCTGGCGCAGGCAGCCAGCGCGCAAGAGGCTGCGGCAGCGCCGCCAGCCGCCGCGGCACCTGCGCCGGGTGCAACCCACCCTAAAGCCCCCTTGGGCCGCTGGATCACCGAAAGCGGCAATCTGGAAGTGAACATCGCACCCTGCAACCCCGCCGGTGGCAACGCCCTGTGCGGCAAGGTGGTGCGCGTGCTGGCCAACCGCTCCATGAGCGCGCCGGGCGCTGACATGGCGGCAGCCGACGCGCGGCCTGCGCTGGGCATGACGCTGCTGTCGGGCCTGCGCCCGGCGGAGGGCGGCAGCAGCGAGTACCAGGGCGAAATCTACAACCGCGAGAACGCCAAGACCTACCGCGTCAACCTGACGCCAGCCGAGCCGGAGCAACTGCTGGTGCACGCGTATGTGGGCATTCCGCTGTTCGGCAAGACCCAGGTGTGGCGCCGCCCAGCGGCCGAGCAGGGGAGCGGGCAATGACCATGGCCACCACCTCGCCATGGCTGGCGGTGGCCGCCGGCATGCTCACGGTGGGCGCGCCCTGCGTGTTGCCCATGCTGCCCGTGGTGCTGGGGGCCTCGGTGAGCGGTGCCGACTCAGCACAGCGCACACGCCCGCTGTTCATTGCCCTGGGCTTTGCACTGTCGTTCGCGGCCGTGGCACTGCTGTTCAGCAGCTTCACGCAGGTGCTGGGTGTGTCGCAAGAAGGCCTGCGCCGCTTTGCCGCCGTGATGCTGCTGGTGTTTGGCGTGCTCACCTTGTGGCCCCGGCCGTTCCAATGGCTCAGCCAACATGCGGGCGGCGTGCTCAACCGCTTGGCCAGCCTGGGCATGGGCAGCGGGGGCGGCAACTGGGGCGGGCTGCTGCTGGGCCTGAGCCTCGGTGCGGTCTGGACGCCCTGCGCCGGGCCTGTGCTCGCCTCCATCCTCACCCTCATCGCCACGGAGCCTGCGGGCGTGGGCACCGCCGTGCTGCTGCTCGCGTATTCCACCGGTGCCGCGCTGCCCATGCTGGCCATCGCCTACGGCGGCCAGGCTGCCGCCACCCATGTGCGCCGCATTGCCCGCCACGCGCACCGCGTGCAGCAGGTGTTTGGCGTGGTGGTCATTGCCATCGCGCTGGCCATGCTGTGGGAGGTGGATGGGCAGATCACCGTCTGGCTTACGCAGTTTTATCCCTCGGGCTGGGGCGGCCTGTAAGGGGCGACACCCCACCGATTGCAAGGAGCTTTCACCATGACATTGCACCCCTCTTCCCCGCGCTTTTCCGAGCGCCGCGCTTTCCTGGCGTCGATGGCCGCTGCACTGGCGGCCCCTGGCTTGGCGTATGCAGCGGGCCCCGCCAGCCCCGCCGCAGCGTTGCCCGACTTGGGCGCTGCGCCCGAGTTCACCGGCATCGAGCGCTGGCTCAACTCCGAACCGCTGAGCCTGGCGCAGTTGCGCGGCCGCGTGGTGCTGGTGGACTTCTGGACGTACGCCTGCATCAACTGCATCCGCACCCTGCCCCATGTAAACCGCTGGGCCGAGCAATACACGCCCCAGGGGCTCACCGTGGTGGGCGTGCATACGCCAGAGTTTCCGTTCGAGCGCCCGACCGCCAATGTGGAAGCTGCCATGCGCCGCCACGGCGTCAAGCACCCTGTGGCACAGGACAACCGCTACGGCACCTGGAAGGCCTACGGCAACCAGTACTGGCCCGCCACCTACCTCATCGATGCGCAAGGCCGCATTCGCTACAAGCACTTTGGCGAAGGCGAGTACGAGCGCACCGAGGGCGTGATCCGCACCTTGCTGGCCGCGCGGGGCTGATCGGCCCGACCGATTCCGTGTCCTTTTTGTTCTTCCCCATCCCACGTTTCTTGACCGAGGCCTTCTCACCATGCGCTCTTTTCATCGCCACCTCACCCCTTCCTTCACCGCCGTCGCCTTGGCCTGCACCCTGCTGGGGGCCGCTCCTGACAGCCAGGCCCAGGCTCCGCAGCTGCCGCCGCCGGACGCCACCAACCCTGTGACCCTGCAGTTGATGCAGGGCTTCCCTCCGGCGCCCGACAAGGTCGTGCGCCTGGCCAACATCCTCAAGTACCCCAACGTGCGCTGGGCCGCGCAGCACCTGCGCGAACTGGGGCCCACGGCCACCATCTGGCGCGGTGCAGCAGCGCCCAGCGCACTGCCCGCAGCGCCGCGTGCCTTGCCCGACACGCTGGCGTTTGCCGACGACAAGGGCGCGCCCACCACGCTGGCCGACTGGCAGAAGGCCACCTACACCGACGCCCTGCTGGTGCTGCACCGGGGCCGTGTGGTGTATGAGCGTTATCACATCGGCATGCAGCCGCAGCAGCCACATGTGCTGTGGTCCATGAGCAAATCGCTGGTGGGGCTGCTGGTGACCGAACTCATCCAGGAAGGCGCCATCGACGCCAGTGCGCGCATCGTGCATTACCTGCCCGAGCTGGCCAACAGCGCCTGGGCCGATGCCACCGTGCAGCAGACCCTGGACATGACCACCAGCGTGAAATACGCAGAAGACTTTGCGGACCCCACCTCCGGTGTCTTTCAGTACTTGGCCGCTGCGGGCCTGCAGCCTGCGCGCCCCGGCAGCAATGGGGCCAAGAGCATGGCCGAGCACCTGCCCACTGTGCAAAAGGACGGCGAGCACGGCACCGCATTTGCCTACAAATCGGTGGACACGGAAGTGCTGGGCTGGCTGCTGCAGCGTGTCACCGGCAAGAGCTACGCCACGCTGTTGTCCGAGCGCATCTGGTCCAAGCTGGGCACGCAAGAGGACGCGTACGTTTTTGCCGATGCCAACGGCGGCCAGGCCACCAGCGTGGGCGTGAACGCCACTCTGCGCGACCTGGGCCGTCTGGGCGAGATGCTGCGATCCAATGGCCGCTTCAACGGCCAGCAGATCGTCTCGCCCGCCACCATTGCCGAGCTGCGCAAAGGGGCCGACCCCGCCCAGTTCATCAAGGCCCCTGGCACGGCCATGCGTGCGGGCTACTCGTACCACAACCAGTGGTGGATACCCCACGATGCCGATGGCACTTTTGAAGCCAAGGGCCTGATGGGCCAGCACATCCACATCAACCCGGCGGCCGAGCTGGTGGTGGTGAAGTTCTCCACACACCCCGTGCCCAACACCGCCTTCACCCACGCGCTGGACCGGCAAGCCTTCGCCGCACTGGCCACGGCCGTGCGCTGAGCCTGCCTGCACATTGTTGCTCCACCCTCATTGAGGACCGTTTCACCATGTCCCCCCAACCCTGGCTGGCCAGCTATGGCGCCATCCCTGCCCACATCGATCCCGACAGCCATCCCAGCATCGTGCACCTGCTGTGTGCCGCCATGCAGCGCCATGAGCACCGGCCCGCATTCACCTGCCTGGGCCAGACGCTGACCTATGCGCATGTAGACCAGCAATCCCGCGCGTTTGCGGCCTACCTGCAGAACGTGCTGCGCGTGCGCAAGGGCGACCGCATTGCCGTGATGTGCCCGAACCTGATGGCGTTCCCTATCGCCATGCTGGGCATTGCGCGCGCAGGCTGCGTGCAGGTCAACGTCAACCCGCTCTACACCCCGCGCGAGCTGGAGCACCAGCTACGGGACGCAGGCGCCCGGGTGATGGTGATCTATGCCGGGTCTACCGCCACCCTGGCCGCCATCCAGGACCGAGTGGAGCTGCACAGCATCATCACCGTGGCGCCCGGCGACGGCACCGCAGCCGACCTGCCCGGGCCGCCGGTGGATGCCCACCTGCACACCACCACCTCGTTGGCGCGCGCACTGGCCGAGGGCGCCACCCTGCCCTTTGCGCCGCCCGTGCTGGAGGGGAGCGACCTGCTGTTCCTGCAGTACACCGGGGGTACCACAGGCCTGTCCAAGGGCGCCATGCTCACGCACCGCAACCTGGTGGCCAATGTGGAGCAGTTCAAGGCCTTCGTGCCCGATGCCCTGCGCCCTGCGCAAGAGGTCATCGTCACCGCCATTCCGCTGTATCACATCTTCGCGCTGATGGTGAACCTGATCAGCTACTTTGCGGTGGGCGCACGCAACTGGCTGGTGCCCAACCCGCGCGACCTGGACGCGCTGATCCATGTGCTGAACGCCGCGCGCCCCAGCGTGTTCATGGGCGTCAACACGCTGTACGCCGGGCTGGCGGCGCACCCCGGCACGCAGGGCGTGGACTTCTCCAACCTGCGGCTGGCGGGCGGCGGTGGTGCCGCCATCCTCCCCTCGGTATCCGCCCGCTGGCAGGCCATCACCGGCCAGTTCATTCGCGAAGGCTACGGCCTGAGCGAGACCAGCCCCGTGGTGGCCTTCAACCCCGCATCGGTCACCGCCTTCAGCGGCAGCACCGGCCTGCCCCTCCCCTCGACGGATGTGCGGCTGCTGGACGACCAGGGCCACCCCGCGCCCCTGGGCCAGCCTGGCGAGGTTTGTGTGAAAGGCCCCCAGGTCATGAGCGGCTACTGGCAGCAGCCCGAGGCCAACGCCGCCGCCTTCACGCCCGACGGCTACTTTCGCACCGGCGACATCGGCCAGCTGGACGAGCGCGGCTTCCTCAAGATCGTGGACCGCAAAAAGGACATGGTCATCGTCTCAGGCTTCAACGTCTTTCCCAACGAAGTCGAAGCCGTGGCCACCGCCTGTCCCGGCGTACTGGAATGCGCCTGCATCGGCGTGCCGGACGAGAAAACGGGCGAGGCGCTGCGGCTGTATGTGGTGCGCGCGGCGGGTAACGCGCCACCGGTGGATGCAGACCACATCGCCGCCCACTGCCGCGCCGCACTCACCCCCTACAAGGTGCCCCGGCAGATCGTGTTTGTGGAGGCCCTGCCCCAGTCCAGCGTTGGCAAGATCCTGCGCCGCGAACTGCGCGACATGGCGTAAGCGCGGGCGCGGTTTCAGACGGCGGTAGGCTCGCGCAGATGCTAGCCACCTCAGCGCTTGTCTGTAGTCAGCCCCGCCGCTTCAGATCCCGCGCCCCATAGGCGCAGTAACCCGGCTTGGGGCTCTTCTTCTGCGGGTGCAGGCGGCAGGTCTCGGGCCGCTTGTCATACACCGTGCACAGCCGCGTTGTGGGGTCGAGAAAGTTGCAGTCCCCACTGGCCCGCCGCGCCATCGTGAAGATCGCGTTCTTGTGGTTGAAGTGGTCAATCAGCCGCGCCTTCTGCAGCCGCTTGGCAATGTGGCGGATTTCCTCGTGCTCGGCCTCGAACGGGTCCACCAGTTCCAGCCGCACCAGGTCTGACAGCTGCACCTCCAGCGGCATCGTGCAGCAGTTGGCCGCGCAGGTGTCGCACAGGCCTGCGCGGTAGCGGGTCCAGGTGTCCAGGCGGTCTACGTCAACGATGGCGATGGGGGAGCGCATGGGGGTGAAGGCGGACGGGTATCGGTTTACGGTAGAACTAAGAAAAGCTGGCGCGATATGTGACAGGGTCTAGGTCACAGTGCTGATCTAGCGCACCTTTCAGAGAGAACAACTTTGGAGTCTGTCGAAACTCGAATAAGCGACACAGCGTGAAGTCAGTACCCGCGTCTCGGGAAAAACGCAGTTCGTTCTTCGATAAGAAAAACGGTGTGTCTTTGCCAAACGCAGTGGTTTTCACCTCAATGAATCGCTCGCGGCCACTCGCATCGAAAGACAGGATGTCATAACCAAGGCCATCCCCCTTTGTTTGCGAAACGTGCTCTACCCGTTCAGCAAGATCGCGCTTTCCGATATGAATCAGCCGCCACTGCTCGTATCGAAAAACGAACTCTTCACCGGCCTGACCTAACGAGCGATTGCGAGACTCAATCGCAAGGTAGTCACGCTTGATGGGTAGATTGCCGTAGCCTGGGCTTGATTCGCCGACATGGTGGCGCTTTTGCGGTGCTTCGGTTTCAACTTTCGAGAAATCCACAATTTCATGGGATATCGCAGGCTGGTGCACCGCCGCAAGTGCAAGTGAATCTAGTGCGGAGAAACGGTCAACTTGCCGCTCCACTACTTCGCGCAGTAGACGTTGGTAGTTAGCCCGTGGTTGATATCCGCGCAGGTAGGGGCAGCCCAGATGGATGAGCACTGCGCTGATGTTGCAGTGCTTGAATTCAACAGAACCTGCGGATCGACCATTGAGCCTTTCAAGCAAGGCGCGACGGTGTGCAGCCTTGCTGTAGGTCTGACCAGCCAATTCAAGACTGAGCATCTTGAGGTAGTCGGCAACAACTGCTTCTACCTCGGCCGGAGACCAGTCCATGATCGGTTCAACCGAGTCGGCTGACTATGTCAAACGTCAATATTCCCCGCGCGCAGCGCATTCGTCTCAATGAAATCCCGGCGTGGCTCCACTTCATCGCCCATCAGCATCGTGAACACGCGATCCGCCTCAATCGCGTCGTCGATCTGCACGCGTAGCAGGCGGCGCACGTTGGGGTCCATCGTCGTTTCCCACAGCTGCTCGGGGTTCATTTCGCCCAGGCCCTTGTAGCGCTGGCGGCTGGTGGTGCGTTCGGCTTCGGCAATCAGCCACTTCATGGCCTGGCGGAAGTCGCCCACTTTCTCTTCCTTCTGCTTGTCGCCTTCGCCGCGCATCGCCTTGGCGCCTTCGGCCAGCAGGCCGCGGAAGGTTTCGGCGGCTTCGGCCAGGGCGGCGTAGTCGGCGCCGTGCACAAAGTCTTGCGTGATGACGCTGCTCTTGATGTTGCCGTGGTGGCGGCGGCTGATGCGCAGCAGGGGCTTGTCGGTGCGGGCGTCAAATTCACCGGCCACTTCGGCTGGGGCTCCGGTGGTGTTCAGTTCGCGCAGCTTGGCCTGCAGGGCCACGGCGCTGGCTTCAGCGTCGGCCACGGTGTCGAGTTTGAGGCTCACGCCGTCGGCAATCGCGCGCAGGGCTTCGGCGTCCATGAAGTTGCCCAGGCGGGCGATGACGCTTTCAGCGATCTGGTGCTTGCGCGCCAGTTCGGCCAGGGTGTCGCCGGTCAGGGTTTGCGGGTTGGCGCCGCCGGTGGTCACGCTGGCGTGGTTCAGCGCAATACGCAGCAAGAAGCCGTCGAGCGCGGGGGCGTCCTTCAGGTACAACTCTTCCTTGCCGGCCTTGACCTTGTACAGCGGTGGCTGGGCGATGTAGATGTGGCCGCGCTCGACCAGCTCGGGCATCTGGCGGTAGAAGAAGGTGAGCAGCAGGGTGCGGATGTGGGCGCCGTCGACGTCCGCGTCGGTCATGATGATGATGCGGTGGTAGCGCAGCTTGGCCACATCAAAGTCGTCGCCGCCAGTGGTGCCACCGGCCTTGCCGATGCCGGTGCCCAGGGCCGTGATCAGCGTGAGGATTTCGTTGCTGGTCAGCAACTTTTCGTAGCGGGCTTTTTCCACGTTCAGGATCTTGCCGCGCAGGGGCAGGATGGCCTGGAACTTGCGGTCACGGCCCTGTTTGGCGGAGCCGCCGGCGGAGTCACCCTCGACGATGTAGATTTCGCACATCGCCGGGTCTTTTTCCTGGCAGTCGGCCAGTTTGCCGGGCAGGCCCATACCGTCGAGCACGCCTTTACGGCGGGTCATTTCGCGGGCCTTGCGGGCGGCTTCGCGGGCGCGGGCGGCCTCGACGATCTTGCCGCAGATGATCTTGGCGTCGTTCGGCTTTTCCTGCAGGTAGTCGGTGAGCAGCTTGCCCACGATGTCTTCGACCGGGGCGCGCACTTCGCTCGACACCAGCTTGTCCTTGGTCTGACTGCTGAACTTGGGCTCGGGCACTTTCACGCTCAGCACGCAGCACAGGCCTTCGCGCATGTCGTCGCCGGTGACTTCGACCTTGGCCTTCTTGGCCAGCTCGTTTTCTTCGATGTATTTGTTGATGACGCGGGTCATCGCGGCGCGCAGGCCGGTGAGGTGGGTGCCGCCGTCACGCTGGGGGATGTTGTTGGTGAAGCACAGCACTTGCTCGGTGTACGCGCTGTTCCACTGCATGGCCACTTCCACGCCGATGTGCGTGCCGGGGATGCCACCGTACGTCTCTGCCGGGCGCTCGCCTGCAGCGTAGAACGATGTGGGGTGCAGAACGGTCTTGCCCTTGTTGATGAACTCGACAAAGCCGCGCACGCCACCGGCGCCGGAGAAGTCGTCTTCCTTGCCGCTGCGCTCGTCCTTGAGGCGAATGCGCACGCCGTTGTTCAGGAACGAGAGTTCGCGCAGGCGCTTGGCCAGGATCTCGTAGTGGAAGTCGTTGTTCTCTTTGAAGATCTCGGTGTCTGGCAAAAAGTGCACTTCGGTGCCGCGCTTTTCGGTCTCGCCGGTCACCTTCATGGGGCTGACTTCAAAGCCGTCTACCTTGTCGAGCAGGCGGTCTTGCACGAAGCCGCGCGCAAATTCGATCTGGTGCACCTTGCCTTCGCGGCGCACAGTAAGGCGCAGCCATTTGCTCAAAGCGTTCACGCAGCTCACGCCCACGCCGTGCAGGCCGCCCGAGACCTTGTAGCTGTTCTGGTTGAACTTGCCGCCCGCGTGCAGTTCAGTCAGGGCAATTTCTGCCGCCGAGCGCTTGGGCTCGTGCTTGTCGTCCATCTTCACGCCGGTGGGGATGCCCCGGCCGTTGTCGGTCACGCTGATGGAGTTGTCGGTGTGGATGGTGACGACGATGTCGTCGCAGTGGCCGGCCAGTGCTTCGTCGATGGAGTTGTCGACCACTTCGAACACCAGGTGGTGCAGGCCGGTGCCGTCGCTCGTGTCGCCGATGTACATGCCGGGGCGCTTGCGCACGGCCTCCAGGCCTTCGAGGATGGTGATGGCGCCTTCGCCGTAGCTTTCGCTGGCGCCGGCCTGGTTGGTGTCGATCTTGTTGACGGTGGGCTCCACATGGCCGGAGACGCCGGAGGATTCGGGCTCGGAAGGAATGTTGTCAACGGTCATGGTGGGCCTTGGGATCCGTGGAAACCGGAGTTTCCAATGTGTTCAATGGTCAAATTGGGCGCAAGCGCATATTGAATATGCGCTTGCAGCTATCAATACAGTAGCGTTTGCAGTGTGGCGTTGCAACTGTGAAGCAGGGCTGGCGTCACGCTGCCTCAGATGCGCATGGGCATCACGACGTACTTGAAGCTGTCGTTCTCGGGGATGGTCAGCAGCGCAGAGCTGTTGCCGTCCGACAATTCCACCTTCACCATGTCCTGGCCCATGTTGGCCAGGGCGTCGATGAGGTAGGTCACGTTGAAACCGATCTCGATGGTGTCGCCACCGTAGTCGATGTCGAGCTCGTCCACGGCTTCTTCCTGCTCGGCGTTGTTGGACGCCACCCGCAGGGTGCCGGGCTCCAGGTTCAGGCGCACGCCCTTGAACTTGTCGCTGGTCATGATGGCCGTGCGCTGCAGGCTGGCCAGCAGGGGGGCGCGGCCCAGGGTGATGCTGTTCTTGTGGTTCTTGGGGATCACGCGGTTGTAGTCGGGGAACTTGCCCTCGACCAGCTTGGTGACGAACTCCATGCCGCCAAAGGTGAACTTGGCCTGGTTGTTGGCGAACTGCATTTCGATGTGCGGCTGGTTCTCGCCACCCGCATCAGACAACAGGCGCTGCAGCTCGATCACGGTCTTGCGCGGCAGGATGACTTCCTGCTTGGGCACTTCCACATCCAGCGTGGCGCTGGCAAAGGCCAGGCGGTGGCCGTCGGTGGCGACCAGGCTCAGGGTCTTGCCCTCGGCCACGAACAGGATGCCGTTGAGGTAGTAGCGGATGTCCTGCACCGCCATCGCAAACGACACCTGGCCCAGCAGGTCCTTGAGGGTCTTTTGCGGCACAGCGAACACGGGGCCAAAGGCGGCGGATTCCTGAACCAGCGGGAAGTCTTCAGCCGGCAGGCTTTGCAGCGTGAAGCGGCTCTTGCCGCCCTTGAGGATGAGCTTGGACTGGGCCGATTCGAGGCTCACGGTCTGGTCACCGGGCATGGTGCGCAGGATGTCGATGAGCTTGCGCGCGCCCACGGTGGTGGTGAAGTCGCCGGTGTCGCCGCCCAGTTCGGCCGTGGTGCGGATCTGGATTTCGAGGTCGCTGGTCGTCAGCTGCAGGGCATTGCCTGTCTTGCGGATCAGCACATTGGCCAGGATGGGCAGCGTGTGGCGGCGCTCCACGATGCCAGCCACGGACTGCAGTACCGCGAGAACCTTGTCTTGTGTTGCCTTCAGGACGATCATGTCATCAACCTCTTGTGGATTTTCTAAACCGGTGCGTCGGCAGCGGCACGGGTGGTGCCCCCCCTGCTGCCCAATCCGTCATTTTGCCCTGTAAGCGGCTGTTCGCCTTCTTGGAGGCGCAATGAACAAGTTCTTACAGATACCAGCCTCATGGAGCGCATGGGGCATCAGCCTTTCAGCGTCTGCTCCAGCACGTGCAACTGCTGGTTCAGCTCGGTCAGTTGCTGGCGCTCGCCCGAAATCTTTCGTACGGCATGCAGCACGGTCGTGTGGTCGCGTCCGCCAAACAATTCTCCGATCTCGGGAAGGCTCTTTTGCGTCAGCTCCTTGGCCAGGTACATCGCAATCTGGCGCGGGCGGGCAATGCTGGCTGGGCGCTTCTTGCTGTACATGTCGGCGACCTTGATCTTGTAATAGTCGGCCACCGTCTTCTGAATGTTTTCCACAGAGATCTGCCGGTTCTGGATGGACAGCAGGTCGCGCAACGCCTCGCGGGCGAGCTGGATGGAAATCTCTTTCTGGTTGAAGCGCGAGTACGCCAGGATCTTGCGCAGCGCGCCTTCGAGCTCGCGCACGTTGGAGCGCACGTTCTTGGCCACGAAGAAGGCGACTTCCTCGGGCATCTCCGTGCCTTCGACGCGCGCCTTGTTGATCAGAATGGCCACGCGCATTTCCAGCTCGGGCGGTTCGATGGCCACCGTCAGGCCCGAGTCAAAGCGCGACACCAGCCGCTCATGGATGTTGGCCAGGCCCTTGGGATAGGTGTCCGACGTCATCACGATGTGCGACTTCTTGGCCAGCAGGGCTTCGAATGCGTTGAAGAATTCTTCCTGCGTGCGGTCCTTGTTGGCGAAGAACTGCACATCGTCGATCAGCAGCAGGTCCAGCGAGTGGTAGCGCTCCTTGAACTCGTCGAAGGTGCGGCGCTGGTAGGCCTTAACCACATCCGACACGAACTGTTCGGCGTGGATGTAGAGAACTTTGGCGTCGGGCTTGTCCTGCAGCAGGCGGTTGCCCACAGCGTGCACCAGGTGGGTCTTGCCCAGGCCCACGCCGCCGTAGATGAACAACGGGTTGTACAGATGGCCGGGCATGCCCGCCACGTGCATGGCCGCCGAGCGCGCCATGCGGTTGGCTGTGCCCTCCACCAGGGTCTCGAACGTGAGGGCGGCGTTGAGGCGGTTGCGGAACGCACCCGCCGTGGCTTCATCGTTGCTGCTGGAAGGGGATTCGGCGGGCGCTGCGGAGCTGGCGGGCTCCTGCGACGTGGGGCGCACATAAGTGCGGGCAACAGATTCCCGCTGAGCGAGCGCTAACTCCAGCGTGACTGGTTGGCCATACAGGCCTTCAAGCAGCGCGGCAATGCGGCCCGCGTATTGAGCGCGGATCCAGTCGAGCTTGAAGCGGTTGCCCACGAGCAGCGTGACTTTGGAGAAGTCTTCGGCCACCTGGGCCACCAGGGGCTTGATCCAGGTGTTGAATTGTTGTTCTGGCAGGTCTTGTGCCAGTTGCTCAACGCAGGCTTGCCACAGGCCCTGACCGGCATCTGAGCCGGGCGAATTGGGGGAGCTGCGGGTGGGTTCCTCGGTCATTTCTGGGGAATTCTTATTGTGGATAGGAGGAACGGGGTGAGGCGGTGGATTGTAGCTTGTCAAGGAGTTATCCACAATTTGATGGCGGCTGTCATCCGGGGGAATCCGGGGTTGCCATGGAGGGCAGAAACGGTCGCGGAGCCGCACGCTGCTGCGTGACGCCCTCTTGTACACAGAGGCCCATCGAGGGCAGCGCCCGGGGTTCCAGTGCTCGCTGATAAAGGCCCGCTCACCGAAAGGCATTGCCAGCCAGCCACAAGCCTGCGATAATTTTGGGTTTCCCTGAATGTGTTCAGGGTGATTTGACCCGGCGCGCCGTTATTTCTGCCCCGTGGGTCTGCCGCCAAGGCGCCGTTTTTGCGGCGTGGCTGTGCAGATTGCAGGGGGTTCAAGAGCAGCAGTCCGGAACTGAACCTCAAGGAATAGCACCATGAAACGTACTTACCAGCCCTCCAAGACGCGCCGCGCGCGCACCCACGGTTTCCTCGTCCGCATGAAGACCCGCGGCGGCCGTGCCGTTATCAACGCACGCCGCGCCAAGGGCCGCAAGCGCCTGGCCGTCTAAGGCCGTTACGGTCTACGGCCTGCTCCCCGCCTGTTCCCGGTTTGTACCGCCAGGTTCCAAACGGGGCGCTTGCATGCACAGGCTAAAAACCCGGCCGCAGTTCCAGGCTGCCATGGCGGGAGGCACTGTCTCCCGCACGGCGCATTTTGCGTTGCACCGCTTGGTACTCGATGCCAATGGCGCTGCAGCTAGCCAAACCGCTGCTGTTGCACCCACAGGGCCCGGCTCCTTGCAGCACACGCAAGGGCCGCAGGCCCTGTTTGTCGTTCCTGGCGTCTGGCTGGGTGCCATGGTGCCCAAGCGCTGGGCGCGCCGCGCCGTGACGCGCAACGCTATCAAGCGGCAGATTTACACCGTGGGCGCCATGTTTGAGGCGCGTTTGCCGCAGGCCGCCCATGTGGTGCGCCTGCGTTCGGCGTTTGATCGCAAGCAGTTTGTGAGCGCCACGTCCGACCAGCTCAAGCAGGCGGTGCGCACGGAGCTGCTGCAGCTGTTCGGGTACGCCACCCGGCATGCGGGCGCTGCAGTGGCCTCAGCCACTCCAGCTGCCGCACCTGTGCCGCCGGTGGCAGAGCCGGTGACCGCCCCATGATGCAGCGCCTGCTGATCGGCGTGGTCAAAGGCTATCGGTTGTTCCTCAGCCCCTGGCTGGGCTCGGCCTGCCGCTTTGAGCCGACCTGCTCGGTCTATTCGCTGCAGGCGCTGGAGCAGCACGGCGCTCTGACAGGCAGTTATCTCACGGTGCGCAGGCTGGTACGCTGCCACCCTTGGTGTGACGGGGGCCACGATCCGGTCCCGCAAGATCTGCCGCGCAGCATGCGGCTTTTTTCGCGGCGTCATCCGTCCACCACCCAATCATCCTCACCAAAGAAGTCTTCATGAACGACATTCGCCGCACCATCCTGTGGGTGATTTTTGGCTTTTCCATGGTTTTGCTGTGGGACAAGTGGCAGTTGCACAACGGCAACAAGGCCACCTTTTTCCCCACCACGCCTGCAGTGACGGCGCCCGCTGCCGGTGCTGCTTCCAGCGCGACCGGGGCAGCCAGCGTGCCCGCCACCAGCGTGCCCGCAGCCACTGCGGTTGCTCAAGGCGCAGCAGCGGTGCCCGGCCAGCCGACGCCAGCGGCCGCGCCCGCCAAGCGTGAGCGCATCGAAGTCAAGACCGACCTGTACCGTCTGGTGTTCGACAGTGAAGGCGGCTCGCTCACGCAGGCCGAGCTGCTCAAGCACGCCGACATGACCGACAAGACCCGCAACTTCCTGCTGCTGGACGAGAGCGCGCAGCGCGTCTACGTGGCGCAGACGGGCCTGGTGGGCGGTACCTTCCCCACGCACAAGACGGCGATGACGGCCGTGCCCGGCCCGCGTGAACTCAAGGACGGGCAGGACGAGCTGAGCATCCGTTTCGAGTCGCCCGACCAAGGTGGCGTGAAGCTGGTCAAGACCTGGACCATCAAGCGCGGCGCCTATGACATCGCCGTCAAGCACGAGATCGTGAACACCGGTAGTGCTGCCGTGTCGCCCCAGCTGTACCTGCAGCTGGTGCGTGACGGCAACAAGCCGCCCGGCGAGTCCTCGTTCTACTCCACCTTCACGGGCCCAGCGGTCTTCACCGAAGCCAAGAAGTACCAGAAGATCGAGTTCAAGGACATCGAAAGCGGCAAGATCGACATCCCCAAGGACTCTGCCAATGGCTATGCAGCCATGGTCCAGCATTACTTCGCCACGGCCTGGCTGCTGGCGGATGGCGTGCAGCGCGAGCCCTTCGTTCGCAAGGTGGACACCAACCTGTACTCGGTGGGCATGCTGACCTCGCTGGGCACCATCGAGCCGGGCGCCACCAAGACCGTCGACGCGCGCCTGTTCGCCGGCCCGCAGGTCGAGACCATGATGGAAAAGCTGTACCCCGGCCTGGAACTGGTCAAGGACTACGGCTGGCTCACCATCCTGTCCAAGCCGCTGTACTGGCTGCTCGATCAGCTGCACAAACTCTTGAACAACTGGGGCTGGTCCATCGTGGCGCTGGTGCTGCTGCTGAAGATCGCTTTCTACTGGCTGAACGCCAAGGCCTACGCCAGCATGGCCAAGATGAAGGCCATCAACCCCAAGATCACGGAGATGCGTGAGCGCCTGAAGGACAAGCCTCAGCAGATGCAGCAGGAGATGATGCGCATCTACCGCGAGGAAAAGGTCAACCCCATGGGCGGCTGCTTCCCCATCATGATCCAGATCCCTGTGTTCATCGCGCTGTACTGGGTGCTGCTGTCCAGCGTCGAGATGCGCAATGCGCCCTGGATCGGCTGGATCCACGACCTCTCCGCGCCGGATCCATTCTTCATCCTGCCCCTGCTGATGACGGCCAGCTCGCTGCTGCAGACGGCCCTGAACCCCGCGCCGCCAGACCCGATGCAGGCCAAGATGATGTGGTTCATGCCGCTGATCTTCAGCGTGATGTTCTTCTTCTTCCCGGCCGGCCTGGTGCTGTACTGGCTGACGAACAACATTCTGTCGATTGCGCAGCAGTGGATCATCAACACCCGCATGGGCGTGCCACCGCAGTTCAATCTGCCCAAGTTCAAGTGATGCCGCAGCGGCAACGCTGACATCCACGAACTGACCCCCCAAAGGCCGCGCAAGCGGCCTTTTTTCCGTCCACCTTGTAAAGTCCCTGCCCATGCTCGCCCGCCACCACGACCCCATCGTTGCCATCGCCACTGCCCCCGGCCGTGGGGCCGTCGGCATCGTGCGGGTGTCGGGCAAAGGGCTGGAGGCCCTGGTGCAGGCGCTGTGCGGTCGCACCCTCAAGCCCCGCGAGGCCACCTACCTGCCCTTTCGCGACGCGCAGGGCCAGGCCATCGACCAGGGGTTGGCGTTGTACTTCCCCGGCCCGCACAGCTACACCGGCGAGGATGTGCTGGAGCTGCAGGCCCACGGTGGCCCCGTGGTGCTGCAGCTGCTGCTGGCGCGCTGCCTGGAGGCGGGCACCGCCACGGACCCGGCCACCGGCCAGCCCTGCCTGTCGGGCCTGCGCGTGGCCCAGCCCGGGGAGTTCACCGAACGCGCCTTCCTCAACGACAAGATCGACCTCGCCCAGGCCGAGGCGATTGCCGACCTGATCGACGCCAGCACCGAGGCCGCAGCCCGCAGCGCCAGCCGCTCGCTGACGGGCGCGTTCTCCGCAGAAATCCACAGCTTGCGCGATGCGCTCATCCACCTGCGCATGCTGGTGGAGGCCACGCTGGACTTCCCTGAAGAAGAAATCGACTTCCTGCGCAAGGCCGATGCGCATGGGCAGCTATCGAACTTGCAGCAAACCCTGGCCTCGGTGATGCAGCGCGCGCGCCAGGGGGCGCTGCTGCGCGAGGGCATCAAGGTGGTCATCGCCGGGCAGCCCAATGCTGGCAAAAGCTCCCTGCTCAATGCGCTGGCGGGGGCCGAGCTGGCCATCGTCACGCCCATCGCAGGCACCACGCGCGACAAGGTGCAGCAGACCATCCAGATCGAGGGGGTGCCCCTGCACATCATCGACACCGCCGGCCTGCGCGACAGCAGCGACGAGGTCGAGCGCATCGGCATCGCCCGCGCCTGGGACGAGATCGCGGGGGCAGACGCCGTGCTGTTCCTGCACGACTTGTCGCGGCAGAATGCTCCTGAATATGTAGCTGCCGACGCAGATATCGAAAGCGCCTTGGGGCAAAAACTGCCCAAGAACATTCCCGTGATCGATGTCTGGAACAAGCTGGACTGCGCGGCGGGTGTTGCCTCCTCCGTCAGCGCCGGGCGCCCGGCGGTGCACCTGTCGGCCCGCACCGGTCAGGGGCTGGACGGCTTGCGGAGGCTGCTGCTGGACGTGGCGGGCTGGCAGTCGGCGCCCGAGGGCATCTACATCGCCCGCGCGCGGCACGTGCAGGCGCTGCAGGCGGTGTCGTCACACCTGCAGGAGGCCGCTGACCAGCTGCAGGCCCAGGGCCCGGCGCTGGACCTGCTGGCCGAGGAACTGCGGCTGGCGCAGAACGCGCTGAGCGCCATCACCGGCGAGTTCACCTCGGACGACCTGCTCGGGGTGATCTTCTCCAGCTTCTGCATCGGCAAATAGCGACCGTTGGTCGCCCTATCTTGTAAACGGACGTAAACAGCGCTTGTGTCCGATCTGTAACAGGGTTACTTTCGGCGGACCATGAATGTTCCCATGCCCGTTGCCTCCAAGGTGGACCTCAAAGGTCTGATCGACGCCATTGCCCAGACCACGGCGGAGGACAGCATGACCAACCCGCTGACGGCAGCCCAGTGGGAGGTGCTGTCGTCCTACCTGCTGCCCGTGGTGCTGCCCGCAGGGCAGGTGCTGTTCAGCCAGGGTGCCACGGACCGCACGCTGTATCTGGTCGAAAGTGGCAGCCTGAGCGTGCACTACCAGGACGAAAAAGAGCGCTTGCGCCTGGCGATTGTGGGCGCGGGGTCGGTAGTGGGTGAAGGCGCTTTCTTCTCGCACCGCGCGCGCAGCGCCACCGTGCAGGCCAGCGCTCCTTGCAAACTCTGGAGCCTCACGGCCATCCGCTTCACCGAGCTGACCAACCGCCAGCCTGCCATTGCCCTGGGCCTGGCCATGGCGGCAGGGGCCGTGCTGGCCAAGCGCCTGGGCAATCGCCGCCGCCGCGTTGCGGCCACCTGACAGGCTGCCCCCGTCGGGGGTTCCCTTGGGCTTCTTCCATCTTCTGCAGGGGGATGGCGCGGTACACTCGATTTGGATTTTGTCCGGGCACCATCCGAAGAAAGCAAGCCATGTCCCTGTTCAGCTGGTTCAGCCGCAAACCCGCCCCCGCCAAGCCCCGCGCAGCGGCCGAGCCCTCCGGCCTGTTCAACGCCGACGCCACCGTGCCCCTGCAAACCGGGCGCCAGGGCAAGCCGCTGGTGGAACCCCAGCCGCCTGAGCACGCCGCCAACCGCAAGAACGAGCGCATGGAGCGCCGCGAGCTGCTCTACACGGTGGTGCGCGACGCCATGGTGCGCGCTGGCGTGCTGTCGGCCAGCTACAAATTCAAGGTGCTGTCGCTTGACCAGCGCGGCCGCCAGTTCCTGGTGATGATGGACTTGGCCCGCGAATACGGCGGCGAGACGGTGCGTCTGAGCGAGATCGAGGCGCTCATCGCCCAGACGGCCAAGACCCGCTACGACATCCTGGTGACGGCCGTGTACTGGCGCATCAACGACCACGTGGCGGTGGGTATTCCACAAAAGGGCGTGGCGCCCCAAGGCGCGGCGCTGCCGTTGCAGGCGGTATCCACGGCGGTGCGCCGTCCGCCAGCAGCAGCGGCCACTGCCCCTGCGCCCCTGGCTCCATCGCCTGCCCCGTTGGCTGGCGCACGCCCCGCTGCGACCGCTCCTGCTCCACTGACCCCTTCTGCGCCTGCTCCGGCCCCGCTGGCGGCGCGCCGTCCGCTCGCCGCGGTATCGGCCCCTGCGCCTCTGGTGCCCGCATCCGCACCACTGGCCGCCGCACGGCCCCCATCTTCTGCCCGCTTTGAACCCATCGAGGCCGACGAGGTGGCCGCTTTCAAGCGCGCGCTGGCCAATGCGGCGGGGTCATCGGCTGCCCCGGCGGCGGCTGCCAGACCGGGCGTGCCTGTGCGCTCCGGCCCACTGCTGCCGCCGTCGCAGCCCACAGGTTTTGAGGACACCGAGATGCCTGGTGCCGACGGCCAGGCCCCCGATCTGAGCAGCACCCAGTACGGTGAACTCAACTAGGGATGAAACAGGGGCATGCCGGGCGTGGCCGGGCTTGCGTCCCCAAGTCCTCCGCAGTATCAGTGGCCTGCAAAGTCCACCAGCGTGAACAGCGGCAGGCCCGATTCGCGCAGCCGCTGTGAGCCGCCGAGCTCGGGCAGGTCCACGATCGCGGCGCCCTCGGTGACCGTGGCCCCCAGCTTTTCCAGCAGCTTCTTGCCAGCCATCATGGTCCCGCCGGTAGCGATCAGGTCGTCGATCAGCAGCACGCGGTCGCCGGCCTTCACGGCGTCGGTGTGCAACTCCACCGTGGCGCTGCCGTATTCCAGTTCATAGGTTTCCTCCACCGTGGTGAAGGGCAGCTTGCCCTTCTTGCGGATGGGCACAAAGCCCACGTTCAGCTCGTAGGCCACCACGGCCCCCAGGATGAAGCCCCGCGCGTCCAGGCCTGCCACCACGTCGGGGCGCAGCGCCTTGTCCATGTAGCGGTGCACGAACGCGTCGATCAGCACGCGGAACACTTTCGGGTCCTGCAGCAGGGGCGTGATGTCGCGGAACTGCACGCCGGGCGCGGGCCAGTCGGGGACGGTGCGGATGTGCTGGCGAAGGTACTGGTTGACGCTGAGGGGCTGCATGGGCGGGTGTGGGAGTGATGACGGTGGGAAGGCCCGGGCAGGGGCCTGCGCCTGTGCGCACGCCCAGGGCTGGCCGGCGGCGCGAAGCTCGGAAAGTGCGAGAGTGTAAACAGCCCGCGCGCCGGACACGCGAACCCGCACCCGACGCCATAATGTGTTTCACTGGCGTTACAAACTGCGCGCCGCCTGCGGCGCCCCAACCTCCCCGACGATCGGCCCATGCCCATCTCCGTTCTGCTGATCGAGAGTGATCACTCCCACGCGAAGGCAGTGGCGGGGGCGCTGGCAGACCCCTGGTCGGGTTGGCGCGTGGATGTGGTGGAGTCGATCAGCGAGGCGCGCGAGCAATTGCTGCGCCACCGCCCCGACATCGTGCTGGCCGCCCAGCGCACCATGGACGGCTCGGCGTTTGACCTGCTGCAGCTGCTCGACGGCGTTCCGGCCATCATCATCGTGCGCATGGGGGCGGAGACCCACGCGGCGCAGGCCATGCGCCACGGGTTTGACGATTTCACCGTGCAGGACCCGGCGCTGGATTACCTGCTCACCCTGCCCGCGCAGATCGAGGCGGTGCTCGAGCGCAGCTCCAGCGCGCGCGCCCGCCGCGCGGCCGAGGCCATGCTCGCGCGCCAGCACCGGCTGCTGCAGGCCATCTCGCGCGCCCAGGGCATGTTCATAGCCAGCTCAGGCCCCCGTGCAGCGTTCGAGGTGCTGCTGAGCGAGCTGATGACCCTGACCCAGAGCGCGTTCGGCCTGGTGGGCCAGGTGCAGCGCGCCGACGATGGGCACCCCTATCTGCGGGTGCACGCGATGACCGACATCAGCTGGGACGAGGCCTCGCGCCAGCGCTACGCCGAGCATGCCGAGGACGGCATGGTGTTCGACAACCTGCACTCGCTGGTGGGCGCTGCGCTGGTGACGGGCGAGCCAGTCCTCAGCAACGAGGCCAGCCACGACCCGCGCAGCGCGGGCACGCCGCCTGGTCACCCCACGCTGCACACCTACCTGGGCTTGCCCATTCACGCGGCGGGCGAGCTGGTGGCCATGGTGGGCCTGGCCAACCGCAGCGGCGGCTACACCCATGCCGATGTGCAGTTTCTGCAGCCCTTGCTGAGCACGATCGGCCAGTTGGAGACCGCCCGCCGCGCCGCGCTGGCCCGCAGCCATGTGGAGGCCGAACTGGCCCGCACCAGCGCGCTGCTGGCCGAGAAGACCGGTGCCCTCGAAGGCACGCTGGCCAACATCTCCCAGGGCATCACCAACGTCGACGCCGAGGGGCGCATCCGCGTCTACAACCAGCGCTACCTGGAGCTGCTGGACCTGCCCGAGAGCCTGCTGGCCACGCAGCCCCTGGTGGAAGAGGTGGTGCGCTTTCAGACTGAGCGGGGCGACTTCGGTCCCAATTTCCAGCTCATCGAGCCCATGGCGCGCAAATATGTGGCCTCGGAGTACGCGGCCCACGGCAACCAGTTGCCTTTGCCTGACAGCTATGTGCGGCGCACGCCCAAGGGCCGCTACATCGAGGTGCGCACCCGTGCCCTGGAGCCCGGCGGGCGCGTGCGCACCTTCACCGATGTCACCGACTACCTGAGCACGCTGGAGGCCTTGCGCCAGAGCGAGGCGCGCTGGCGCAGCCTGACGGACCTGTCGTCCGACTGGTACTGGGAGCAGGACGACCAGTTCCGCTTTGTGCGGCTGGACGGCAACCCGTACCACACCGAGGGCGTGCCGGATGACATGCACTATGGCCTGACCCGCTGGGAGCTGCCTGACACCTTCGCCACGGAAGGGCAATGGCGCGCGCACCGCGAGCAGCTGGAGGCGCACCAGGTCTTTCACGACTTCGAGATGCAGCGCCTGTCCCAGGATGGCAAACCCGTGTGGGTGTCGATCAGCGGCGAGCCCATCTTTGACGAAGAGGGGCGCTTTACCGGCTACCGGGGCGTGGCGCGCGACATCACCGAGCGCAAGCTGGCCGAGGCCGAGATCCAGCGCCTGGCGTTCTACGACGAACTCACCGGCCTGCCCAACCGCCGCCTGCTCATGGACCGGCTGGAGCGTGCGGTGGCCACCACCCAGCGCGAGGGCCGCCACGGCGCGCTGCTGTTCCTCGACCTGGACAATTTCAAGGGCATCAACGACACCATGGGCCACGAGTGGGGCGACCGCTTGCTGGTGCAGGTGGCCGCACGTATCGGGGCCTGCGTGCGGGCCACCGACACCGTGGCGCGGCTGGGTGGCGATGAGTTTGTGGTCGTGGTGCAGGGCCTGCACGGCCAGGAGGTTGAAGCCGCCGCCGAGGCCGAGGCCGTGGCCCAGAAGGTGCTGGTGGCGCTGAACCAGCCCTATGTGGTGGACGGCTGCGACATGCACAGCACCCCCAGCATCGGCATTGCGTTGTTCCAGGACGCGCAGCAGCCCGTGCAGGAGCTGCTCAAGCGCGCCGATCTGGCCATGTACCAGGCCAAGGCGCAGGGGCGCAATACCCTGTGCTTTTTCGACCCCGCCATGCAGGCCGCCGCATCGGCGCGCTCAGCGCTGGAGGGGGACATCCGCTTGGGGTTGGCGCGCAACGAATTTTTGCTGCACTACCAGCCGGTGGTGGACGCCACCGGCCACCTGCTGGGGGCCGAGGCGCTGGTGCGCTGGCAACACCCGCAGCGCGGCATGGTCTCGCCCGCCGATTTCATCCCGCTGGCCGAGCAGACCGGGCTCATCCTGCCCCTGGGCCGCCAGGTGTTGGCCCTGGCCTGCCGACAGCTGGCCCAGTGGGCCATCGCCCCAGCGACGGCTGCGTGGACGCTGGCCGTCAACGTGAGTGCGCAGGAGTTCCGCCAGCCCGATTTTGTGGAGCAGGTGCTGGCCGCGCTGCGCGATTCGGCCGCCAACCCGCGCCTGCTCAAGCTCGAACTGACCGAAAGCCTGCTGCTGCACGACGTGGAGGACAGCATCCTCAAGATGCAGGCGCTGCGCACGCTGGGGGTGGGCTTTTCGCTCGACGACTTTGGCACCGGCTACTCATCGCTCAGCTACCTCAAGCGTCTGCCGCTGGACCAGCTCAAGATCGACCAGAGCTTTGTGCGCGACGTGCTCACCGACCCCAACGACGCCACCATCGCCTGCACCATCATCACGCTGGCCCGCAGCCTGGGCCTGGACGTGGTGGCCGAGGGGGTGGAGACCGAAGGGCAGCGCGCGTTCTTGCTGCGCAACGGCTGCCGCCAGTTCCAGGGCTACTTGTTCGGGCGGCCTGGGCCTGCGGAGTTGCTGTAGTTTGCTATTAAATATGTAGCTGATAGCGCATATTGCACTGGCGCTACAGGCACATTTCATTCAAATTTTGGGCCCGACCACCCGTTGAGTTACCAGCGGCGTGCCCCAGGCCGGTCAGCCTTTCAGCAGCTTGTCTTCCGCCAGCGCCAGCGCAGCCGGGTGGCCCGACAGCACCAGCGTGTCGCCTTCGGCCAGCAGGGCCTCGTCCACCGTCGCGCTCACATGGCCATTGCCGCGCCGCAGGTTGACCACGCGCACGCCCATGGCCGGCAGCGCCAGCTGGCCCAGGCTACGGCCCAGCGCGGTGGAGCCCGGGGGCAGGTTGATGGTAGACAGGCGCTCCTGGTCGCGCTCGTTCACCGTGTCGTCATCGGCGCCGTGGAAGTAGCCGCGCAGCAAGTTGTAGCGCGCGTCGCGCTGGTCCTGCACCAGGCGCAGCACGCGGCGCATGGGCACGCCCACCAGGGCCAGGGCGTGGCTGGCGAGCATGAGCGAGCCCTCGATGGCCTCGGGCACCACCTCGGTCGCGCCCGCCTCCTGCAGCTTGTCCAGGTACAGATCGTCCTGCGTGCGCACCACCACCGGCACCTGCGGCGCGTGCGACCGGGCATTGGCCAGCACCTTCAGCGCGGCGGGTACGTCGATATAGGTCACGGCCACAGCGCTGGCGCGCACCAGGCCGGCCGCCATCAGCGCCTGCAGGCGCGTGGCGTCGCCATACACCACCGAGTCGCCCGCTGCCGCGGCCTGGCGCACACGGTCCGGGTCCAGGTCCAGCGCCATGTACGGGACGCCCTCGTGCTCCAGCATGCGCGCCAGGTTCTGTCCGCAGCGGCCGTAGCCGCAGATGATCACATGCTTGCTGGTGTTGATGGACTTGCGCGCGATGGTCGTCATCTGCAGCGACTGCTGCAGCCAGTCGCTGGCCACCAGCTTCATCACGATGCGGTTGCTGTACATGATGAGGAAGGGCGTGGCGAGCATCGAGAGCACCATGGCCGCGAGGATGGGGTTCATCAGCGCCGGTTGCACCAGCCCGTTGCTTTGCGTGAGCGACAGCAGCACAAAGCCGAACTCGCCCGCCTGCGCCAGGTACAGCCCGGTGCGCAGCGCCACACCGGTGGTCGCACCCATGCCGCGCGCCAGCACCAGGATGATCCCCAGCTTGAGCACCAGGGGCACCGTGAGCAGCATCAGCACCAGTGCCCAGCGGTCCACCAGGATGTGCCAGTCCAGCATCATCCCGATGGTGATGAAGAACAGGCCCAGCAGCACATCGTGAAAGGGCCGGATGTCCGTGCCCACCTGGTGGCGGTATTCGGTCTCGGACACCAGCACGCCCGCAATGAAGGCGCCCAGTGCCAGGCTCAGGCCCGCCAGCTCGGTCAGCCAAGCCAGGCCCAGCGTGATCAGCAGCAGGTTCAGCATGAACAGTTCGTCGCTCTTGCGCCGCGCGACCAGCGTGAGCCACCAGCGCATCAGCCGCTGCCCGCCGGTGAGAAGCAGGCCCACCAGCACCGTGGCCTTGATCAGCGCCCAACCCAGTGAGGTGAGCAGCTGGTCCGGCGACGACCCCAGCGCCGGAATCAGCACCAGCAGCGGCACCACGGCCAGGTCCTGGAACAGCAGGATGCCCATCACGCGCCGGCCGTGTTCGCTCTCCAGCTCGGCCCGTTCGGCCATGAGCTTGACCACGATGGCCGTGCTGCTCATGGCCATCACGCCCGACAGCGCCAGCGCCGTCTGCCAGCCCATGTCCCATACCCCGCCCACCCAGCGCGACAGCACCAGCGCCAGTCCGGACACGACGGCCATCGTCAGCACCACCTGCATCAGCCCCAGGCCAAACACCTGCTTGCGCATGGCGCGCAGCTTGGGCAGGCTGAATTCCAGCCCGATGGCAAACATCAGGAACACCACCCCAAACTCGCCCAGGTGGCGCACGCCTTCGGAGTTCTGCGCCAGCGCCAGCGCATGCGGCCCAATGAGCACCCCGGCGGCCAGGTAGCCCAGCATGGGCGGCAGCTTGAGGCTGCGGCATGCCACCACGCCCAGCACCGCGGCCAGCAGGTAAAGCAGTGTGAGGGCGAGAGAGGACATGGGTTCGATGCTATCCGAGGCTTGACTTGTGTAACACAGGATTCAATCAAGCCACTGGCTCGGACTGCAGGCGATTGCTGCATCCCAGTGCGCGCAAGTCTTGCAGCCTCGTGGGCCGGGCAAAGGCTTTGCTGCCCGGATGCACGGACCATGCCAGTGGACTTGGCCGACGCGGCGGCCCGGCCCGCATGCCCGGTCGATAGAATCCGTGCATGACTCCCGCCCCCGCCGCGCTGCCCCCTTTCGATGCTGATCAGGCCCTGCGCCTGGCCCGCGAGACCTTCCACATCGAGGCGGAAGCCCTGAACGGCCTCGCGGCCCGCGTGGATGGCGTGTTTGCCCAGGCGGTGCAGATGGTGCTGCAGGCCCGGGGCCGCGTGGTGGTGATGGGCATGGGCAAAAGCGGCCACGTGGGCCGCAAGATCGCCGCCACCCTGGCCTCCACCGGCACCCCCGCGTTTTTTGTGCACCCCGCCGAAGCCAGCCATGGCGACCTGGGCATGGTCACCGGCGACGACCTGGTGCTGGCCATCTCCAACAGCGGCGAAAGCGGCGAACTCACAGCCATCCTGCCGGTGCTGCGGCGCCTGGGCGCGCCCATGATCGCCATGACGGGCGGCCTGCAGTCCACCCTGGCGCGTTATGCCGACCTGGTGCTCGACTGCAGCGTGGCGCGCGAAGCCTGCCCGTTGAACCTGGCCCCCACCGCCAGCACCACGGCCCAGCTGGCCATGGGCGACGCGCTGGCCGTGGCCCTGCTGGACGCCCGGGGCTTTCGCCCTGAAGACTTTGCCCGCTCGCACCCTGGCGGTGCGCTGGGACGCAAGCTGCTCACCCATGTGAGCGACGTGATGCGTTCGGGCACCGAAGTGCCGCGTGTGGCCCCCGATGCCTCGTTCAGCGACCTCATGCGCGAGATGAGCGCCAAAGGCCTGGGCGCCTCGGCCATCGTCGATGCCGCCGGGCAGGTGCTGGGCATCTTCACCGACGGCGACCTGCGCCGCCGCATCGAGGCCGGGGCAGAACTGCGGTCCACCACCGCCGCCCAGGTCATGCATGCCAACCCGCGCCGCATTGCCCCCGACGCGCTGGCCGTGGATGCCGCCGAAATGATGGAGGCCCACGCCATCACCAGCGTGCTGGCGGTGGACGCTGCGGGTGCCCTGGTGGGCGTGGTCCACATCGGCGACCTGATGCGTGCGAAGGTGATCTGACGATGGCGCTGTCCCCGCAGACCTTTCCCTCTCCCGCCCTGCAGATCGACCCGGAGCTGCTGCTGCGCGCTCAGGGTGTGCGCGTGGCCTTCTTCGACGTGGACGGCGTGCTGACCGACGGCGGCCTGTACTTCAGCGAAGCGGGCGAGACGATCAAGCGCTTCAACACCCTGGACGGGCATGGTCTCAAGCTGCTGCAAAAGGCGGGCATCACCCCCGCTGTGATCACCGGCCGTGACTCTGCCCCGCTGCGCGTGCGCCTGAAGGCCCTGGGCGTAGAGCACGCGGTGTTCGGCACCGAAGACAAGCGCCCCGCCGCCGAACAAATCCTTGCCACCTTGGGCCTGACCTGGGCGCAGGCCGCTGCCATGGGCGACGACTGGCCCGACCTGCCTGTGATGCGCCGCAGCGCCTTCGCGTGTGCGCCCGCCAACGCCCAGACCGAGGTGCGCCATGCGGCCCATTTCGTCACCCAGGCGCGCGGGGGCGACGGTGCGGCGCGTGAGCTGTGCGACCTGCTGCTCGTGGCCACGGGCCGCTATGCGGCGCTGCTGGCGGACTACACCGCATGATCCGCGTGATCCGCCAGGGCTGGGACCAGCTCTCGATCTACCTGCCCGTGGTGCTGATGGGCCTGCTGGCCCTGGGCACCTGGTGGCTGGTGCGCAACGCGCCCATGCCGCAGTTGCCCGCCATCGACCGGCCCGTGCAGCATCAGCCAGACTATTTCATGAAGTCCTTCTCGGTGAAGACGTTCGACGCCACGGGCCGCCTGCAGAGCGAGGTGCAGGGCGATGAGGCGCGCCACTACCCCGACACCGACACGCTGGAGATCGACCAGGTCCGCATGCGCTCGGTCAGCCTCGATGGCCGCGTCACTGTAGCTACCGCCAACCGGGCCCTGAGCAACGCCGACGGGTCGGAGGTGCAGTTGTTCGGCAATGCCATCGTCACGCGCGAACCCTTGCCCGCCAAGCCCGGGGCAGCGGCGCAGCCCCGCATGGAGTTCCGGGGGGAGTTTCTGCATGCGTTCACCAACACCGAGCGGGTGCGCTCTGACCAGCCCGTCACGCTCACACGCGGCAACGACCGGTTCACCGCCGACGGCATGGATTACGACAACCTCGACCAAGTGCTGCAACTGCGCGGGCGGGTGCGCGGCATGATCCTGCCGGGCACCACTCGGTAGTCCCATCCCTGCCTTGTCGCCCACTGCCGGAACGTACATGACCACTCCCCTTGTCTTCATCACCGGCGCCTCCAGCGGCATTGGCCAGGCCTTGGCCCACCGCTACCACCGCGCAGGGTACCGCCTGGCACTGGTGGCGCGGCGCACTTCCGAGGTCAAAACATGGGCAAGTGCTCAAGGTATAAGCCCTGATAGCTATGAAATTTATAGTGCTGATGTGTCGGTGACTGACAGCATCGTGGCTGCGGGGCGTGACTGCATTGCGCGCCAGGGGGTGCCGGATGTGGTGATTGCCAACGCAGGCATCAGCGTGGGCATGGACACAGCCGTGCTGAGCGATATCGAGGTCATGGCTCGCACCTTTGCCACCAACAACATCGGCATGGCGGCCACGTTCCAGCCGTTTGTGGACGCCATGGTGCAGCGCGGCAGCGGCACCCTGGTGGGCATTGGCAGTGTGGCCGGCATCCGGGGCCTGCCCGGCCATGGCGCCTATTGCGCCAGCAAGGCGGCCGTCATCAGCTACTGCGAAAGCCTACGGGGTGAGTTGCGTCCCCACGGCGTGCGCGTGGTGACGGTGTCGCCGGGCTATATCGATACCCCCCTCACGCAACAGAACCGCTACAGCATGCCGTTTTTGATGCAGCCCGCCGATTTTGCCGACCGGGCGTTCCGCACCATTCAGGCAGGCGTGAGCTACCGGGTCATCCCCTGGCAAATGGGCGTGGTCGCCAAGCTGCTGCGCATGCTGCCCAACCCCCTGTTCGACAAGGTGCTGGCGGGCCGCCCGCGCAAGCGCCGTCAGACTGAAATGCAGTAAGGGCGGCGCCACGCTTGGCGCCTAAGGCGGAGGGGGCGACCAACTACTCCCTCGAAATCCGGCTGCCCATGAAAAAAGCCCCCGAAGGGGCCTTCTGACAGAAAGAACCGTGGGGTTCAGTAGCCGCCGTTGCCGCCGCCACCGTAGCCACCACCGCCGCCATTGCGGCCGCCGCCACCACCGTTGCGCGAGCCCGAACCGTACGGGCTGCGGAAACCACCTTCGCTGCGGCCACCGCCGCCGTAGCCCCCGCCACCGCCCTCCCGGCCACCGCCGTAACCACCACCGCCGCCGCCCTCGCGGCCACCACCGTAGCCACCGCCGCCTTCACGGCCGCCGCCATATCCGCCACCACCACCGCTGCGGCCACCGCCGCCGTAGCCGCCACCACCGCCGCCAAAACCACCGCTGCGGGGTGGGCGCGGTTCCATGGGACGGGCTTCGTTGACCACGATGCTGCGGCCACCCAGTGGCTGGCCGTTCATGCCGTTGATGGCGGCCTGGGCTTCTGCGTCGCTGCCCATCTCCACAAAGCCAAAGCCCTTAGAGCGACCCGTGTCGCGCTCCATCATGACCTTGGCGCTGGTCACGGCACCGAACTGGCCAAAGGCCTGTTCCAGATCACCGTCGCGCACCGAGTAAGGCAGGTTGCCGACGTACAGTTTGTTGCCCATCGAGGGACTCCTCAAAAACACATGGATAAAGCGATGGAGTCCCCAAAACGCAGCCAGCTAATCTCAATGACGCTCTCAGCGCGAAACTGACGGATCACCGCAAACTTGAAATGCGGGCCAAACCCGCCAGACCATTATGCGCCACACTTTTGCGGAAAAAGCAAGGGGCTTTGTACGCTGTGGTGCACATGCCGCGCCAGAACGCAAAAAGGAGCCCGAAGGCTCCTTTCTTTGCCGTCGGCAGACCCTGAGGACTGCCGATAAGGACTTTTTAGTAGCTGCTACGGCCACCGCCGTAACCGCCACCGCCGCCACCACCGTAGCCGCCGCCGCTACGGCCACCGCCGTAACCGCCGCCGCCATTGCCACCACCGAAGCCACCGCTACGGGGAGCGCGGGGCTCCATAGGACGGGCTTCGTTGACCACGAGGTCACGGCCACCGAAGTTTTGACCATGCACGCCTTGGATGGCGGCTTGGGCTTCAGCATCGCTGCCCATTTCGACAAAACCGAAACCCTTGGAGCGGCCGGTGTCACGTTCCATCATGACCTTGGCGCTGCCAACCGAGCCGTACTGGCTGAAGGTCTGTTGCAGATCTTCGTCGCGGAAAGAGTAGGGCAGGTTGCCCACGTAAAGTTTGTTGCCCATGAAGGACTCCTGAAAAAACACAAAAACGCGATGGAGCCCGACGCAATCAACAAACCTGTGACGACTTCAAAGACGCGAAACTGACCATTCACCGCTAAGCTAACTGCCCCTCTGCGAGCAGAAGAGCGAATCCATTATTAATCACTTTATGGGGCCCGTGGGGTTTTATTTCTGGGTAGATGGGCTCAAAACGCTGGGTTGGCGTGGTTTTTCGGTGAATTTCCGGGCAAACCATAAGGTAGAATCCGCCAGTCTTTGGGGAGTAGCCCGCCCGGCCGCGCAATGCGTCGGGGGCATGCGTCAACACACTTGGGTTCTTTGAAACCTATGGCGTATGCGGCTTTTGAGCTGGGCGAGACCATTGACTGCAAACCGATCCACATGGCCGGAGTCGGGGTGCAGTCAATGCGTTTTCCACCCATCCGGCCGGATAGGACCCCCTCCCCCATGGAAGCCTTCTTCATTTCCACCGCCATCGTCGCGCTCGCCGAGATGGGCGACAAGACGCAGCTGCTCGCGCTGGTGCTGGCAGCGCGTTTTCGCAAACCCTGGCCCATCGTGCTGGGCATCCTGGTCGCGACCCTGGTGAACCACGGCCTGGCCGGCGCGGTCGGTGCGTGGGTGACCACCTTCCTCGGCCCACAGGTATTGCGCTGGATCCTGGGTGCCTCGTTCATCGCCATGGCGATCTGGATGCTGATCCCCGACAAGCTGGACGAAGGCGAAGCCGACGGCTCCCCGCGCTGGGGCGTGTTTGGCACCACGGTGGTCGCGTTCTTCCTGGCCGAGATGGGCGACAAGACCCAGATCGCCACCGTCATGCTGGCCGCCAAATACAACGCCTACCTGTGGGTGGTGGCGGGCACCACGCTGGGCATGATGCTGGCCAATGCGCCGGTGGTCTGGCTGGGCGAGCGCATCACGCGCAAGGTGCCCATTCGCGCGGTGCACCTGGTGTCAGCCGTCATCTTCCTGGTGCTGGGGCTGCTGGCGATTTTTTCGTCGGCGGGTTGATCTGATCGATGCAACGGGCTGGGCGAGGCGACGCTGCTTTGGTATATTTGCCGAACGCGCCGATTTGCCACAGCTTGCGGGCGCTTTATAAATTCTGCTAAAGACCCGTCCGACACACCTGCCCGGCCTCGTTTTTAGCGACGCCGGGTATTTTTTTGCCGAAGGCATGCCTTTGGCAAAAGCGGCTCCCCAGGGACCTGCAGCGTGCGCAAGCGGTGGAACGTGAGGGCTTACCAGTTCCAACTATGTCGTTCATCGCCACACCCCAGTCCATGCACTTCCCGGATGCGCTGCCGCTGCAAAGCGGCGCGTCGATCCGCGACTACCACCTGGCCTTCGAGACCTACGGCACGCTCAATGCCGACCGCTCCAACGCCGTGCTCGTGTGCCACGCCCTCAACGCCTCGCACCACGTGGCGGGCGTGTATGCCGGGCAGGACAAGAGCGAGGGCTGGTGGGACAACATGATCGGCCCGGGCAAGCCCGTGGACACCGACCGCTTCTTCGTCATCGGTGTGAACAACCTGGGCTCGTGCTTCGGCTCCACCGGCCCTATGCACAACCACCCCGATACGGGCGAGGTCTATGGCGCGGACTTCCCCGTGGTCACGGTGGAAGACTGGGTCAACGCCCAGGCCCGACTGCTGGACCGCCTGGGCATCCAGCAACTGGCCGCCGTGCTGGGCGGCAGCCTGGGCGGCATGCAGGCGCTGAGCTGGACGCTGCAATACCCCGAGCGCATGCGCCACGCCGTGGTGGTGGCCAGCGCGCCCAACCTCACGGCCGAGAACATCGCCTTCAATGAGGTGGCGCGCCGCGCCATCGTGACCGACCCGGACTTTCACGGCGGCCATTTCTACCGCCATGGCGTGATCCCCAAACGCGGCCTGCGCATCGCCCGCATGATCGGCCACATCACGTACCTCAGCGACGATGTGATGAACGAGAAGTTCGGGCGCCAGCTGCGCGAAGGCATCGACCTGAAATACAGCACGCAGGACATCGAATTTCAGATCGAAAGCTACCTGCGCTACCAGGGCGACAAGTTCAGCGACTACTTCGACGCCAACACCTACCTGCTGATCACCCGGGCGCTCGACTACTTCGACCCCGCCCGCGCGCATGCCGACAACCTCACGCGCGCGCTGGCGCGGGCGCAGGCCAGATTCCTGCTCGTGAGCTTCACCACCGACTGGCGTTTTTCGCCCAGGCGCAGCCGCGAGATCGTCAAGGCCCTGCTCGACAACCGCCGCAGCGTGAGCTACGCCGAGATCGATGCGCCCCATGGGCACGATGCATTTTTGCTTGATGACGCTCGCTACATGGGCGTGATGCGCTCTTACTTCGATAGCATTGCCAAGGAGTTGCAACCATGACCGAAAAAGCGGCAATGCAAGCCCTGGCGCGCCTGGTGCCCCCCGGCTCGCGCGTGCTCGACCTGGGCTGCGGCAACGGCGCCATGCTCGACTACCTGCAGCGCGAGCGCGGCTGCAGCGGCTATGGTGTGGAGATCGATGACGCCAACGTGTTGGCCTGCGTGCAGCGCGGGGTGGATGTGATCCAGCTCAACCTCGACGAGGGGCTTGCCATGTTTGACGACAACAGCTTTGACGTGGTGCTGCAGATCGACACGCTGCAGCACCTGCGCAATGCCGAAACCATGCTGCGCGAGACAGCGCGCGTGGGCCGCACCGGCGTGGTGGCGTTCCCCAACTTTGCGCACTGGCCCAATCGCCTGTCGATCCTGCGCGGGCGCATGCCCGTGACGCGGCGCCTGCCCTACCAGTGGTACGACACGCCCAACATCCGCGTGGGCACCTACAAGGACTTTGAGGTGCTGGCGACCAAGAACAGCCTGCGCATCCTCGACGCCTTCGGGCTGCAGGATGGGGAAGAGGTGCGCTGGCTGCCGAATGCGCGCGCGGGCACAGCCGTTTTTCTCTTCGAACACGCCTAGGCCTCCTCGCGACACACCGCTGTCAACCGCATCGGCTAAGGTGCGGTCTCCGTTTGTAGGAGACCCGCATGAAACGCATTGCACTGCGCGCCGTGACCGCTGCTGCGCTGCTCACCACCTGGGCGCTGGGCGCCGTGGCCCAGCAGGCCTGGCCGCCCACCCCCACCGTGATTGCCCACCGGGGCGCCTCCGCCGTGCGGCCCGAGCACACGCTGGCCGCGTACCAGAAAGCCATTGACGACGGCGCCGACATCATCGAGCCCGATCTGGTGATCACCAAGGACGGCGTGCTGGTGGCCCGGCACGAGAACGCGATTGCCATCCTGAACGCCGACGGCTCCGTGAAGGAAGCCACCACCGACGTGGTGGACCGCCCCGAGTTCGTGGGACGCAAAACCACCAAGACCATCGACGGCCAGGCCATCACCGGCTGGTTCACCGAGGACTTCACGCTGGCCGAGCTGAAAACCCTGCGCGCCCGCGAGCGCATTCCTGCGCAGCGCCCGGCCAACGTAGCCTACAACGGCCAGTTCGAGGTGCCCACCTTGCAGGAGGTGATCGACCTGGCCAAGGCCGCCACGGCCAAGACCGGCCGCACCATCGGCATCTACCCCGAGACCAAGCATCCCACTTACTTCCAGTCCATCGGCCAGCCGCTGGAAGCGCCGCTCCTGGCGGTGCTGGAAAAGAATGGCTGGAACCACAAGGACGCGCCCGTGTTCGTGCAGTCCTTCGAGGTGGCCAACCTGCAGGCCATCCGCAAGCTCAGCACGGTGCGCCTGGTGCAGCTGGTGGCACCCTCGGGACGGCCGTACGACTTTGTGGCCCAGGGCGCGGCCAACACGCGCGGCTATGCCGATCTGATCACGCCCGAGGGCCTGAAGCAGGTGGCCACTTACGCCAACGCCGTCGGCCCCTACAAGACCCTGGTAGTGCCTGTGAAGGACGGTGTGCCCGGCGAGCCCACGCCGCTGGTCGCGCAGGCCCACGCTGCCGGGCTGGCCGTGCACATCTGGACGCTGCGGCCTGAAAATGCCTTCCTGCCTGCCGGTCTGAAAAAGGCACCCGCCACCGACGGCATCGTGCGCGGCGACAGCGTGGCCGAGATCACGGCCTACCTGCGTGCGGGCATCGACGGTTTCTTCACCGACGACTCGGCAGTGGGCCGTGCCGCCGTGCAGGCGTTCAGCGCGAAGGCCCAATAGTCGGACCACGGGGCCCGCGACGCGCCCGCCGAGGGTGTGCGTGGCCACCCCGTCTTGCCAGCGCATGGGATCTGATTGCTATGAATAATGTAGCTAAAGAAGCAGATTCCACTAGCACTATCGGCCCATAAGGCCTGTTTTCTGCCTCTGGGGGATCTCACAGGCCTGCCTGTGGGCCGTGGCGCGATAAGCTGGCAGGGTTTTGTTTGCTGCGGCACCCGCCGCACCGCCCATGCCCCAGTTTTGCGCCAACCTGAGCCTGATGTACTCCGAGCTGCCGCTGCTCGACCGCTTTGCCGCTGCGGCACGCGACGGATTTCGGGCGGTGGAGCTGCACTTCCCTTACGCGTTCGACCCTGGCGAGATCGCTGCCCGGCTGCAGAACAACGGTCTGCAGCTGGCGCTGCTCAACGCCCCGGCGGCCGGTGCCGACCGCGCCGACATGGCCTGCGCCTGGGAGCGGGGCGCGCGCGGTCTGGCCGCACAGCCGGGGCGGGAGACAGAGTTTCGCGCCGGGGTGCTGGAGGCCTTGCGGTATGCCGAAAGGCTGCGCTGCCCCTCCATCCACGTGCTGTGCGGCACCGTGCCACCGGACGTGGAGCGTGAGTCGCTCAAGGCCCTGTGTGTGGGCAACCTGCGCTGGGCGGCAGACCAGGCGGGGCGCGCAGGGTGCGACATCCTCATCGAACCCACCAACCTGCGCGACGTGCCGCGTTACTTCCTGAACCGGCAGGACCACGCGCACGAACTGCTCGATGCGGCCCAGGTGCCGCACCTGAAGGTGCTGATGGACCTGTACCACTGCCAGCTGGTGGAAGGCGACCTCCACGGCAAGCTGCAACGCTACCTGCCCACGGGCCGCGTGGCCCACATCCAGGTGGCAGGCGTGCCCGCGCGCAACGAGCCCGACCGGGGCGAGCTGCACTACCCGTTCCTGTTCGACACCATCGACGCCCTGGGCTACAAGGGCTGGGTGGGTTGCGAATACCGCCCGGCGGCTGATACCTCGGCCGGTCTGGCGTGGCGGGACCGGGCGCTGACAGCTTCTGCAGGGCGCTGAACCCCGCCCCTAAGCGCAATCGCCCCGGGCCTCCAGTCCGCACAATTGCGTAAGGGAATGCGTGAATAAATGTAACAAGACTCTGGCCGTAGATTCAGAGCAGACCGGCCCAGCCGGCTTTGTGCATTCGCGTTCACTAGCAGGAGACATCCCCCATGGCAGCATCCCTTGCCAACAACCGATCGGTCGCGCGCCAGGTCACGTTGACCGCCATTGCGCTGGTGGCCCTGGTGCTGGTGCTGGTGGGGCTGGCGATTGCCGTGCTGACCGAACGCAGCACCCGCGCCCAGGTAGTGGCCAGCGTGGGCGACACGGCGCAGAGCGTGGCGCAATCGCTGGACGCGGCCGACAACACCAACCGCGAGCTGGTGCAGCTGACCATGAAGGGCTTCCAGCGCTACTTCGAGGCCGCCATGCAGCTCGACGAAGCCTCGGGCGAGCTGCGCAGCTACGGCGCGCTGGTCAACGAAGACTATGGCTCGGTCGATAAATTCGCCAGCGAGACGGGCGGCATTGCCACCGTGTTCGCCAAGAAGGGCGATGACTTCGTGCGCATCACCACCTCGGTCAAGAACGACAAGGGCGAGCGCCAGATGGGCACGCCGCTCGGCCGCACCGACCCGGCCTACGCCACGGTGGCCAAGGGCGAGCCCTACACCGGCGTCACGGTGGTGAACGGCAAGCCCTTCATGGGCCACTACCTGCCCGCCAAGGACGCCTCGGGCAAGGTCATTGCACTGCTGTTCATCGGCAACGACATCAGCGTCTTCCATGCCATGCTGCAAAAGCAGGTGGCGCAGACGAAGTTTTTCGAGCATGGCGGTACCTACGTGATCAACCCCGGCACCTCGCTCGACCAGGCCTTGTTCGTGTACCACCCCACGGCACGCGGCAAGCGCGTGCTGGAGGCCTATCCGCAGGCGCGCCCCTTCTTTGAAGCGCTGGCTGCATCGCAGGACGGCTTTGTGCGCGAAGCGGCCGACGTGCTGGGCACCGGCGCTGAGAACCCCTGGGCGCTGGTGCGCAAGACCAGCGGCGGCTGGTGGGTGGTGGCCGAGGTGGCAGACGGTGAGGCCATGGCCAGCCAGCGGCGCGTCACGCTCGCCGTGTGGGGTCTGATGGCCGTGGCCGTTGTGCTGCTGGCCATCGGCCTGTTCGTCATGCTGCGCCGGGGCGTGAGCCGCCCGCTGCAGGACCTGACCCAGGCCATCACGCTGGTCGCGCAGGGCGACCTGACCGAGGCCTTCCACACCACCCGGCGCGACGAGATCGGTGCGCTGGTGCAGGAGGTGGAGGGCATGCGCCAGCGCTACACGCAGATGCTGCAGCAAGTGCGCAATGCCGTGGACAGCATCACCACCGCCAGCGCCGAGATCGCCAGCGGCAACCAGGACCTGTCGGCCCGCACCGAGGCCACAGCCAGCAGCCTGGCGCAGACCGCACAGAGCATGGAGCACCTGACCTCCACCGTGCGCCAGTCGGCCGACGCCGCACGCCAGGCCAACCAGCTGGCCAGCACCGCTGCCGAAGTGGCCGCACGCGGCGGCCAGGTGGTGGGCGAGGTGGTCACCACCATGGGCGACATCAACCAGAGCTCGCGCAAGATCGCCGACATCATCGGCGTGATCGATTCGATTGCGTTCCAGACCAACATCCTCGCGCTGAACGCCGCGGTGGAAGCTGCCCGCGCGGGCGAGCAGGGCCGGGGCTTTGCCGTGGTGGCCAGCGAGGTGCGCAACCTCGCCGGGCGCAGTGCCGAGGCCGCGCGCGAGATCAAGGCGCTCATCGGCGCGTCGGTGGAGCGGGTGGAGTCTGGCGCGCGCCTGGTGAAGAACGCGGGCAGCACGATGGACGAGATCGTGGGCTCGGTCCAACGCGTGGGCGACATCATTGGCGAGATCACGGCCGCCTCCAGTGAGCAGTCCGACGGCATTGGCCAGGTCAACACCGCCGTCAACCAGCTCGACCAGATGACGCAGCAGAACGCCGCGCTGGTGGAGCAATCGGCCGCCGCAGCCCAGAGCCTGCGCGAGCAGGCCACCCGGCTGGCGGGCGCGGTGCAGGTGTTCAAGCTCTCGCGTGGTGATGGCACGGCGAGCCAAGGCGGCCTGGGCTACGCCCAGCGCACGGCCCTGGCCGCGCCCATGGCGCAAACCGGCGATGGCGAGGGGCAGCATGCGCCCGGCAGCGGCGCCCGGGCGCCCGCCCAGCTGCAATAGGGGGCTGACATAAGGGGGGGAGGGAGCCTGCGGCCGCATGCGGGCGGCCGCCCATGGTTTATGCTGGCTTGATTCCTCCCCGCCCCACCGTCCCCCTGCATCTATGGCCGCCCACGTCCCCACCATGCTGGCAATGATCATTGCCAGCTCCCTCATGATGGCGGCCTCCATGGCCGTGGTGGGCTGGGGACGGCGGCGCGATGGCCTGGGCCTGTGGGCTGCGGCCCTGCTGGTCAATGCCATCGGCCACCTGCTCATCATGTTGCGCGGCCTGATCCCCGATGTGTTGTCCATCGTGGTGGGCAATCTGCTGCTGTCCAGTGTGTTCGTGGGCCTGATCTCGGCGGTCTACCAGTTCCAGGGGCGCCCGGTGCGCTGGCCGCTGCTGCTGGCGCCTCCGCTGCTGGTGCTGGTCTTTGTCTCGGTGTTCATCGACAACTTTCCGGCGCGGGTCAGTTTTGTGGGACTGTCCATCGGGCTGCAGGCCGTGTGGGCGCTGCTGGCGGCGGTGTCGCACCGGCATGAGACGGTGGGGCGCGGCCAATGGCTGCTGGTAGCCGGCCTGGCTGTGGAAGCCGTGGTGCTGGGCGGGCGCGCCGTGGTGGCCGTCAGCACGCACGCCGAGGCCACCAGCATCCTGCAAAGCAGCGCGCTGCAGACCCTGACCTTTTTTGCGACCTTCTCGGTGGTGCTCGTCAGCTCGGTGGGGTTTGTGTTCATGCTGCGCGACCGGGCCGACGAAAACAACCGCGTGCTGGCTGCGCTGGACCCGCTCACCGGCGTGGCCAACCGCCGCTCGCTCATCACCGCGCTCGACCGCGACGTGGCCCGTGCACAGCGCATGCGCGAGCCCATGGCGCTGCTGATGGTGGACATCGACCACTTCAAGGATGTGAACGACCAGTACGGTCACCCTGCGGGCGACCGCGTGCTGTGCAGCGTGGTCAACGTGTTGCGCCAGCGCGTGCGCGCGCAGGACCTGGTGGGCCGCTATGGGGGTGAAGAGTTCCTGGTGCTGCTGCCCGACACCGGGCTGGCCGGGGCCGAACAACTGGCGCGCGAACTGTGCAAGGCGGCAGAGGAGTCACGCTGCCCTGTCGACGGCGTGCCGGGCCCTGGCATTGCCGTCACGGTGAGCATTGGCGTGTTCGGCGGGCGGCTGGAGTCGGGCGACAGCTGGGACATGCTGATCGCTGCCGCCGACCGTGCGCTGTACCAGGCCAAGAACAACGGCCGCAACCGGGTCGAGGTGGCCACGGGGCTGCGCCGGCCCAGCGCCCAGCTGGTGGCCCAGGCCAATCCCGAGACCCTGCCAGAGTCTCTGTATTGATCGATGGCGCCCGGCGGGGGGTTGTGTTGGAATGGTGGATTGATCACCTTCCGCCTTCAGGAGCCCCACCATGAACGCCCGCGTGCCCTCCCAAGTCCTGCAGCCTGAGCTGGCCCTGCAGCGTGTCAGCCACGCCTGGGACAGCGACATTGTTCGCCAGCTCACCGACTACATCGCCATCCCTGCCAAGTCCCCCACCTTCGCGGCCGACTGGGCCGAGCTGGGCCTGCTCGACACCGTGGTGCGCAATGCCGCTGCCTGGGTGGAGTCGCAAAAGGTCGAGGGCCTGACGCTCGAAATCGTGCGCCTGGAAGGCCGCACCCCCGTGCTGTTCTTCGAGATCGCCGCCACCCAGCCCAATGCCACCGACACCGTGCTCATGTACGGCCACCTGGACAAGCAACCCGAGTTCTCCGGCTGGCGCAGTGACCTGGGCCCTTGGACGCCCAAGTACGAAGACGGCAAGCTCTACGGCCGCGGTGGTGCCGATGACGGCTACGCGGTGTATGCCAGCATCGCTGCCGTGCAAGAGTTGAAGCGCCAGAACGTGCCGCACCCGCGCATCGTGGGCCTCATCGAAACCTGCGAGGAAAGCGGCTCCCGCGACCTGCTGCCCTACATCGATGCGCTCAAGCCCCGCATGGGCAATGTGGCGTTGGTCGTGTGCCTGGACTCGGGCGCCGGCAACTACGACCAGCTGTGGCTCACCACCAGCCTGCGCGGCATGGCCAGCGGCACGCTCAAGGTCGAGATCCTGACCGAGGGCATCCACTCGGGCGATGCCTCGGGCCTGGTGCCCTCGTCGTTCCGCATCATGCGCCAGGTGCTCGACCGCCTGGAAGACAGCGCCTCCGGCCGGCTGCTGCCGCAGAGCTTCCACTGCGAAGTGCCCGCCGACCGCATGGCCCAGGCCCGCGCCACGGCGGCCATCCTGGGGGAAGAGGTGTACAAGCGCTTCCCCTGGGCGCACTACGACTGCGGCGGCTCCACCACGTTTGCGCTACCCACCACCACCGACCCGGTGCAGGCGCTGCTCAAGCGCACCTGGGAGCCCACGCTGAGCGTGACTGGTGCCGATGGCTTCCCGGCGCTGCAGGACGCGGGCAACGTGCTGCGCCCCTACACCGCGTTCAAGCTCAGCCTGCGTTTGCCCCCGCTGGTGGACGCCGCGCAGGCCGTGCAGCAACTCAAGTCGCTGCTCGAAGACAACGCGCCTTATCAGGCCAAGGTCACCTTCCAGAGCGGTGGCGGTGCCACGGGCTGGAACGCCCCGGCCACCACGCCCTGGTTCGAGCAGGCGCTCAACGAGGCCTCGCAGGCCCACTTTGGCGCGCCCTGCGGCTACATCGGCCAGGGCGGCACCATTCCGCTCATGAACATGCTCAGCGAAGGCTTCCCCAGCGCGCAGATGATGGTGTGTGGCGTGCTGGGCCCCAAGAGCAACGCGCACGGCCCCAATGAGTTTCTGCACGTGCCCTATGCCAAGCGCCTCACCGCCTCCGTGGCACACGTGATGGCGGCCATGGCCCAGCAGGCGGCCGCTGCGGCCACGGCCCCTTGATAGACGAGGGCGCCACACCAGGCGCCCTGGGTGCTCTCTCTCACGCCTTCCATCACCGGGTCACACCATGGACAAACGCGCATTTCTCCACGCCTGCTCTGCAGCTGCCCTTGCCACTCTCGCGCCGGCGTCCGGTCTGGCCCAGACTCCGGGCCCTCTTCACACGCTGACCGGTACCAACAGCGAAGGCAAGCCGGTCATGCTGACGGACTATGCGGGCAAGGTGTGTCTGGTGAGCTTTTTCACCGCTGGCTGCGCTCTGTGCACCAACGAGCTGCGCCTCATGCGCGAGTTTTACACCGCCAATCGCCAGCGCGACTTTGTGCTGCTGGGCGTGAACATGGACGAGAAGGCGGCTGACTTCATGCAGTACATCGAGCTGCTCAAGGTTTCGGTACCCGCCGAGCAGCGTTTTCCCATTGCCTGGCGAAACGCAGAGGGGCACAAGGACAGTTTTGGCGCCATTTCGCGGCGTCCCACGCACTTCGTGCTCAACCGCAAGCACCAGCAAGTGCTGCGGCGCGAGGGCAATTTCCTGCCCACCGACTGGGATGACCTCTGGGTATCGCTGGCTTGAAAACGCGGGAGCACCTCAGCCCGATCAGGGGCCACGCTCTCTGGGTCTCGCTGGCAGTACGAGCCTGACCATTTAGTGCATCGGGTATTTGGGTGCGCCGGGTATGCTGTCCCATCGCGTCTCGAATGCCCTGCTTTCCATGACTTCTGACGAACTGCTTCCTTCGACCCTGACCACCTTCACCGCCAGCGATGGCGAGAACCTGGCCGTGCAGGACTGGCCCCTGCCGCAGGGCGAGCCCTGCCGGGGGATGGTGCTGCTGGTGCACGGCCTGGGCGAACATGTGGGCCGCTATGACGCGCTGGCCCGCCGCCTCAACGATTGGGGGTTTGCGGTGCGGGGTTACGACCAGTACGGCCATGGCGAATCGGCCGGCCCGCGCGGTGGGCTCACGTCGGACATGCGCCTGCTGGACGACCTGGCGGACCTGGTGGATGCCACGCGCGCCCGCATGCCTGCCGGCCAGCCCCTCGTGCTGCTGGGCCACAGCATGGGCGGGCTGGTGGCCTCGCGGTTTGTGTCCCTGCACCTGCGGCCGGTGGATGCGCTGGTGCTGTCCTCCCCCGCACTCGATGCGGGCCTGGGCGCCGTGCAAAAGCTGCTATTGGCCACGCTGCCACGCATTGCGCCCAACCTGCGCGTGGGCAACGGGCTGGATGCGCAATACCTCTCGCACGACAGCGCCGTGGTGGCCGCCTACCTGGCCGACCCGCTGTGCCACGACCGCATCAGCGCCCGCCTGGCCCGCTTCATTGCCGAAGGCGGCCCCGCCACCGTGGCCCGCGCTGCGCACTGGAGCGTGCCCACGCTGCTGATGTGGGCGGGCAGCGACAAGCTGGTCAACCCCGCAGGCAGCCGCGCCTTTGCAGCCGCTGTACCCAAGGCCGTGGTGCAGTCCCACTGCTTTGAACCCCTGTTCCATGAGCTGTTCAACGAAAGCCCCGAGCTGGCGGAGCCGGTGCTGGACCTGCTGCGGGAATGGCTGGTGCGGCGCTGCGCAATCCCTGCGAGGTCGTAGGCCAGCCTTGTCGGCTGAATTTGTGGAGAAACGGGCGGCTGCGCTAGTGCAATATGGTTCATATGCTATCATTTTTGAAGCAAACCGCCCAGCATCCCCAGCAGGTCATTGGCGTTGCCAAACCCGCCGTGGGGCGCCTGGCCCTGGGGGCTGAGCTGGTCCACCAGACCCGGCAACACCTGGGCCAGCTGACCCGCTGCTGCGCTGGGGCCCACGCCCAGTTGCGACGCGATCTGTGACAGGGGGCCACTGCCCAGCACCTGGGACAACTGCTCGCCCGAGATCGCCTGGTTGGGCCCTGCGCTCAGCCAGGACGCAATCACATTGCCCAACCCCGCTTGCTGGAACTTGGCCATCAGGCCCGGCAGGCCCCCCACCGGGCCGTCGTTGCTGATCAGGGACATCACGGCCTGCACCAGTTGCGGGTTTTGGGCCGCCAGGCCCAGCAGGCCACCCAAGCCACCTCCGGCCCCACCACCTGCCGCAGCGGTGCCAGTGCCGCCTTGCGACGCGTTGTTGATGACGGCACCCAGAACGGAATCGAGCAAACCCATGGTGTTCTCCTGCAGAGGGATAAAGGGCGGCGGTGCGCCGACCCGGACGGAACCACCCATGGTACGCACCTGCGCGTCTTTTGCGTGTCAACCCTCGTGAATTGTGTGACTGAAGCCCTGGCGGGCAGGGCGTCCTACAGCGCGCACGGGAAGGCACGGCACGGTTGCAGCGGCGGCCGTACCGGCGCGCGGCCGGGGGCCGCCCCTGCGCCGCCCAACTATTTGGTGCGGGGTGGGCGCTTGTCCAGCAGCGGTGCGCTCACACCCTGCACCCCCACCAGCCCCAGCACCGTGACCAGCGAGGTCTGGGCGCCCTTCCAGGCATCCGTCAGGTCGATCCATTCCGACAATGCGTGGAACCCACCCGTCTTGCCACCACCCCCGATCACGATGGCGGGGATGCCCAGCGCCATGGGCACGTTGGCATCGGTGCTGGCACCGGCCAGTACCGTTTTGCGGCCAAAGGCCGTGTTGGCGCGCACGGCGGCCTCCACGATCAGCGTGTCGGCGGCGGTGCGGCCACCGGGCCGGTCGCCGATGAGCTTGGTCGATGCGCTCAGCGTGTTCACACCCCAGCGTGCGTTCTCTTCGGTCACGGCGCTGTCCACGGCCGCCAGCACCTGCTTTTCGGTGGCCAGCAGCGGGGCCATTTCATCGGAACGGATGTCCACCGCCATGCGCGCATCGGGCGCGATGGTGTTGACGGACGTGCCGCCGCCCACCGTGCCCACGGTGAAGGTGGTCTTGGGGCTCTTGGGCGTGCGGATCTCGGCGATCTTGGCAATGGCGCGGCCCATGCCGTGGATGGCGCTGGGCACCTCGCCAAACGCGGCGTAGCTGTGGCCGCCCGGGCCCTTGAAGGTCACCTCGTGGCGGTGGCTGCCCGTGCCCAGCACCAGCACCGTGCCATCTGGTGCGGGCTCCAGCGCCACCATGCCGTCGATGTCCAGGTGCTCCTTGAACAGGTGCTTCATGCCGCGCAGGTTGCCCAGCTCTTCCTCGCCCACATTGCCCACAAACACCAGGTCGCCCACGGTGGCGATCTTCTGGTCGTTCAGCACCTTGAGCCACGACAGCAGCACGGCCAGGCCGCGCGTGTTGTCGGAGATGCCGGGCGCATACAGCTTGCCGTCGCGCTCCTTCACCTTCACGTCGGTGCCGGAGGGGAACACGGTGTCCAGGTGGGCCGAGATGACCAGTTTGGGCCCGTTGCCGGTGCCCTTGCGCACGCCCACCACATTGCCTTCGGCGTCGATGGCGGCATTGGTCAGGCCCAGGGCCTGGAGCCGTGCCAGGAAGGCTTCGGCACGCTTTTGTTCCTTGAACGGCGGCGCCTCGATCTCGGTGAGCATGCGCAGGTCTTCGGTGGCGCGGTCGTGGTCGGCCTTCACGGCGTCGAGCAGCTGCAGGATCTGCGGCGCGGCCATGAGCTGGCCATAGGCCTTGTCCACGGCAGGGCGCAGCACGGTGGGCGTGGGCGCCACGGCGCCGAACTGCGCATGGGCGGCACCGGGCAGCAAGGCGGCGGTGGCAAGGGCCATGGCGCCAGCAAGGGCCGTGGCACGGAAGGTGCGGAGAGGGAGAGTCATGGTGATCCAGCGAAACACAAACACAAAACGGAGGGGGTAGCCGACCCATCAAGCACCGTGGAGGAGGCCGTGGGCCGGCATGCAGGGCCATGCAATTGTTGGACCGAACCCCGCCCCTGGGCTCTGCTTTAATCTGCCCAGCCGACAGTTTTTCTTACATGCGCAAACACATCCCCAGCACCCGCGCCCTGCTTGTTTTTGATGCCGTGGCGCGCCACCACGGCGTGAGCAAGGCAGCCGAAGAACTCTGCCTCACCCACAGCGCCGTCAGCCAGCAGCTGCGCCTTTTGGAGGGGCAGCTGGGCCTGCAGCTGGTGCAGCGTGGCGCGCGGGGCTCCACCCTCACCGACGTGGGCCGCCGCTACCACGCGCAGATCGTGGGCGACCTGTTGCGCCTGCAGAACCACACCCTCGAAGCCATGGCGCAGCGGCCCGATGGCGCGCGCCTGCTGGTGGGTTGCGTGCCCGTGTTTGCCGAGCGCTGGCTGCTGCCCCGGCTGCCCGCCTTTCTGGCCGCGCACAAGGGCTGCAGCCTGCACCTGCAGGTGTACCCCACGCAGATCTACATGGCAGAGATCCCGTTCGACGTGGCCGTGCAGTACGACGACGCGGCCTGGCCCGGCGTGGTGCCCGCGCCCCTGATGCCCGAGGTCTGCGTGGCCGTGTGTGCGCCGCAGTCGCGCCACCGGCGCGCCACAGAGCGCGGCGACTTCCGGGCTGTGCCCCTGCTGCAGCTCAGCTCGCGCCTGGGTGCGTGGGATGACTGGCTGGGCCGCGCGGGCATCACGCGCGGCCCAGTCCATACCTTGGGCGGCCACCGTTTTGATCTGTTCTCGATGCTGGTGGAGGCGGTGCGCGCCGACCTGGGCGTTGGTCTGGTGCCGCGTTATTTTGTGGAGCGCGAACTGCAATCGGGCGAGCTGGTGCTGGCCCACCCGCACCACGACTGCGGAGCGCGGGGCTACAGCCTGTTCGTGGCGCCGGGGCGTCTGGACGACCCGGCGGTGGCGGCCTTCGCACAGTGGCTGCGCACTACCGTGGCGGCGGAAGGCGCCGCCGCCGTGTTGTCAGACGCTGGTTGAAACGCGCTTGCGCTGCAGGCCCAGCCAGGCCAGCGCCAGCCCCGTCAACACAATCGGCACCAGCGAGCCGGCGTTCAGCAGCGTCCAGCCCTGTGTGGTGACGAGCACGCCCGACGAAAACGCACTCAGCGCCAGCGTGGCGTACACGCAGAAGTTGATGGCCGCCTGCGCACGGTCCTTCTCCTCCGGCCGGTAGGCCGTCATGGCCAGCGTGGTGGAGCCGGTGAACAGGAAGTTCCAGCCCACGCCGAGGAAGAACAGCGCAATGCCGAAGTGGTGCAGCTCCACGCCCATCAGCGCTACCGCCACGCAGGCGAAGTTGAGCAACACCCCTGTGCCCATGATGGGCAGCACGCCAAACCGCTTGATGAGGTGCCCGGTCACAAAGCCGGGCGCGAACATGCCGATCACATGCCACTCCAGCACCAGCGCCGAGGCATCAAAGTCAAAGCCGCACACCTGCATGGCCAGCGGTGTGGCGGCCATCAGCAGATTCATCACGCCATAGCCCAGCGCGGCGCCCACAATGGCCACGATGAAGGCGGACTGGCGCATCAGCACGGAGAGGGGGCGCCCCTGCTCGCGCTGCCCCGCCGCATTGAGCACCACGGGCTGCTTCTCAAAGCGGATCGCCGCCATGCACAGCATGGACAACAGCGCCACGCCGATCAGCGCGATGTAGGCGCCCGCAAACGGCACTGGAAACAGTGTGCGCGTGGCGCTGGCCAGGTTGGGGCCCGCCACGGCGCCCAGCAAGCCACCGGCCAGCACCAGCGACACCGCCTTCTCGCGGTAGTCCGGGGCCGCCAGCTCGGCGGCGGCAAAGCGGTACAGGCCACCGTTGGCACTGTAGTAGCCCGCCACCACCGTGGCCGTGCACAGCAGCCAGAAGCTGGCGCTGAAGGCCGCCCAGGCACACAGAGCGGCCGATGCCACGGCCACGGCCAGCCCGATCTGGAACGACACCTTGCGCCCCCAACGCGCCTGGGTGCGGGCCACCAGGGGGGTGGACAGCGCACCACCCACCACATAGCCCATCACCGGCAGCGTGGCCATCCAGCCAAAGGGCGCCAGCTGCAGGCCCACCAGGCCGTTGATGGCGATGAAGACCACGTTGTTGGTCAGGAAAAGGCCTTGGCACAGGGCCAGCAACCACAGGTTCTTGTTCACGGCAGGACAGCGCTCGGGGGCGGGCAGGAGGAGGAACGGAAAAGGCGGCCAGCACGGACGCAAGCCAGGGCCACACGGTAGCGTGGTGCGCCGCAGAGGCGGGTCACGTCAAAACCCGACTGCTTTGCTCCAGCATTGTGCACCGCCGTTGATGAAGATCAGCGGATGCGCAGCGCAGCCCCCGTATGGTGGCGCCCTGTGCTGAGGCTCCCCACCGGGGCCAGCGTTTGAATGCTTGTGATGGAACCCCTGAAATCGATGGCGACCGCGTTGCCGGAAGCGGCTGCAACCCCGGCTCTGGAGCTGGTCTGCCCTGCCGGCAGCCTCCCGGCCCTGAAAGCGGCCGTGGACAACGGCGCCAACTGCGTCTACCTGGGCCTGCGCGACGCCACCAACGCGCGCAATTTTGCGGGCCTCAACTTTGACGAGGCGGCCATTGCGCAGGGCATTGGCTATGCGCATGCGCGTGGCTGCAAGGTCTTCATGGCGCTGAACACCTACCCGCAGGCCGGCAACCCCGGCCCGTGGCGCAGCGCGCTGGACAAGGCCGTGGACCTGGGCGTGGATGCGGTCATCCTGGCCGACCCCGGCCTGATGGCGTATGCGGTGCAGCGCCACCCCCGGCTGCGGCTGCACCTGTCGGTGCAGGGCTCGGCCACCAATTACGAGGCCATCAACTTCTACCGCGAGCAGTTCGGCATCGTGCGCGCGGTGCTGCCACGCGTGCTGTCGATGGAGCAGGTGCGCCAGGTCATCGACCGCACGCCGGTCGAGATCGAGGTGTTTGGCTTTGGCAGCCTGTGTGTGATGGTCGAGGGGCGCTGCGCGCTGTCGTCGTACGTGACCGGCGAATCGCCCAACACGCACGGCGTGTGCTCGCCTCCGAAGGCCGTGCGCTGGGTGGAGACGCCGCAGGGCCGCGAGTCGCGCCTGAACGGTGTGCTCATCGACCGCTATGCGCCCGGCGAGAACGCGGGCTACCCTACGCTGTGCAAGGGCCGCTTTGACGTGGGGGACGACGAGAACTACTACGCCATCGAAGAGCCCACCAGCCTGAACACGCTGGAGCTGCTGCCCCAGCTGCTCAAGATGGGCGTGCGCGCGATCAAGATCGAAGGCCGCCAGCGCAGCCCGGCCTATGTGGCGCAGGTCACCCAGGTCTGGCGCGAGGCCATGGACCAGTGCCTGGCCCAGCCCCACCGCTACGCCCCCAAGACGCGCTGGATGGCCAGCCTCGACCAGGTGGCCGAGGGGCAGCAGCATACGCTGGGCGCCTACCACCGCCCCTGGAAGTAGTGCTTCCCCACAATGACAACCCCCGGAGACCGCCCCATGAAACTCTCTCTCGGCCCGCTGCTGTACTACTGGCCTTGCGACACCGTGTTCGCCTTCTACGAGGCCATGGCCGCCACGCCGGTGGACGTGGTGTACCTGGGCGAGACGGTGTGCTCGCGCCGCCATGAGCTGCGCCTGACCGACTGGCTGGCGCTGGCGCGCATGCTGCGGGACGCGGGCAAGGAGGTGGTGCTGTCCAGCCAGGTGCTCATCGAGTCCAGCGCCGACGTGGGGGTGATGCACAAGATCACGGGCAACGGCGAGTTCCTGGTCGAGGCCAACGACATGGGTGCCGTGAGCTGCCTCTCGCGTGCGCCCGCCGGGCCGCGGGGCTTTGTGGCCGGGCCGCACCTGAACCTGTACAACGCGCACTCGCTGCAGTGGATGGCGCAGCTCGGCGCCACGCGCTGGGTGATGCCGCTCGAAATGTCGCAGGAGGCGCTCTCTGCCGTGCTGGCGCAGCGGCCCGCCGGCATCGAGACCGAGGTGTTTGCCTACGGCCGCATGCCGCTGGCCTACTCGGCGCGCTGCTTCACTGCCCGCCACCGCAACCTGCCCAAGGACGAATGCCAGTTTAGCTGCCTGCAGCACGCTGACGGCCTGCCGCTGCGCACGCGCGAGAGCGAGGGCTTTCTGGTGCTCAACGGCACGCAGACCCAGTCGGCCCGTGTCTACAACCTGGCCAACGAACTGGCGGCGATGCAGGCCCAGGGCGTGGACGTGGTGCGCCTGAGCCCGCAGGCCCAGCACATGCCGCAGGTGGTGGCCTCGTTTGACGAAGCCCGCCGTGCCGCGGCCGCCGCTGAGAACGCGCCCGACTTTGTGGAGCGCATGCAGCCCTTCATGCCCGATCTGCCCTGCAACGGCTACTGGTTTGGGCGCCCGGGCCTGGAGCAGGGGATGCAGGGGGCAGCGGGTGGTGAGGCTGCGATGCGGCCTGCCATGCGCCATTCCTGACGCGAAGGCGATTCCTGCATGTACCCCGGAGAGCGTTTCAACAGCATCAGCCACCTGGTGGGGGCCCTGCTGGCCACGGCGGGCGCGGCCGTGCTCATCACCCTCGCGGCGCGCCTGGGCGACCCGTGGAAGGTGGTGGCGTTCAGCATCTACGGCGCCATGCTGGTGGCGCTGTACGCCGCCTCTACCGCGTACCACAGCGTGCGCCGGCGCACCATCAAGGCCGTGCTGCAAAAGCTGGACCACTGCAGCATCTACCTGCTGATCGCGGGCAGCTACACGCCGTTTGCGCTGGTGTCGCTGCGCGGTGCCTGGGGCTGGTCGCTGCTGGGCGTGGTGTGGGGGCTGGCCCTGCTGGGCATTGCGCAAGAGATCTGGTGGGCGCGCGGCGCGCGCGTGCTGTCGCTGGTCATCTACGTGCTCATGGGCTGGCTGGCGCTGGTGGCCGTGGTGCCGCTGTGGCAAGCGCTCACGCCGGCCGGGTTTGCCTGGCTGCTGGCGGGTGGGGCCTGCTACACGCTGGGCATCGTCTTCTATGCGCTGGACCACCGCGTGCGCCACGGCCACGGGCTGTGGCACCTGTTTGTGCTGGGCGGCAGCGTCTGCCATTTCTTCACCGTGTTTTTCTACGTGGCCTGAGGGCCCTTTCTGTTCCATGGCGGCTTCTCCTCTCTCCTTTCCCCTGGTCGTTCCTGCCCCCGTGGGTGCCGTGCTGGCACGCCTGCCCGCCTACCCCGGCTCGCTGCTGCTGGTGACGGCGCTGAACCTGGCGCTCGCGCGGCACCTGCCTGCGGACGTGGGCCAGGTGCTGTTGCACAAGAAGATGCGGGTGCAGGTGCGCGATGCGCGCGTGGCCTTTGACTTTGCCTGGACGGGCCAGCGCTTCGCCCCCCATGCTCCGCTGGTGCCGCCGCAGGTGGCCGATGTCACGCTGAGCGCCACGGCCCATGACTTCTTGCTGCTCGCCCAGCGCCAGCAGGACCCCGACACGCTGTTCTTCAGCCGCCGCCTGTCGATGGAGGGCGACACCGAGCTGGGGCTGGTGGTGAAGAACGCGCTCGATGCGATCGAGCTGCCCGTGCTGGACCCGCGCCAGTGGGCGCACAAGCTGGCGCCGCGCCAGGTGCTGGGCCACCTGCGGCGCCGCCTCGATCCCTCGCCCCGCACGCGCACAGGAGGGTGACCCATGACCGCCGACACCGATCCCCTGAACCATCCTCTGGTCTACTCCTGCTCCGGTTGCTCCAGCGCCGCGCAACTGGCCAACCACGTGGCACTGCAGCTTGACCGGCGCGGCGTGGCCGAGATGTCGTGCATCGCCGGTGTGGGGGGCGATGTGCCGCACCTGATGAAGACCGTGCGCTCGGGCCGGCCCATCATCGCGCTCGACGGCTGTCCGCTGGTCTGCGTCAAAAGCACGCTCGCGCGCCACGGCATTGCGGCCGACCGGCATTACCAGCTGCAGCAATACGGTGTGAAAAAGCGCGTGCACGAAGACTTCGACCCCGTGCAGGCCGCCCTGGTGCTGGAGCAGGTCGAGGCCGACCAGCAGGCCGATCCGCTGCGTGCCCCGGCCGCCGAGGGGGCTACCCATGGCTGAGTCCGCATCCCCCCGCCGCATCATCGTGGCCATCTCGGGCGCCAGCGGCGCCGTGTATGGCGCGCGCCTCTTGCAGGTGCTGCGCAGCCAGCCGGGCGTGGAGACGCACCTGGTCGTCTCTGACGCAGGCTGGCGCAATCTGCAGCACGAGCTGGACATGGACCGCCCCGCCGTCGAGGCCCTGGCGCACCGCGTGCACGATGTGGCCAACGTGGGCGCTGCCATTGCCAGCGGCTCGTTCCAGTGCCACGCCATGGTGGTCGCACCCTGCTCCATGCGCACGCTGGCTGCCATTGCGCATGGGCTGGCCGACAACCTGCTCACGCGCGCGGCCGACGTGGCGCTCAAGGAGCGCCGCCGCCTGGTGCTGATGGTGCGCGAGTCGCCCCTGCACCTCACGCACCTGCGCAACATGGTGGCCGTGACCGAGATGGGCGGCATCATCTGCCCGCCGCTGCCCGCCTTCTACCTGCGCCCGCAGACCGTGGGCGAAGTGGTGGACTACAGCGTGGCGCGCGCGCTCGACCTCATCGACATGCCGCATGACCTGGCGCCGCGCTGGCAGGGCCTGGAGCTTGACGCTCCTTAATTCATAGCTGCTAGCGCAATCAATATCTGCGCTACCGGCCTATTTCATTCAAATTCTGGACCTGACATGGCCTACCGCGACCTGCGCGACTTCATGGCCCAGCTCGAAGCCACGGGCGACCTGCGCCGTGTGGGCGAAAGCGTCTCGCCCCACCTGGAGATGACTGCGCTCAGCGACCGCGTGCTGCGCGCAGGTGGCCCGGCGCTGCTGTTCGAGCAGCCCACGGGCCACCGCATGCCCGTGCTCACCAACCTGTTTGGCACCCCTGCCCGCGTGGCGCGCGCCATGGGTGTGCCCGACCTGCATGGCGTGCGCACTTTGGGCGAGCTGCTGGCCACCCTCAAGGAGCCCGAGGCGCCCAAGGGCTTCAAGGACATGCTGGGCATGGGCCAGTTGCTCAAGACCCTGTGGAACATGGCGCCGCACACCGTGGCGCGCGGCGCGCCCTGCCAGCAAGAGGTGTGGGAAGGCCCCGACGTGGACCTGGCACGCCTGCCCGTGCAGCACTGCTGGCCCGGCGACGTGGCCCCGCTCATCACCTGGGGCCTGACCATCACGCGCGGCCCGCGCAAGGCGCGGCAGAACCTGGGCATCTACCGCCAGCAGGTGCTCTCACGCAACCAGGTCATCGTGCGCTGGCTGGCGCACCGGGGCGGCGCGCTGGACTTTGCGGACCACTGCGCCCAGTACCCCGGCCAACCCTACCCCGTGGCCGTGGCCCTGGGTGCGGACCCGGCTACGCTGCTGGGCGCCGTCACGCCCGTCCCGGACAGCTTGAGCGAGTACCAGTTCGCCGGCCTGCTGCGCGGCGCGCGCACTGAGGTCACGCCCGCGCTGGGCGTGCCGCTGCAAGTGCCCGCCACCGCCGAGATCGTGCTCGAAGGCCATATCCAGCCCGATGCCCACCACAAAAGCGGCTGGCAGCACGCGCTCGAAGGCCCCTACGGCGACCACACCGGCTACTACAACGAATGCGCCGAGTTCCCCGTGCTCACCGTGGACCGCATCACCCTGCGCAAGGATGCGATCTACCACAGCACCTACACCGGCAAACCGCCGGATGAGCCCGCCGTGCTGGGCCTGGCGATGAACGAGCTGTTCATCCCGCTCTTGCAAAAGCAGTTCCCCGAGATCGTGGACTTCTACCTGCCGCCCGAAGGCTGCAGCTACCGCATGGCCGTGGTCAGCATCCGCAAGGCCTACGCCGGCCACGCAAGGCGCGTGATGATGGGCGTGTGGAGCCACCTGCGCCAGTTCATGTACACCAAGTTCATCGTGGTGGTGGATGCCGACGTGGACGTGCGCGACTGGAAGGACGTGATCTGGGCCATCACCACCCGCATGGACCCGGCCCGCGACACCCTGCTGGTGGAGCACACGCCCATCGACTACTTGGACTTCGCCTCGCCCGTGAGCGGCTTGGGCAGCAAGATGGGGATGGATGCGACGAACAAGTGGCCGGGGGAGACGCAGCGGGAGTGGGGGAGGCCGATGCGGATGGAGGAGGGGGTGGTGAAGCGGGTGGACGGGTTGTTTGCGGGGTTGGGGTTGTGAGGTGTACCGCCAAGGCCTAGCAAATGTTCGATGAGGGGCACCCGACGCGATTTCTGACGTCTGATGACGTTGGCTTGATCAACCAATTAGGCGCGTTGCACTTCTCATGACGTTAGTTCTTGTACATGCCGCATAACTCTGGCAGACAGGATGAAGAGGTCTTTTGCGGATATCTGATGCTTCTCCGAAAGTTCGAATATCAACGTTGCATTGTCCTCTCTGCCTGAGCCGGGATCTGGATAGCGACCTGCCCACATCAGGAAGTGAGTTAGCAAGGCAAGAATTGCTTTGTCTTTTTCGCTGAGGTCGGGCATGAAACTGGATAGTTTCACCAAATCATGGTGTCTATGCTTGCGCTCTTCTGCGGAGTATTTTTCCACCCCAAGACGCAAAATGAGCATAGCCTTCAAGCAGATTTCAAGGCTATAGCCGACGAGCATAAGGCCGACGGCGCAATACTGGCTATCGCACACGCCTCTGGTTAAAGCGGGCATGTGCTCGACATTCGGCATGTTCCGAATAACTGTTGCCGCTGCCTCAGAGAGTGCGTGAGCTTGACTCAACCAAAGGATTGGAGACTTCAGATCCTCGCTTGTGGGTGCCTTTGTCGGATCTCCTGGAAACCCGGCAATCTCTTGTGCAATAACCCAGCGTTGCCAAGCAAGGGCTGAGTAGCCGAACGGGTCAGCTGCGAATTGGTTTCGATCTGGACTAATTTGGGGAAGCAATGGATGCATGGCGTTTAGAACCTAATGTGCTGTGACCACCCTTTGCCGCCACGTGCCCGAGTTGGCCGACCTGCTAACAACCTCAACGTTCGACATGAGCGGATGCCATAGGTTCTATGGCCCTGCCCGGTAAAGCGCAGTTATGACTGCCGAGGTGACGGCCGCCGTGGCGGCAATGACAGCGACCACTATCGGAATGAAGAAGCTTCGCCAAAACTCCTTGCGACGGACTTCCCTATCGTGCATGCCGACAGCAAGCTCCATGAGCTTGTTTGCGACGTCTGTAGTTAGAAGCGGCTTTAAGAGATCACCGTCATCATCGACAACCGACTGTTGCGCATTGCGCGCGATGAGCGAAACATGTGATGACTTCTCGTGGTCCTCGCGAACACGAAAAAATTCCGGGTGCTGCTTGGCTAGTTCGATCCACGAATTGAATCGCCCCGGCTTCTGCGGAGGCTGTTTGGTTTAAGTCAGCCCACTTCCACAATGGCCTGACTGGCGAGTTGCCGGTAGTAGTTTGCCTCGGCTTCTGCTGGCGGGATGTACCCGATCGGTTCGAGCAGGCGATGGTGGTTGAACCAGGACACCCATTCGAGCGTCGCGAACTCCACAGCCTCCTTCGTCTTCCAAGGCGCTCG
>NZ_LMHQ01000015.1:0-83360 GCF_001428225.1 Acidovorax sp. Root70
GTCAAAGGGGTTCATGCTCATCTTCACGTTGGCGATGTCCACACCCGTGTTGTCCGACTTCACGCGGACCTTCACGTTGTAGTCCACCACGCGCTTGACGGGAACGAGGATCTTCAGCATGTTGGATTGGCAGAAAAAGTGAATGCGCTGCTCGGTGAGGCAGCAATGAAAAAGCAGCAGTGCCCACAAGAAAGGGCATTGCCGCAAACCAAGGCGCTGGGTCAGGGGTTGACGTACGCCGTCTTGACCGTGGTGAAGAACTCGGCGGCGTAGCGCCCTTGCTCCCGGGGGCCATGGCTGGACCCCTTGCGGCCACCAAACGGCACGTGGGGGTCGACCCCGGCAGTGGGCGCATTGACCATGACCATGCCGGCCTGCAACTCGCGCTTGAAACGGGCGGCGCTATTCAGGGACTGCGTCACGACCCCTGCGGACAAGCCAAACGGTGTGTCGTTCGCCACCTTCAGCGCCTCGTCGGCATCTTTCACCCGGATGACGCTGGCGACCGGTCCGAAGATTTCTTCGCGATTGATGGTCATGGCAGGCGTCGTCTCGGTGAACAGCGTGGGCTGCAGATAGAAGCCGGGCTGCCCGTTCCATTGCTCCATGGCGTTGCCGCCGAACGCCAAGTTCGCCCCTTCCTGTGTGCCCAGGCCAATGTAGCGCAGGTCTTGCTCCAGCTGGCTTTGATCCACAACGGGACCAATGACCGTGCCTGGAGCGCGGGCGTCTCCCACCACCAGGTTCTTCATCGCGTCGACCATGCCCGCCACGAAGCGATCATGGATGGCGTCCGTCACGATCAAGCGGGACGAGGCGGTGCAGCGCTGCCCCGTGGAGTAGAACGCGCCGTTGATGGCGCACGCCACAGCCTGCTCGATGTCCGCATCGTCCAGTACCACGAGCGGGTTCTTGCCGCCCATCTCCAGCTGGAATTTGGCCATGGCACCAGGCCGGCCCACCGCGCTCTGTGCGACTTTGCGACCAGTCGATTCCGATCCGGTGAAGGTGATGGCCTGAACGCCCGGATCTTCCAGCAGAACCTTGCCAAGCTCTCGTCCGCGCCCCATCACCAGATTGAAGGTGCCTGCGGGCAGTCCCGCACGCGAGATGATGTCTGCCAGCGCCCAGGCGCAGCCTGGAACCAGCTCCGCAGGCTTGAACACCACCGCGTTGCCGTAAGCCAGTGCGGGCGCAATTTTCCAGGCCGGAATCGCCAGCGGGAAGTTCCACGGCGTGATGATGGTGACCACGCCGACGGGCTCGCGAGTGATCTCCACGGTCATATTGGGGCGGGTGGACCCCAAAAGCTCGCCGCCCACGCGCAGAGCTTCGCCCGCAAAGAACTTGAAGATGTGCGCGGCGCGCAGCACTTCGCCCGCGGCGTCTGCCAAGGCCTTGCCTTCCTCGCGCGCCAACAGGTCGGCCAATTCGCCTTGCCGCGCCAGCAACTCGCTGCCGATGCGGTCCAGCGCTTCCGATCTCTGCATAGGGGTCTGCGCGGCCCAGCGCGGTTGCGCCGCCGCTGCAGCGGCCACGGCCGTGCGCGCCTGCGCTTGGCTGGCGCGCGCGTACTGACCCACGACATCTCGGGTGTCGGATGGGTTGATGTTGGCGGCGGCGTCCGCGCCCGCGAGCCATTCGCCCGCAATGAAATTGTGGTGGATGGAGTTACTCATTCGGATAGAGGCCCTTGGTTTGAGCAAATAGTCGGCAGATGCCGAACAAGGCGTCCACATTCGGCGTGGGGACCTGCACTCGCTGCGCAATGTCCCGCACTGCACCGACGATGGCGTCGAGCTCCAGTGTTCGGCCTGCCTCGGCGTCCTGCAACATGGATGTCTTGAAGGCACCGAGCTTTTCGGTGATGCGATGCCGGTCTTCGGGGCTTTGATCGATGGGGCTGCGGATTTTTTCGCCCACTGCGGCAACTTCGTTCATGGCGGCAGAGCAGAACGCCCGCACTTGTGCATCGGACAAGATGCGGTCTACGGTAGCGCCTGTGACTGCAGACAAGGGGTTCATGGTCAGGTTGCCCCAGAGCTTGAACCAGATGTCATGCCGTATGTCGTCACTCACCGTGACCTCGAACCCTGCAGCTTGCAAAAGCTCACCCACGGCCAGGGCGCGCGGCGAACTGCCCCCTTGAGGCTCGCCGATGATGAGGTGCTTGCCCTTGACGTGTTTGACCATGCCCGGCCCGCGCATCCGGCTGCTGGCATGCACCACAGCCCCGAGCACATTGGCAAAAGGGATGCTGGCGGCAATCTCGCCGTGAGGGTCAATGCGGGGCAGGCCGGACTCGAAGCCTGGCAGGCCCTGGCAGAACCACCAGGGCACACCGTTCATGGCGGGCAGCACCACGGTGTGGGGGCCGATGAGCGGCCGGATGGATGCGGCCACCGCCGCCAGCGCAGGGCCTTTGACTGCTATGACCACCAGGTCCTGGGGACCCAGGTCCTCGGCACGGTCGCTCGCGTTGGCCGGTGCCTGAACGTTGCTGCCATCCTCCCGCTCCATGCGCCACCCGGAGGTCTGGAGAGCGGTCAGGTTGTCGCCACGGGCGAGTGCAGACACCCGCAAATTGCCCGTGGCCGCGATGGATGCACCAATCAGGCTGCCAATCGCCCCCGCCCCGACGATGCAAACCGTTTGCAGGTTCGGGGCGGCGAGATCTGAAGCGAGGCGCGGCGGCGACTCAAGCATCGGCCGTGAATCCGATGGATTTGACGATAGGGCCCCAACGCTCCAGATCGGCCTTCAAGGCTGCCGCGAGTTCTTCAGGCGAAGAGGCGCGGACTTCGAGGCCCATGGCGGCGAGTCCGTCCACCACTTCTTTCGCGCCAAGCGCTTTGCGGATTTCGGCGTTCGCCTGGTTGACCACGGCCGCGCTGGCCTTGCCAGGCAGGAAGAAACCGTGCCATTCCCCATAGACCAGCGACTTGTACCCTTGCTCGGCCAGGGTGGCGACTTGCGGGACGAACTTGCTGCGCGTGGCTCCGCTGGTCGCAAGAATGCGCAGCTTGCCGCCAGGCAGATGGGGCAGAAACTCGCCCACGGGCGCGGACACGGCGGCAATCTGCCCGCCCACCAGGTCCATGATGGCTGGCTGCGTGCCACGGAAGCCGATGTGGCGCAGGTCCACCTTGCCCGCACGTCCGATCAGTACGCCGACGAAGTGGGGGACCGAGCCAGGGGCGGGAGAACCGAAGTTCGCCTGTGTGGGATTGGCATTGCACCAGGCCAGGAACTCAGGGACGGTGGTGACGGACGCAGGAACCAGGGGGCCCACGGCAAAACCCATGTCCACCTGCACGGCCGTCGAGACGGGCGTCAGATCGACCAGCGGGTCGTAGGGCAGCTTCTTGTAGGTATGGGGGTAGATACCGAGCATGGACATCGGCGTCACCAGCAGGGTGCTGCCATCGGCGGGCGACGCCTTCAGGGCCGAAATAGCGATTTGCCCCCCGGCACCCGGGCGGTTGTCAACGACGACCGCCTTTGCATAGGTGCCGGTTAAGCGAGCAGCGACACGGCGGGCTTCCGTATCGATCGTTCCGCCGGGGGCAAAGCCGGCAATGATCTTGGCGTTCTCCAGCGTGTTTGCGCGGGCAGCGAAGGGTACGGCGGTGGCGGCCAGGCCCCATGCCATCTGCGAGATGAGTTGTCGACGTGTTTGCATTGGATATGTCTCCTTGTGTTGATCGTTGAGGGGCAAGGGCTCAGCCCTTCTTGCTCTTTCTGGCGTCGGCAAGGTTTTGCTTGAAGCGGTCGGGCACGCGCTCGTCGAATCCCAGCGCCACGCGCCGGACCTCTGCCGTATCGGTGGGTGGATGCCCCACGCCCAGGGCGCTGGCGCGGGGAGCCGCAATTTCCACCACCGTTCCTGCCACGCGGCCCAGACCGGTGATTTCGCACTCGACGACATCGCCAGGGTCTACGGATCGCGAGTGGCAAGGGGTGCCCATCAGGATCACGTCGCCGGCCACCAGCGTGATGTGGCGCGCCAGATCGGCGATCACGTAGTGGGGGCCCCAGATGGTTTCTTCGCCGATGTGGGCCTCTTGCACCACCAGTCCGTTCACATAGGTACGCAGGGTCTGCGCAAACAGATTGACCCCACGCACCAGTCCGGGGCCGATGGGCAGCAGCGTGTCCGCGCCCTTCACGCGCAGCATCGAGCCCTGGTCGGTATCGCGGAAGTTCTGCAAGCCCATGTCGAGTGCGGGGCAGAAACCTTCGATGTAATCCCACGCCTCGTCGGGCGTGACATTGCGGCAGGTCTTGCCGATCACCACGGCATATTCGCCTTCGTAGTTCAGGTACTGGCAGTCGGCGGGCTTGAGGATTTGCCCGCCGTGACCGTTGAGCGACGTAGGCGGCTTGGTGAAATAAGTCGGCGACTCTGTTGGCTTGCTTTTTTGGCGTGTCTCGTAGCTGCGCGAGCTGTACGAGATATGCACGGCAATGATCTTGCTGGGGTTGACGGGCGGCAAGTAGGTCAGCGCCTGGGCGTCCAGCACCCGGCCGTCGTCCAGCTGCAAGCGGCCCGCGTCGGGACCACCCTCCATCAGGGTTCCCCAGAATGCGCTGCCGCCTACCAAGGCGCGGCGGCGCTCCACCCGGGGGCCGCACATGACGGCGGGTAGCTCAGAGATGGGAAACTCGAAATTCATGGTGCTCAATCTGTTGGATGTGTTGAAGGGGCGCGATGCGTTAGGCGGCAGCAGGCTGGCTCGCTGCGCCGGTGTTGCCCTGGCTGGCTGCCTCGGAGACATCGAACCAGACGTGGATGTTTCCGGTGCCGCGTGCGTTTTCGTAGGCCGACAGCGGGTCGCCTTTGGCGCGGCAGGCCGCACCACCCATGGCTCCGAGCATCTGCAGGTAGTGCGCTCCAAACGCTTCCCACGGCTTGCGGCGGTAGTCGTCGTCCCAGCGCGCGAGGATCTCGTCGTGGCGCCCCTGGCGCATGAATTCAATGGCTGCCTTGTCGCTGGCAATGTTCTCGGGACGAGACACATTGCTTTCGTGGAAGATGCGCGGATGGTTCGGGCGCCAATCAATGCCGTTGAACTTGTGGCTCAGCGCCCCAGAGGCGAGCAGCACCACATTGAGGTCGCTGCGGCGAATGGCTTCACCGATGTCTTCGCCCGATTGAAGGAACTGAGGCCACTCGCAGTTCTGGCAGGAGCTGACGGTCAGTACCGGGGTCTTGCTCAGTTCCAGGTGCAGGTGCTTGACCAGGTTGATCGTTGCGTACTGCTTTCCCAGTTCGGGATGGCGGATGTTGCGCACATAACCTTTGCGCTCCCGCGAAACGGCTTCCACCTGCACGGCGAGGTCGGGGCAACCCAGGTAGTTGTAGGGAACTCCATGCAGATACCAGGGCATTTCATCCGAGATATAGCTGCCTTCGAACTTCGCGCCACCGTCCACCAAGTGGTAGCCGGTGGTGAACCAGTGCGAATCAAAGATCAGTACGGCATCGGGTTTCACGGCCTTGATCCGCTCACGAACCCGGGCGTAGCCCGAGATCAGGTCAGAGTCTGACCCTGCACCTTGCAGCACGCGAAACTCTTCGCACTGCATCAGGCCAGGGTGGTGCGACACCATGGCGGCGCCAACGATTTTTCCCATCGGGAGTCTCCTAGAAGCTGCCATCTAGGCAGCAGGTCAGTTGAATTTCTTGCCGGCCCACAGTTGCCGCCGGTCCGCCAAGGGATCGGCCACCACTGCCGAGCGGGTGTCAAAGCGCATGGTCTGGCGGGTGGTGAGGTCGTACCGCGTCCATCCGGGGTCTCCGGTTTTGACGAATCGCAGCCAGTGCCCAAACATGGTGTCTGCCAACGGCTGGTAGCCCGGGCCGCCCAGGAAAGGGCTGGCCTGTTTGCTGGCCAGGGTGTTGAAGACGTAAGGAACGTCCACCACATGGGCGGCGCCCAGCCGGCCGCCAAAACCTGGCGATTGCCAGGCAAACTGGTAGTTCCAGGTCTGGGCACCCGCTGCGACCCGGTTCTCCGCGTAGCGCTGCGCTGGCATACGGAACGTGCTGTCGGACTCCAGTGCCGCCAGCATGTCGCCGGGCGATGCGTTGGGGCGCACCTGGGCGTAGACATTCGGCGCGTTGGACGTCAGGCCCGCCCCTCCCAGCGCAGCAGCGAAGGCCGGTGCAGAGATGCGCTCAATGGCTCCGCCGGGCACCAGGTACAAGCGGGCTTCGTCGTCGGTGCTGCCGATCAGCAGCGGTATTGATTTGTGTGCATGCCGGGTCAGCGAGGCCAACGGAGGGTCCGTGAGCAGCGTGCCGTCCACCACGGGCAGGTAGGGGGGCTGACCACTGATACCGCCCCACTTGGCCCGGTCACGCAAGTCGGCCACCATGCGTTCCGTGCCTGCGACAAGCGCGGGCAGGGGCACATTGGCAAGCGCCTTGGCGGTGGGCTCTACACCCAGTGTCGCAGCGGTCGCCGCCGCAATGCGGCCGGCCTGCTCAGGGGTCAAGTGATTCTGGGGCGGGCTCTGCGCAATGGCCTTATGGAACAGCCCTTGGGCCGCAGGCATGCCCATCAGAGCCATCACGCTCTGGGCTCCGGCAGACTGCCCGGCCAGGGTCACATTGGTCGCATCGCCCCCGAAGGCCGCGATGTTCTGGCGCACCCATTGGAGGGCCGCCACCTGGTCCAGAAAGCCCCGGTTGGGCGGCATGCCTTCGACCCACATGAATCCGTCGATGCCTACGCGGTAGTTCACGGTCACCACCACCACCCCTTCGTGGGCATAGGCGCTGCCGTCGTACCACGACTCGCCAGCATCCACGCGATAGAAGGCGCCACCCGGCAACCAGACTAGGACCGGCGCGCCCCGGGCGTCGGCGGGTGCCCAGATGTTCAGCGTCAAATCGTCTGCAGCGCCCGACATGCCTCCATCGGCTCCACGGGACGGCTGGGGAGGCATGGGGCCTGCACTCGACGCATCGCGAACGCCCGCCCATGCGGGCACTGGCTGGGGGGCCTTGAACCGGTTGGCCTCCAAGTACGGATTGGCTGCGTAGGGGATGCGCTGGAAAGACAGCACTTGCCCTTGCCTCCGGCCCGCTAGTTTCCCCTGCGCCACGGTCGCGATGGGGGTATCGCCCGTGGCATTGGCAATCGCCGTGGCCGTCGATGAGGCGCATCCGCTGAGCGCCATGCCGCTCAGGCCCAACGCCGCGCAACCCATGAGAAGCTGGCGCCGGGATGTGTTCTCGCTGTTCATTGTTGTCTCCTTGTGATGCGGCGATGCCGACCGACACTCAACGGTGGCTGAAGCTGGCCTTGAAAGGCTTTTTAGGAACGACCACGTCCTTGACATCGCAGAAGAATTCGAAGCTCCACTCGCCACCTTCACGACCCACCCCTGAGCGCTTGATGCCGCCAAACGGTGCCGCGAGATCGCGGATGCCAAAGCTGTTCACCCAGATAAAGCCCGTGCGGACTTTTTCGGCTACAGCCACGGCGTGTCCTTGCTCGCCGTAGCACACGCCCCCAAGGCCGTAGTCGGTGCCGTTCGCCATCTCGATGGCTTCTTCGTCAGAGCAGAAGGTCTGCAGCGTGAGTACCGGACCGAACACCTCGTTCTGCACGATCTCGTCGTCCTGGCGCAGGTTGGTCAGCATGGTGGGCTGGTAGTACTGCGCGCCGAATGGATGGCGAGCGCCGCCCCACAGCACGCGTGCGCCACCGGCCACGGCACGGTCCACAAACGCACCGACACGTTCCAACTGCCGGGGATGAATCAGTGGGCCCACTTCTGTCGCTTCGTCGCGCGGGTCGCCAATGTTGAGCTTCTCCACATAGCCGCGCAGCGCTTCGATGTAGCGGTCGGCGATCTTTTGGTGCACCAGGAATCGGGTGCCAGCCAGACACACCTGACCAGCGTTTCGGTACATGAGTGCCCCGGTGGCCGCAGCGCTATCGATATCAGCGTCTTCCAGCACGATGAAGGCGCTCTTGCCGCCCAGTTCCAGGCTGCACGGCACCAGGTTGGCACCTGCGGCCCCGGCGATCCACTTCGCGGTGGGGACTGAGCCCGTGAATGAGATCCGGGCAAGGCGTGGGTCGCTGACCAGCTTGGCACCGGTCTTTGCGCCGCTGCCTTGCACCACGTTGAACACGCCGGGGGGCAGGCCCGCCGCATGGGCGGCATCGGCCAGCAGCGAACAGGTCAAGGGCGCCCACTCTGGTGGCTTGAGCACACAGGTATTGCCCGATGCCAGTGCCGGGCCCAACTTCCATGTGGACAGCATGAGTGGTGCATTCCACGGCGTGATGATCGCAACCACCCCTGCAGGGTCATGCCGAACCAGGTGGGTGGCTTGTTCCGTTTCCAGCTTGCGGTCCTGCAGTCCCAGCGCGTGTTCCGCAAACCATTTGATGTTGAGCATGGCGCGTGGGACCACGCCGTGGCGCATGCGCGAGAGGAGCACCCCCGCGTCATTGCTTTCGAGCTGGCACAAGGCGTCTGCGCGCTTGCCGATCTCTTCGGCGAACCGGTCCAGATAGGGCTTGCGGCCCTCGGCCCCTAACGCTGCCCAGGCCGGAAACGCGCGTTGCGCCGCTTGGATCGCCTGGTCCACATGCTCGGCAAGGCCTTCCGACACGTGGCCCAGCAGGTGTTGGTCAATTGGGCAATGCAGCTCAAAGGTTTCGGTGGAACCGACTCTTTGGCCGTCGATGTAGTGGTCTGGTGACACGGGGACGCCGGCCACGACCAGGGGTGCGCTATTCATTGGGATTCCCATCCAAGTTGGAAACAGAAGAAGACGATCGATCAGGGCAGCAGCTTGCCGGGGTTGAGCAAGCCATGCGGATCGAGCGCGGCCTTGATGCGGCGCATCAGGTCGAGCTCCACGGGCGACTTGTAGCGGGCCGACTCGTCGCGCCGGAGCACACCGAGCCCGTGCTCTGCAGAGATGGAGCCGCCACGCGCGTGCACCGCGTCGTGGATCAAGCGATTCATTGCTGGCTCCAGTGCCAGAAAATCGGCGGGGGAGGACCCCTCGGCTGGCGACAGGTTGTAGTGCAGGTTGCCGTCGCCCAAATGGCCAAAAACCACAAGGCGGACCAAATGAGACTGCGCCAGGATGCCCGCATCGGTAGATTCGATGAACTCGGCAATGCGCGACGCTGGCAGCGAAATGTCGTGCTTGATGGTCTTGCCTTCCGCGCCTTGTGCTTCGGAGATGTTCTCGCGCAGCGCCCACAGGGCCTGCAGCTGCGACAGGCTGGAAGACGGCGCTGCGTCTGTGATCAGGGACTGCTCAAATGCGGCCTCCAGCAACGACTCCATGCTGGACGTGGCCTGGGTGTCGTCCATTTCCCCAGACAACTCCATCAGCACGTACCACGGACTGCGTTCTCCGAACGGAATGCGGCTTCCCGGAACATGCTTCTCCACCAGCTGCAAGCAGGTGTCGCTCATCAGCTCGAAGGCAGTGAGGGCCGCGCCCAGGCGTGCCTGTGCGAAAGTCAGTAGCTCGACCGCTTGGGCGGGTGCAGGCACCGCCACGCATGCGACGACCTGGGACCTGGGTTGGGGGAAGAGCTTCAGGGTCGCGCCCGTGATGATGCCGAGCGTGCCTTCGCTACCGATGTACAAGTCGCGCAGGTCATAGCCGGTGTTGTCCTTGCGCAGACCGCGCAGTCCGTTCCACAGCTCGCCTTCGGCCGTCACCACCTCAAGCCCCAGACAAAGCTCGCGTGCGTTGCCGTAGCGGAGCACCTGCACACCTCCTGCATTGCTGGCCAGGTTGCCGCCGATGGTGCAGCTGCCCTCGGCGGCCAGGCTCAGCGGGAACATCCGACCTTGCGCCTGCGCGGCCTCCTGCAGGGCCAGCAGCGTGACGCCCGCATCGACGGTGATGGTGTTGTTCTGGAGGTCGACCGAGCGGACGCTCTGGAGCCGGGACAACGACAGAACGACGGAGCGACCCGAAGCGTCGGGCGTCGCCCCTCCAGACAATCCGGTGTTGCCCCCTTGGGGTACTACCGGAATGCGCCGCTCATGGCACCACCGCATGACGCTCGCTACGTCCTGGGGGCTATCGGGTTGCACCACCGCCAACGCAGTCCCCGTCCACTTGCCGCGCCAGTCCGTCAGGAACGGCGCCATCTCTTCAGCCTCTGTGAAGAGACGGCCGGCAAATGCGGCACGCAGCGCCGTGTGCAGCTCAGTAGCCATTGCGCACCTCGGTGCTAGGGGATGCGACGTCGTTGCGATAGCGTTGCAGCAAGGCCTTGGCCGCCTGCGACAGCAGCGTCGTGTCGACCCCGATAGCAACAAACTGCGCACCCACCGAGGTGTAGTGACGCGCCAGGGCTTCGTCGGTGCACAGGATGCCGGCGGCCTTGCCGTGAGAGCGGATGGTCCGGATGGCCTTTTCGATGGCCGCCTTGACCTCGGGATGCGATGGCTGCCCCAGGTAGCCCATGGAAGCCGACAGATCGGCAGGGCCGATGAATACACCGTCCACACCTTCGACCTGCGCAATGGCGTCCAGCTGTGCAAGTGCGTCCGCCGTCTCGACCTGAACCAGCAGGCAGACCCGGTCATTGGCCTCGTGCAGATAGTTGGGATACCGGCTCCAACGGGAGGACCGCGCCAGGCCACTGCCCACGCCGCGAATGCCTTGCGGCGGATAGCGCATCGCGGAGGCCAGCGCGCTGGCGGCTTCCGCAGTCTCCACCATCGGGACGAGCAGGGTCCGCGCACCGATCTCCAGCACTTGTTTGATCAGCGCGGCATCGCCGTGTGGAATGCGCACGACCGCTTCCGTGTCGTAGGGGGCTGCCGCCTGCAGTGCGCCCAGCATGGAACGCAGGTCGTTCGGACCGTGCTCTCCGTCGATCAGCAGCCAGTCGTAGCCGAGCCCTGCGCACACCTCCGTCGCATACTGATCGGCAAGCCCGAGCCACAGGCCCGCAAGTTGTCGACCCGCCTGGAGCGTGTCCTTGAACGTATTGCGTGGCGTCTGGGTCATACAAACCTCGCAGAGATCGAACCGAGGGAGCCGTAGTCGGCGTGGAACACATCACCCACGGCACAGGCCACAGGTCGCGTGAAGGAGCCACCCAGAACAATTTCACCGGCAGCGAGCGATTGCCCGTAGGGCGCGAGCCGGTTGGCCAGCCATGCAACACCGTTGCCGGGATGGTTGAGCACGGCAGCCCCGAGGCCCGACTCTTCGATCCCCCCGTTTTTGAACAACAGGGCGCCGGCCCAGCGCCAGTCCACCTCGTTCGGGCGCATGGGGCGGCCTCCCAGAATGATGGCGCCATTGGCCGCGTTGTCTGCAATCGTGTCCAGCACCTTGCGCGGCGCACGCGTGTTCCGGTCGAATTGCTCGATGCGCGCGTCAATGAGTTCCAGCGCCGGGACGACATAGTCGGTCGCGTTGAGCACATCGAACAGGGTGATGCCCGGCCCCTGGAGGGGCTTGGCCAGGATGAACGCGAACTCCACCTCCAGGCGCGGCAGGATGAAGCGGTCGGTCCGGATCTCCGATCCGTCAGGGATCAGCATGTCGTCGAGCAGCGTCCCGTAGTCAGGCTCCGTGATCTGGGACGAGATCTGCATGGCGCGGGAGGTCAAGCCGATCTTGTGACCAATGACCTTGCGGCCATCCTGTTGGCACAGGTCCATCCAGGCGCTCTGGATGGCATAGCTGTCTTCGATATCCATGGTGGGATGAAGACGAGAAAAGTGTTCGAGCTGGGTGCGTGTGCGCTGCGATTCGTGCAGCTGGCGTGCCAGCGAGGCATGCAATGCGGGGCTGAGATTCACGGTATGGGCCTGGTCGGTGCTGATGGCAGGCCCAGAGTATCTGACTGTGAATTGCGCTTGACAATCGACAAATAATGGTGAATTAATAAGTAAAAGTGGCTAATTGATTTGACCTGGTGCAAAGCGCAAGCTGCAAAATTCACGCATGGCTCTCACACGGTTCACCCTCAGGCAGTTCGAAGCCTTCTCCAGCGTTGCTGAAATGCGGAGCTTTGCGGCTGCGAGCGAGCAGATGGGTTTGTCTTCATCAGCGGTCAGTCAACTTGTTGCGGAGCTGGAGTCCACCATTGGTTTCCGCGTGTTTGATCGCAGTACGAGGCGCGTGGAGCTGTCGAGTGCTGGCAGGGACTTTCTCGGCTCGGTCAAGTCCGTGCTGAGACATGTTCATATGGCCGAATCGGCGGCCTCTGACGTCAGAAACAGGGCCTCCGGGGTTGTGCGCATTGGCGCGCCCCTGGTGCTCGCGGGGGCCATCCTTCCTGCCGCTATCAAAGCCTTTTCCGAAGAGCGTCCGAAGGTTGTCATCCGCATCCGGGATACCCCTGTCGATGACCTCCTGGACCGTGTCGCCAGCGGCGACTTGGACTTGGCTGTGGGGCCAGATCGCAGCGGCATTGAACACGTTGAGGCCATCCCCGTCTTTGACAGCCCCTGGGTCCTTTGGTGCTCGCCCGCACATCCTTTGGCGCAGCGCAAGTCCCTCAAGTGGGCGGATCTGCGCAACGCCCACATCGTTTCCGCCGGGCGCGACCATGAGCGAAGCGTTGCGCAAATGCGCCTCAACGCCCCCGAGGGCTCGCGGATTCTCCCGGTGGATGTGGTGGACAACGTCTCCACGGCCCTGGGTATTGCGGCCCAGGGGCTCGCGGCGACGTTGGCGCCGGCGTACATCTCTGCCATGGCCGTGCCTTTGGGCCTCGTCATGCGGCGCGTCAAAGATCCGGAAGCAATACGCCAGGTTTGCATTTACCGGTCCACGGTACGTGCAGCGCCTCCGGCTGCGGAAGCGTTTGCCGAGTTTCTCAAGGAGTGGCTTCAGCAGTGGCAAGCTAATGAAGCTCGGCGGAAGCGGGCTCCACGGGCAACTGCGCGATGACTTGTCCCGTCCCTGAAGCCACAAAATACGGGGTGACCAGATGGGCGGGCGCCTTGTAGTTGGCCCAACCCAGGGCGCCCAGAAGCATCGCCGTGTCGTGCATCCATCCCTCGCCAGTGCACGCCTTGGCATAGCTCGGTAGCATGGCCGTGAACTCGGCCCAGCGGCCCGCCTGCCACAGCTCCAGGGTGAGCAGATCGCACTGCCGATTGAATTCGTCGCTGATCTCATACGGCCGGTCCAGAACGTCCTGGTTGTCGTGAATCCGGTGGGAGAGCGAGCCGCTGGCGATGAGCGCAACGCGGCTTTCCGACGCTTCAATGGCTTGGCGAAAGGCGGCACCTACCCGGCGGCTCTCGTCAATCGTCGCGAATGCGCACCAGCCAGACACCGAGATGACGCGAATGCTCTTGTCGAGCTGCATGAAGTGCAGCGGCACCAGCGTGCCGTACTCCAGTCCGAGATGGGATTTTTGGTGCGCAATCGTCTTGACGCCCGTCGCGCTGGCGCACTGGGCCATGGCGAATGCAAGCTCCGGGTTGCCCTGGTAGGAATAGGGAAGCTCGCTCAACTGCGTCGGGAACTCACTGCTCGTGAAGACGCCGTCAAATTGCGCTGCTCCGTTGATGTGGTACGCGGCGTTGCTCAGCCAGTGCGTGTCCAGGATCACAACGGTGTCGGCCCCGGCTTCGGTGATTTGCCGACCAACGGCCAGTAGCCCATCCGTGGCATCACGGCGGCAGCCGTGCAGCGGCCCTGGCTGCTCCGAGATGATGAGGCGGGGAATGTGCGTGACTTTGGCGGCGTAGACAAGTTGGCCCATGGGCGATCTCCTTTGGTTTGAGTTCCGCTGCAGTGTTGTTCAGTCACACCCCCAAGGACAAGCGATCAATACTTGCCCACTCTTCAGAATTCCTCAGCAAATGAATTCCTGGCAATTGCGCTTTGTCAACACGCTTCGCGTTTTGGGGTGACAACCAACGACCCGTTCAAAGCCGAATTGAACTACCGCCTAGCGCTATGAATAAAGCAAGGACATGGTTGAATTCGCTACGCTCAATTTTGGGTATCTTGGTTATCCGTCGTCGCCTGCTCGTTTCAAACTCTACGTCTCGCGTGCTGCGACTGAGGCCACCAAGTAGCGGGAGTTCGCCAGTCAAAACAATGAGATGGTGACGTGACTTGAAACGAACAGCCTCGGAACAGCTGGGACGATTCATTCCGAACTAGCGCTAACGAGTGGGTAAGAATTTGTCGATTGGTTTTTTGCTCTCCACGAATCAGACTCCGGGCACTTTGTTCGCTCGAACTTCGATGCCCATGTCGATGTCCAGAGCGCACGAAGTGCGAAGTAGAAAACACACTGGAGACATTTATCAATGCGGCGATTTAATCCCCTCTCACTCGGCACTGCCAAGCTCTCTCTGGCTGCGTGCATTGGCACCAGCGCGCTCATCACTGCGTGTGGTGGATCTGACGATTCATTCACGTCTCCCTTTCTCGACGCCACACTCACATTGCCTGCAACTGCAGTGCCGGCAGCTACTCGATCACCTGCAGGCACGAGTGAATATCAGCGACATCTGGACGCTGCGACGGCCAATGCCGGCAAGGAGTTCGCGGGAGAGCAACGTCGCCAATGGTGCTACTCCGTCGAGAACGCAGGTGCCCCGCCTGAGCTTCAGGACACGGCGGTCATTCCGATGACCAAGATGTTTGACAACCTGTACTACACGGGACGCCGCTGGGTGGGACAGTATGTTTTGAAGACGCCCAATGGCTATTTCCTTTTGGATGCGCAGAATAGTACCGATGACGCCAAGACTATGACGATCCCCGGACTGGTGTCTGTTGGCATCAATCCCGCCACCCTCAAGGGAATCATGCCGACACACGGGCATGGCGACCACTACAACGGCGCGAAGTTTATGCAGGACACCTACGGTGGGCCTGTGTACATTGGCTCTGAAGACGCGGCGGCACTGACTGCGGCCAACGCGCGCAACGCAACGGTGTTTTCTGGTTCCATCATCACCACCTCGCTCAGCAACGGGACCATGACACCCCAGATACTCGCTGTAGATGGCTTGAACTTAACGGTGCTGTCTACTCCCGGTCACACGCCTGGAACGTTCTCCGGCATATTGCCGGCGCAGCTGGATGGCAAGAGCTACAAGCTTATCTTTTGGGGTGGCACAGGTACACCAACCACCTTACCGCTTGCCAAGGCATATCTCGATGGATCTGAGCGGCTCTACCAATTGGCCGTTGCCGAAAACGTGGATGGGACTATCCACACGCATCCATTTGTAGATGGATCGCTGGCCAAGCTGGATGCCCTCAACAAAGGCACCGCAGGTGGCAAGAATCCATTTCTGATCGGTAATGCCAGCACGCTGCGATCTTTGTCGATTCTTCGCGAGTGCTCCGCAGCAAAGGTCAATGCGCTTGACGCGACCGTGATCAATCCTGTTTGGCTCACGACCACTACGGAAGTCGCAGCTAGCAAACGCACCAGTTCGAACGGCACCAGCAACGTGGCAGGACTGATTCGCGTCGCGGACCCCTATGGACCCGTCGCGAACGCGACGGTCAAGCTCAGCCTGTCGGGAGGCAGCGATAGCTGCACTGCGACTACAGATGCTGCAGGCGTCGCCTCCTGCGCCTTCCTGACAACTCAACCGACACAGGGTGGTATTGCTACTGCCCAGTTCGTCGGGACGCGGACCAGTACCCAGGTCCAGCTACAAAGCTCGGCATCTGTCGCACTCAACTAATAGATTACGTTCGTTGATGACAGAAGATCGTCTCGTACACGCTGCCTACTTCAAGGGGCCGGCTCTTAGGCAGGCCCTTCTGGGCCTGCTTTTCTTGTGTCCTTGGGGTGTCATCTGCGCTGATACTTCGCCTGCCGCAGAGAGACACCTTCATTCGGCGCGCCAGCATGCCAAGTCGTCCGCACAACTTCAAAAGAATTTCCGGACCTGGTGCGCATCTGACTTACAAGATTCGCGGTTAATTGGCGGCCTCAAAGAAGCATTGCTACAAGCCGAGATCAAGTTCAAAGATGCCCGGGACTCAGGTCAAAATAATCTTGAATCTCCCGTGGTTGAACGCCAATGCCTAGCATACAGGCTCACGAAGGTGAATCCTGAGTTCAAGACCCCAGTCTGGTACTTGAGTCATCTACAGTTTGTTCATACAAAGCCCACGAGCGGGCATGGAATTAGCGCAAAGGCCGTTGCACGGGCGAGCAGCGCAGACGGCCCAATCCTGAACAATCGAATCACTTTCTCCATGGGGCTTCATCACAGTTGCTTTGGTTACACGGATGTTAAGGGGCAAGTTGCCTGCACCCTTGTAGACACCCATCCCCATGGACCAGGGGTTGTGCACGAGGAGGAGGCCGACAGTATCGTGGCTTCATTGCAGGGGGTTCTGAGTGACGATCTGGTTCTGTGGCCAACAACCTTGACCCTAAAAATATCTCCGCACTCTGGACGTTCGACAGGGTCAACTGCAAAACGCCCGTAGTTCAAACTCTGCTGCGCAGTATCCGCCGTCGCTTTCAGAAAGAAGATGGGGCGGTGCACCGCGTGGATTCAGGTCTCGGCGGAGCGAGTCGCAATCCAACGGCTCTCTTCAATCAGTTCAAGTAAGCCTGCTTGGATGATGTCCAAGGTTGGTTTGTCCACTAACTGACCTTCTTGGATACGCGTCGCCACACCAGCAATGGCGATATGTTGGCGCACCAATGGCCGCGCTAACGTAGCTGCCAGTGCGTCACGAATCTGGGCTTGTGCGCGCACCCCCCCAGCTGTGCCTGGCGATGCTGTCATGATGAGCGCCGGCTTGCCCTTGAGGGGCGATGCGAAGCCCGGTCGCGACGCCCAGTCAATGGCGTTCTTGAGCACGCCTGGTATGCCGTAGTTGTATTCTGGCGAGCAGACAATCAGGCCATCGGCGCTCTTGATTGCTTCTTTCAACTGAACTACGGCGGCGGGCGGTTGGTCCCCATCCAGATCGGCGTTGTACAAGGGAATCTCGTCGAGAGGAAACAGCTCCAGTGTCGCTTCGGGTGGTAGCAGGGGCTGCAGGCTGCGCAGCACGGCGGTGCAATGCGAGGCACGGCGGATGCTGCCCGAGATGGCCAGGAGGCGCAGGGGGGAGGGGGGCGAGGCGGTAGTCACGAGGTTTTCTCCTTATTTCAATGGTCTGAGTTTATGCATAAAATTCAAAACATGTATAAAAATGACACTTCTCAGCGCACCCCGCCCCTGGTGGATCAGGCCTTTGCGCAACTGCGCAGGGATGTGTTGAGCGGCACCTATAGCCCCGGTGCCAAGCTCAAGCTCGATGAGTTGCAAGCTGCCTACGGTTTTTCCAGCAGCCCTCTGCGGGAAGCCTTGAGCCGTCTGGCCCAGGAGGGGTTGATCCGCGCCGACGAGCGCCGGGGTTTTCGTGTCACCGCAATTTCTGCAGAAGATCTGATCGATATCACCCGCATGCGGGTCATGCTTGATGTGCAGGCGCTGCGCGAGTCTATCGAGCACGGGGACGACGCGTGGGAAGCCCAGGTGGTGGCAGCTTTCCATCGACTGGAGAAGGTAGAAGGCCGGCTCAGCGACGGACCGGTTGTTTTGGACCAGGGATGGACCGACGTACACACGGCCTTTCACATGGCCCTGATCTCGGCGAGTCCCTCGGAGCGTTTGCGCACCTGGAGCGCCAGCCTCTTTGATCAGGCCGAACGCTACCGGCGGTTTTCTGCACGCCACCGGAAAACCTTCAAGAACAAATCCAGCGAGCACCGCAAGCTCATGGATGCCACCTTGCGGCGCGATGCGGACACCGCCTGTGCGCTTCTGCAGGAGCACATCTTGGGCACTGAGCGCAATGTACTGGCCGTGCTGAGCAAGGTGGAGCCTGATCGCGGCGCCTAAGAGGCTCTGCTCAAGCGCAGCTCAAGAAAACTAAGCGAACCCGTCCCATCGCGCACCAAGCCTTTACCTGGGGCGCCCATAGAGACCGTCTTTCCCTAGACCGTCCCCTCTCTCGTCAACGCCTCCCCCCTCAAAAAAAAGCCCGCAGGCCTCATGCCAGCGGGCTTTTTTTGCTTCTGGATGCGCGCGTTCCTGACGCTGACTGTGCAGCCTTCTGATGCTTGTTTCAGACAATTTCCCAGAAATTGCTCGGTAGAAACAACTATGCACGAAACATGTTTTATGCATAAAAATAACTTCATGCATTTATCTGCGAGATGCGTGATTTGTTGAATCACTCTTCTCGAAGCCTCTTTTCCATCCCTCTCTAAGGAAACCCATGAAACTGATGTCCTACTCAATCGGCGGCCGTGAAACCTGGGGCGTCGTCCTCGGCGATGGCGTGGCTGAACTCGCCAGCCGTACTGGCCATGCCACCTTGGCCGACTTCATTGCGAGCCCAGATTTCCAGCGTCGTGATGCTCTGGTGGATGGGCTCAAGGCGGATGCGAAATTGGCTGACGTGACATTCCTGCCAGTGATTCCTCGCCCAGAAAAGATCGTCTGTGCGGTGCGTAACTACATGGACCACCACCAGGAAGTGCTCGCCGCCGGCATGCAGCGCGAGTTGTCCGAGCAGCCACCGATCTTCCTGCGCGTATGGCGTTCGCAGACGCCCCATCAGGGCCCCATCATTCGCCCGCACGTGTCGGATTCGCTGGACTGGGAAGGCGAGCTGGCCGTGGTGATCGGCAAGGAAGGCCGTGACATCAGCGAGGCAGAAGCCTGGTCCCACATCGCGGGCTACAGCTGCTACAACGACGCCAGCGTGCGCGAGTGGCAGTTCCACGCCAAGCAGATCGCTTCAGGCAAGAACTTTGAATCCACTGGCGCCTTCGGCCCCTGGATGGTGACGGCCGACGAGATCGCGCCGGGCCGGGAGCTCAAGCTGGAGACACGCCTGAACGGCGTAGCGGTGCAGTCCAGCCACACCGGACACATGATCTTCTCCATCCCCCGACTGATCGCCTACGCCTCCACCATCTTCACGCTGGTGCCCGGTGACGTGATCATCACCGGCACTCCGGCTGGTGTGGGCTGGAGCAAGAAGCCGCAGCATTTCATGAAGCCAGGTGACGTGGTGGAGGTGGAGATCGAAGCCATTGGCGTGCTGCGCAATCCCGTGGTTGCGCAGGGCTGATTCCTACCGTTCACCAAACCCTTTTCGACCTTCCACCCACCCCTGCAAGGGCAGAGCCAGGCCCCATGCGGCCGCCGCCCACGGAGACAAATACGATGCATAGAAGACATGTCTTGGCCGCCTGTGGCGCGGCCGCGCTTGGATGGCCGGCTTTGCCTGCCTGGGCTCAGGTGTACCCTGAGCGAGCCATCAAGCTCTACCAGGGTTTTGCCCCCGGCGGCAACGCTGACGCCATCGCGCGCGCCGTTGGAACGGAAATGGCCAAAGCCTTGGGCCAGCCGGTGGTGGTGGAGTCACAGTCGGGAGCAGGTGGGAACATCGCAGCCACTACGGTGGCACGCGCCAAACCCGATGGGTACACGCTGCTGCTGGCGACCGGCGGACACGCCGTTGCGGGCGCCCTGTACAACACGCTGCCCTACAAGTCGGTGGCAGACTTCGAGATGGTGTCCACCATCACCTTCTTTCCCTTCCTGGTGGTGGTCAACGCCAATTCAAAGATTCAGAACCTGCGCGAGGTGATCGCCAATGCACAGGCTGCGCCCGGAACGGTAGGGTACGGCACCGCAGGTGTGGGCTCTACCCACCACCTGGCGGGCGAGTTGCTGGCCAAGATGGCCCGCGTGAGTCTGCTGCATGTGCCCTATCGGGGCGACGCTGCATCGATCACTTCCCTGCTGGCGGGCGATGTGCCTTTCATCATCGCTCCCCCCACTGCGGTGTTGACCAACATCCAGGCGGGCAAGCTGCGGGCCATTGCCACCACGGGGCTTCAGCGCTGGCCCGGCCTGCCCAACGTTCCCACCGTGGCGGAACAAGGCGTGGCAGGGTACGACGTGCGGTCGTGGGCGGGTTTGATGGCACCGGCCGGCACGCCCCGAGCGGTCGTAGATCGCCTCCAAACAGAAGTAATGCGCGCTCTGCAAGCATCTACCGTGCGTCAACGCCTGGAGGATATGGGAGGCGAGGCACGAGGGAGCACGCCCGAAGAAATGAAAACCATGGTCAGCCACGAAATAGAAAAATGGCAGCAGGTGGTGGCTGACGCCAAGATACCCAAACAATGATTGCCACCCATTCCAGCGAAGGACTTATTGCATGACTTTGATCGCTATCCGCAAGCGCAGCTTGACCATTGAAACGGTGTACCACGAGGGCGGGCCACCGCCCCAGACACCATTGCGTGTCGCCTCTGCCTGTGCCGTCATCCGCAATCCCTATGCGGGCCGATATGAGCCGGACCTCCTGCCGTTCATGGCCGAGCTGCGCAGCCTGGGCACGACGCTCGCCGAAGAGCTGGTCGGCGTGCTGGGCAAGGACAACGTACAGGCCTATAGCAAGGCCGCGATTGTGGGTGTGAACGGTGAGCTGGAACACGGTGCCGTCTGGCACGAAGCTGGCGGTTGGGCGATGCGCCAGGTGCTGGGCGAGCCCAAGGCCATCGTGCCGTCGGCCAAGGTCGTCGCGGCGACAGGTTACCGCTTGGTGGTGCCACTGCACTACATCCACGCGGCCTATGTCCGCAGCCATTTCAACAGTGCCGAGGTCGGCATCCAGGACGCACCGCGCCCCGACGAAATTCTCTTTGCGCTGGTGATGGCCGATGGTGGTCGCATCCATGCGCGTCTGGGCGGGCTCACCCGCGAGCAGGTCTCCGTCCACGACGGCCAGCGCTGAAGGTCAAGATGGCGATCTCCTTCGAAGGCTCGATGAAAGCCGTGCAGTTGCAGGTCACGGGTGGCCCGGAAGTCCTTTCCTGGATCGATCTGCCCACACCCCAGCCCGGGCCGGGCCAGGTGCGCGTGCGAGCGCGCGCCATCGGCGCAGGTGGCCCCGACGTGCTGATCCGCAACGGAACCTACAAATGGATGCCGCCGCTACCCGCCATCCCTGGCAACGAGCTGGCTGGCGTTGTGGACGCCGTGGGCCCGGGCGTGGCTCGGCTGCAAGTGGGAGATCGGGTGCTGGTGAGTGCGCGAGAGCTGCCCCAGCGCGGTGGCTGCTATGTGCAGGCGATCTGCGTACCAGAGTCGGTGCCTTTTGTGCTGCCCGCCAGCATCGCTTGGGAAGACGCCGTGAGCCTTGGCAACTTCCAGTTGGCCCTTGCTCTGCTGGGCAGCAACGGCAACTTGCCGGCCCAATCCATCCTGGTGCCTGGCGCAGCCGGTGGGGTGGCCACAGCGCTCGCTCAGGTTGCTCGCTCGCGCGGCCTGCGGGTGATCGGCACCGCCTCTACGCCTGAGAAGCGGGCATTCGCCTTGGAGAACGGCGTGACGGACCTGGTGGATGGCGACGTGCAGGCGCTGCCGCAACGGGTGATGGAACTGACCGCTGGCCGTGGCGTGGACCTGGCGTTCGACCACGTGGGCGCTGCGCTCTTCATTGCGTGCCTGCGTTCGCTCGCGCCGTCGGGCATGGCCGTGTCGTACAACATCCTGGCCGGCCCGCCCTCTGCGGACGTGTTCGACGAGTTGCGCAAGCTGCTCGCCAAGAGCCTCGCCATTCGCACCTTCTCCATTCACGCGGTGGACGCCGATGTGGCGCAGCGCCGTGGGTTGATGGAGCAGGCCATCGCACTTATGGCCAGCGGCCAATTGCGTGCGCCGCGCGCCATGTGCATGCCGCTGGCGGAGGCACGCCGGGCCCACGAGCTTCTCGACAGCGGTGGCACGCTCGGCAAGCTGGTCCTCATCCCCTGAACCCCTGGAGTCCGACACCGTGAACCCACCCTATACCGCCAACCTTTCCCACTGCGGAATCTTCTGCCGCGACCTGGAGGTGATGAAGACCTTCTACACCGGTGTGTTTGACATGCAGGAGACCGACCGGGGCGAAGGTGTGACCTTCCATTTCGAGATCGTGTTCCTGAGCGGGCGTGACGATCAGCACCACCAGTTGGCGCTGGCCGGAGGCCGCTCAGCGGATGCACCCAGCACGGTGATGCAGCTGTCCTTCAAGGTCCAGACCCTCGACCACCTGCGCGAAGCTCGCCGCCGTGCGCTGGCCCTGGGGGCGACAAAGATGCGCTGCCTCAACCACGGCAATGCGATCTCCATCTACTGCATGGATCCGGAAGACAACACCGTCGAGATTTACCTGGATACCCCTTGGTATGTGAGCCAACCCCATGGCGACCCCCTGGACCTGGACCAGACCGACGACGCCATCTGGGCCCAGACCGAGCGCGTTGTGCGTTCGGACCCCAGCTTCATGCCGATGACGGAGTGGACGGCGCGGTTTGCGCAACGCAATGCGGCTTTGAAGGCACAGTGAGGTAAAGAGAGCGGGGTTTTGAGGAGCCGCAGCAACTGTTGGCTCCTCATCATCGCTCCCTCCAACCGCTGTAGCGTATTTCCTAGCAGGGCAGGGCGCAATACAGCGGTGGCGGGACGGTAGCCGGCGCCTGCATCCATGGCACCGTTTTCTTTTCAAAGACTGAATGCCGAAGGGTCAGGCCTTCAGCGTGCAGCAACCGCCGCCGCCTCATAGATATCGATCTGCGGAGGCTCCTGGCAGAGGCTTGCCATGGACTGTGCGAACGTGCGCGAGGCCTCCACCCGGAAATGGGCTTGCAGTGCCGCCATGTCGCTCCAACGCTCGAAGAACACGAACCGCAGCGGCTGTTGCACGTCGCGGCTGACTTCGTGGGACACGCAACCCGGCTCCGCCCGGGAGCGCAGAACATGCTCCACGGCCAGCCTCTCAACGGTCTCCTCCGTGTCTTTGCGCGCGATCACATGGCCTGTGACGATGATCATGGTTTGGCTTCCTCTTTTTGTAGTGGCTGTAATGAACGGACAGATGCTCCCCAGAGCTAACGTGCGCTGGCACCACCGTCGATGGGGATGATGGCTCCGGTCATGTAACTGGAGGCCGGCGAAGCCAGCAGCAGCGCCAGCCCCTGGATCTCATGCGGCTGGGCGATGCGGCCCAGTGGGATGTAGGTGCGCATGCGTTCAGCGCTCTCCGGCAGGCGCAGGCGCCCGCCATTGATGCCGGTGGCAAAGGGGCCTGGGGCGATGGCGTTGACCAGGATGTTGAACGGCGCCAGCTCGATGGCCGCCTGGCGCACCACGTTGTTCACCGCGGCCTTGGAGGCCACGTAGGCGTAGCCGGAATGTGCCTCCGACCTCAGCCCGGCGATGGACGAGGTCACGATGATCCGCCCTTGGCGGCGGGGCTTCATGTGGCGGCTGGCGGCGCGCAGCGTGCCCAGCACGCCCGTCAGGTTGACCTGCAGTACCTTTTCCCACGCTGCAGGGTCCACATTTTCCAGGCGCCCTTGTTCGACCAGGAAGCCGCGTCCGGCGCTCATGCCCGCGTTCGCAAACACGCAATCGATGGCCTCTTCAGCCGCGATGGTGTCGATATGGCGGTCTACATCCGCGCCATCGCTGACGTCGATCACCCGCTGCTGAACCTTCGTGTATGCCTTGCGCAGACGTTGCACTTCGGCGTCCAGCGCCTGGGCATTGCTGTCAGACAGCACGACTTCCGCGCCTGCATCCAGCAGGGCTTCTGCGATAGCGAGGCCCAGGCCGCTGGCAGCGCCCGTCACCAGCGCCCGCTGGCCGGTCAAATCAAACAAGGATGGCAACTTGGCCATGGTGGCGGTGCCATTCATCAACGGGCTCCTTGCAGCGGAATGAGGTGGTCCCAGCGCTCGGCTGCTTCGATCATGTAGTGCACGCTCAGAGTGACGCGCTGAAAGAGCCACTGCCCGTCCAGGCGGATGTACTCGTCGTCAAAGCGGCCCACCACGTAAAAGCTCTTGCCATCCCGCACCGGCCGGCCGTCGAGGTAGCTGGACCCCGTGCCCCGGTCGCCCTGGACCTGCACCACATGGCTGTGGATGAACTGCCGGGCCGTTTGCACGGGAAACGATGCGAAGAAGGCGCGGATGTTGTCGCGGCCTCGCACTTCGGGACGGCCGCCGTAGGCCACGCAGGCGTCGGGCGCAAACAGTTCATAGAGGCGGTTGCCCGCATCCTCGTTCACGAGTTCGTGGTAGCGGGCGCGCAGCGCGCGGATGGCTTCGATGCCCTCCATGCGTTCAACGCGTTCTGTGAGCGCTTTGACAGTGTTGTGGAGGGCTGAAAGCTCGACCGGAGCGTGGGTTGCCGTCATTGAAAAGTCTCCTGGTGAAAGTGGTGGAAATCACCCATGATTTTTTGGGCGCGGTCCCTCACGGACGCACCCGTGTGGGCATGGGGAATGACGTAGAAGCGGCGTGCGTGAATCGCGTCGACCGCAGCGCGCGCGACATCCTCGGCCCTGACGGCGGATGCGGCCATGCCGGCGCGCACCCGCTCTTCATATGCCGCTGCCGTCGGGCCGGCCCCTGCCAATGCGGGTGGCCGGTTGCGCTGTGACTCGTTGATGCGCGTGGCCACCAGAGAGGGGCACAACACCGACACACCAATGGAAGAGCCCACCTGCTCCAGATCCTTGGCCAGGCATTCCGAATACGCGACGACCGCGTGCTTGCTGGCGCAGTACACCGCAGAGCCCCCGACGGTGGCGAGGCCTGCGGCCGACGCGGTGTTGACGATGTGGGCCGGCGTGCCCCGGGCGCGCATGCGCGGCACAAAGCTGTGTACGCCATGTGCCACCCTCATGAGGTTCACGCCCAGCACCCACCGCCAGTCGTCGTCCGTGGCGTCCCAAGCGGTCCCGAGCACCGCCACACCGGCGTTATTAAAAAGCCAGTCCACGCCGCCTCGCCAGCTCCAGCTGACTTCGGCCAGACGCTCCACGTCGGCGGCGCTCGACACATCGCAGCGCTGCGCCACGCAATCGGCGCCTGCGGCCTCCATCAGCGCCTGCGTTTGCGCCAGGGCCTCTGCCTCGACGTCGGCTGCCACCACCGCCATGCATTCGCGGGCACATGCCAACGCCAGTGCGCGGCCTATGCCGCTGCCTGCGCCGGTGACTACGGCCACTTTGGGCGACGACATCAGAGACTCGCCCCGGACTTGCGAATCACCTCGGCCCACTTGGCTGCCTCGCCGGCCACGAAAGGAGTGAACTGTTCGTGGGGCATGCCGATCTTGACGCTCGAGACCGCGTCCAGCGCCGCTGTGACCTCGGGCGAATTCAGTGCCTGACCCACCCCATCGGACAAGCGTTTGACGATGGGCGCAGGCGTATTGGCCGGTGCAAAGATACCGCCCCAGTTCATCGCCACCACGCTGGGGATTCCGGCCTCGGTCATCGTGGGCACGTTGGGCAGTGCAGCGAGGCGGCTCGTGCTGGTCACCGCGTGCGCATTGATTTTTCCGTCCCGGATGTGCGCCCGAGATGTCTGTACATAGTCGAACAGCACATCCACATTTCCCGCAATCAGGTCGACCAGGGCCGCGGTGGTGGCCTTGTAGGGGATGTGATTGAAGCGCGCGCCGGTTTGGGTTTGCAGCAACTCCAGACACAGGTGGGCAGACGTGCCATTTCCACCCGACCCAAAGTTGAGCTTGCCAGGCTGTTGCTTGCCGAACTCGATCACGTCGGCGACGGTTTTGAACTTTGTATTGGGATTGCAGACCATGACGTTGGCGTTACCTGTCAACCCATGGATGGCCACGAAGTCCTTGATCGGGTCGTAGCGAATGTTCTTGAAGAGAACCGTGTTGGTCCCTTGTGTGCCCTGGGTGCCGAGCAGGATGGTGTAGCCGTCGGGCGCCGCGCGTGCCACAAACTCGGCGCCGATGGACCCGCTCACACCGACCCGGTTGTCGATGACGATGGGCTGACCCAGGTTGTCACTCAGCGCCCGTGCGATGAGGCGGGCCTGGACATCCACCACGCTGCCCGCGGAGAAGGGAACGACGAGGGTGATCGGGCGCTGCGGGTAGGCGCTCTGTGCAAATACCGACGGCGAGAGTGCCAGAGCCCCCATGGATGCCGAGAAGTGGCGGCGATTCATCATGGTCTTGTCTCCTTGTTGTGTATTCGGTCGTGCTGCATGAGCGCGCAGTACGGTGAGCACTGAGTGGCGCGGAGGCGGTTTGCCCGACCGCCCCTTCCTGCATCAAACCATCGCGAAACCGCCCGATGCGCCGATGGTCTGCCCCGTGATGAACAGCGCGCGGTCGGACGCCAGGAACGCCACGATGCCCGACACGTCGGCGGGCCGCGAGAGGCGCCCCACTCCCTTGGAGATGGGGTACGCATTGAGCATCTTGCCCAGCAGCTCGTTGTTCTCCACCGTGGCGTGGATGTTGAGCGGGCCGTCCTTGATGCCTTCGTGGGACACGGCGCCCAGAGCGATGGAGTTGACGGTGACCGCGTGGCGGCCGTGCTCCCGTGCCAAGGCCTTGGCGAAACCGGCAATGGCGGCCTTGGCGCCCGAATACACCGCCATGTTGGCCTCGCCGATGCGGCCCGCTTCCGAGATGATGTTGATGATGCGGCCCGTCTTGCGCCCCACCATGCCTGGCAGCACGGCGCGGCAACAGTGCATGGTGCCGTAGACATTGAGGTTCACGATCTTGGCCCAGTCCACCACGGGGGTGTCCACAAAGGCAGGTGTGCGGCCGCCTTTTTCGCGGCGCTCGGGGATGATGCCCGCGTTGTTGACCAGCACGGTGATGGGTGCGCCGAAGTGCTCAGCGGCACTGGCCACCATGGCGTCGACCGCGTCCAGTTGGGTGATGTCCGCCGGTGCGGCGTAGGCTTGTCCGCCTGCGGCGTTGATCTCATCCGCCACCGCTTGGGCGCGCTCTGCAAACAGGTCGTTCACCACCACGCGTGCACCTTCGGCTGCGAGTTCGATGCAAATCTGCCGGCCTACGCCTTGCCCGCCGCCAGTGACGAGCGCGACCTGTCCGTTCAATCCGAGTTCCATGGGATACCTTTCGTGTGTGTTGTCTGATGAAGTCGCCAGTGCGGTAAGGCTCTAGCGCCCTTTGAATTGGGGTTCGCGTTTCTCGACAAAGGCGCGCATGCCCTCGATGCGGTCTTCGCTGTCCACGATCATTGCGGCCGCATAGCGCTCGTATTCCAGGCCCGAGTCCAGGTCAGTCTGCATGCCTCGGTTGATGGCACGCTTGGCGAAACGGACCGCCAGCGGCGGGTACTGCGCGATGCGCTGGCTCAGTTCCAGTGCAGCCGTCATCAGCTCGGCCTGCGGCACTACGCGGCTGACGAGGCCGTAGCGCAGCGCCGTCTCCGCGTCCACCAGGCCAGCCGTCAGGATCAGCTCTTTGGCCCGGGCTTCACCCACCAGCCGTGGCAGCCGCTGTGTGCCACCGGCGGCCGGGATGACGCCCAGCTTGATTTCGGGCAGGCCAAAGCGCGCGTGGGAGGCCGCAATGCGCAGGTCGCAGCACAGAGCAATCTCCAGCCCGCCGCCTAGCGCCACACCGTTGATGGCCGCAATGACGGGTTTTTCAAACTCTTCGATGTTGCGGAACAGTTCGTGGGTCGCTTTCTGGCGCACGAAGTACTCCGTGCCGCGCACCACGTCCGTGGCGCGCTCCTTGATGTCAGCGCCCGCGCAGAATGCCTTGTCGCCGCTGCCGGTGATCAGCACCGCGCGCACTTCGTCGTCGTTGCGTGCCAGCTCGAAGAAGGCGCGTGCCAGGTCCGGTTTCATGGTGCTGCCCAACGTGTTCATGCGGTCGGGCCGGTTGAGGGTGATCACGGCCACGCGGTCGCGCACCTCATAGAGCAATGTGCCCAGGTCCTGGATATCAGGGGTAGTCATTGGATTGCTTTCGGGAAGAGATGTGCGGTGCCGTCAAGCAGATGCCGACAACACATGAGCGACGGACACAGAACCCAGACCGATCATGTGGGCCATACCCCAACGCGCGTTGGGGTGCTGCCGGCCTTCGGCTTCACCCCGCAACTGCCGGGTGATTTCCGCCAACTGACCGATACCCGTGGGGCCGAGCGGGTGGCCCATGCCGATGAGGCCGCCCGATGCATTGATGGCGCAGCGGCCGCCAATCTGCGAATCGCCACGTGCCAGATAGCGGGCGCCTTCGCCGGGTTCGCACACACCAATGGCTTCGCTGTACAGCAGCTCTTCCACCGAGAAGGCATCGTGCAGCTCTAGCAAGTCGAGCTCCTTGGGGGCAATGCCTGCTTGGTCAAACGCGGCCTGCGCGCTGGTGCGGACCAGCTCCACAGCGCTGTCGCCGTATTGCGCTTCGGGCCGCTCGCTGCCTGCGACCGATGCCTTGACGCGCACGCAGCGGCGTGCATCCAGTCCCAAGTGACGGATGGCGTTGCCAGAGACCACCATCACTGCCGCAGCCCCTTCGCCGCGCGGGCAGCATTGCTGCACCGTGAGGTCGCCCACCACGCGCGGCGATGCGAGCACCTGTTCCAGCGTGCGGGGTTTGCGGAACTGCGCGAAAGGGTTGCGCGCCGCATTGCCGTGGTTCTTCACGGCCACGTTGGCCATTTCTTCGACAGAGGCACCGCGCTCGCGCAGATAGGTACGAGCCATCATCGCGAATTTGGCCGCCGGGATGGTGGCGGTTTCGCTCAGCCTCTCCAGACCGTCCTTGTTGGCAGCGCGGCGTCCGTCGCCATGTTTGTCCACTCCGACCGCCAGCACCACATCGCTCATGCCGGTGGCCACTTCCATGCACGCCTGGCGGAATGCGAAGGAGCCAGAGGCCGATGCGTTTTCCACCTGCGTCACCGCCAGGCCCGTGGACCCCAGGTGGCGCAGCATGACGCGGCCCGCCGCCATTCCGATGGAGGTGGTGCCCACGTACGCGCTCTGCACGCGGTCCCATGCCAGTCCCGCGTCGGCCAGCGCAGCGCGCACGGCCGTGAGGCCCAGCTCGGTATAGGGCGTTTCGGTAGGGAATTGATAGGGATGCAGGCCAATACCGGCGATGAACACGCCGCCATTGGCATCCAGCCAGTTGCCCGAATGGGATTGTTGGGTAGGGCTCATTGCGCTGCTCCTTTGTTCATGGGCACAAAGCGGCAGGCATAAACGCCTTCTTCCGGCTTCACTTCGGCCACGGCGCGAACCGCCATGCCGTGCTTTAGTAGCGATTCATCTGCAACGGCCATCACGCCTTCTTCGACGATGCCGGGGGCGATGCGAATGTCTCCCGCGATGCTGGGCGCGGCCATGCCGGGCAGCAGTGGTACGTGCAGAGTCACGAACTCCAGCAGTTCCCCGCCGCCTGGGCGGGTAATGCGTTGGGCTTTGCTCAGTGGTTCTCCGCAATGCGTGCAGCCCGGTGCGTTGGCAGGAAAGCTCAGCCCTCCACAGGCGCTGCATTGCGCAAAGAAGAAGTTGAGCGAGTGGCCGTCTTCTGCCAGCTCATACAGAGTCGGCTGCAACGGCTTCAAGGAAGTCTTTGAATCGGTCATAGAAAGAAGGGAGGGGAAAAAAGCTGCTGTGGGCGGGCAGGGATTGCCCGCAGCCTGTCAATCAAGCTTGGCGCCCGATTGCTGCACCACTGCACGCCACCGGGTCATCTCCGACTTCACGAAGGCGCCCATCTTGGCGTCGCGCAGGCCGACCAGCGGGACGCTGCCGAACTTCTCGGTGGCCTGCAGCATTTCGGGGTGAACGATGGCTTTGGCGATCTCGTCGCCCAGGCGCTTCACGATCTCGGGTGGCGTCTTGGCCGGAACGAACACCGCGCCCCAGGCAGTGGATTCGGCGTCGGGAACGCCCAGCTCACCCACGGTGGGTACGTCGGGCGAACTGGCCAGGCGCGTCTTGGAGGTGACCGCCAGCGCCTTGAGCTTGTTCGCCTGCACCTGGGGCAACACCACCGCCGGGTAGTCGAACATCAGGTCGATGCTGCCGGCCATCAAGTCGGTCAGTGCCGGCGCGCTGCCGCGGTACGGCACATGGGTCATCTTGATGCCGGCGGCGGTCTGGAACAGCTCGGCCGTCAGATGGGTACCCGTGCCAGGCCCTGCGGAGCCGTAGTTGAGCTTGCCGGGGTTGGCTTTCGCATAGGCAATCAGCTCCGGCACCGTCTTGAATGGGCGCGAAGGGTTGATCACCAGCATGAGCGGCGTTTCCGACATGGCGTGCACGGGCACGAAGTCCGCCACGGGGTCATAGCGCACGTTCTTGTACAGCGCTAGGTTGGCGCCATGCGTTCCCTGCGTGCCGTAAATGATGGTGTAGCCATCAGGCGGTTGGCGCGAGGCCGACTCGACACCAATGGAGCCGCCCGCCCCAGGGCGGTTGTCCACCACCACCGACTGCCCCAGTTGCGCGCTGAGCAGCTTGGCCAAAAGCCGCGACGTGCTGTCCGTAATGCCCCCGGGTGGGAACGGCACCACAAACGTTATGGGCTTGCTGGGCCACGCGTCCCCCGCAGCGTGCAGCACACCGAAGGCCAATGAGGCAATGACAAAAACAACCAGTTTTCGGAAGGTTCTACGCATGCTTGTCTCCATTTTTTGTTGCCACTTGATTGCGGCTGGTCGTAGAATACTTCAATATTTCGTAGAAATGCAAGAAGTTTTGGCGATCATCTCGAGAGCAAAAATGGAAATTTCAAAGCAAATCCATCGCTGAATCGCTTCAATCCCAAAGCTATGATTCGTTGATACCTACGAAATACCGGAGAACTTATGCCCACCATCGTCCCCGCTGCATCTCGCACCATGGCCCTTCTGGAGGTCTTTGCCCGCGAGCGCCGCGAACTCTCCAACTCAGACCTTGCGCGCCTGATGGACCTGCCCGAAAGCAGTTGCTCCGATCTCTTGCACACGTTGCATGAGCTGGGCTACCTGATGCGGACTGCGCGCACCCGGCGCTTCTATCCAACAGCCCGTCTGCTCACAGTTGCCAAAGGCATCGCTGCGGGCGATTCGCTCTATGCCGTGGCGTCCGAGGCCTGCGAACTGCTGCGCGACAAGACCGGAGAGACCGGCATGTGCGGCCGCGTGGAGGCCGGCGTGGTCAAGGTCCTGGCGTTTGCCGAGGGCACACACCCGCTGCGCTATGTAGAAAACGTGGGCAACAAGATCGCCCTGCACGTATCTGCTTTGGGCAAGGCCGCGCTGGCGCTGGGCACGCCCGAAGAGGCTGCGCGTCAGCTGCGGCTCAAGCCGCTCAAGCAGATCGCCCCCGGCTCCATCACCGACCTCGCAGCGCTGGAGGCGCAGATCGCGCAAGCGCGCGAGCAAGGCTGGATGTGGGTGGAGAACGAAGGCTTTGACGGCCTAGCCGCCATCGCCGTGGCCGGCTATCTGGGCGACGAACCCCTCGCGCTGTCGATCGCCGGCCCCACGGAACGGCTGCGTCGTACAAAAGACGCGTGCCTGCAGGCCTTGCAGGAGGTGCGGGCGCTCGTGTTCCATCCCCAGAACCCCGCGCCCACGCTGCGCGCCACGGCCTCGGGCCGGCGCGGCGCGGGCACCAAAGACACCACGCCCGCCTAGCGGCGGGTCCAAGCATTCAACCCAGGAGACATAGCCATGTATGCAACGATGAGTTCCGAACAAGAAATGCTGCGCGACAGCGTGCGCCGCTTCATGAAAAGCGAGGTCGCACCCCACGTGGCCCAGCACGACCGGGACAAGACCTTCCCCTTCGAACTCCTCAAGGAGCTGTCCCAGTTCGGATACATCGGTGGCCGCTTGCCCGAGGCCCTGGGCGGCATGGACATGGACCAGATGACCTGGGCCATGCTCATGGAAGAAGCGGGCTACACCTGGTTGTCGCTGCGGACCATGGTGAACATCACCAACGCGGCCATCAACAAGCTGGCGGCCGAGGCCAACGAAGAGCAGCGCGAACGCTTCCTGAAGCCCCTGCTGGCGTCCGAACGCAAGGTGTTCAATGCCATCAGCGAGCCAGGCACGGGATCGAACATCGCCCAGGTCCAGACGCGCGCAGACCTGCAGGGTGACCACTACGTCCTCAACGGCCGCAAGCTGTGGATCACCAACGGCGCCTTTGGCGACTTCGGCATCGTGGTCGCCCGCACGTTCAGCCCCGACTGCCAAGGTGGGCTCTCCACTTTCCTGATAGAGCGCGATGTATCGCCCTATGAAGTGCGCAATGTCGACACCATGGTGCTGCGCAGCACCGGCACGGCGGAGCTGGCGTTCGACAACGTCAAGGTGCCCCGCGAGAACCTGCTGGGCGAAGAAGGCAACGCGCTCAAGAAGATGCTCATGGGCCTGGACGGCGCGCGCGTCAACATTGCCATGGGTGCTGTGGGCGCTGCGCAGGCTGCGCTCGACCTGTCCATCGACTATGCCCGCACCCGCACCCAATTCGGCAAGCCCATCGGTAGTTTTCAACTGGTTCAAAAGCTCATCGTGGACATGACGATCCGCGTGGAAGCCGCCCGGGCACTGAGCCTGCGCGCTGCCGCAGCCCTCGACGCCAATGCCGATGCGCGCACTGCCTGCTCCATCGCCAAGCTCTACGCCACCGAGGCCGCACACGAAGTCGCCAGCATGGCGCTGCAGGTGCATGGCGGCCTGGGCTACGCCACCGACTACCCCATTGAGCGGATCTTCCGCGACACGCGCGGCGGCACGATCCCTGAAGGCACCACAGAAGTGCAGACCTTGATCGCTGGTCGCGAAATCCTGGGTATCTCAGCGATTGCCTGACCCTCGGCATCACCGCACCTATAACGACCAGGAGACAAGATTGACTGATATTTCACGACTGATCCGCCCCCGCTCGATTGCCCTTGTGGGCGCGTCCGACCGCCCGCAGAGCATCGGCGAGCGCACGCTGACCAACCTGCTGGACCATTCCGAGTTCGACGGGGACATCTACCTCGTCAACCCGACCAAGGCAGAAATCCGCGGGCACCGCTGCTGGCCCAGTGTGGCATCGCTGCCCGCCACGCCCGACGTGGCGGTGATCGTGGTGCCCGCATCGGGTGTGCTGGCCGTGGCCGAGGAGTGCGCGGCGCGGGGCGTGCTGTTTGCCATCGTGCTGACTTCGGGCTTTGGCGAGGCCGGAGAAGAAGGCGAACGCGCCCAGGTGCGACTCAAGGAGATTGCTGACGCAGGCGGCATGCGCCTGTACGGTCCCAACTGCCCGGGCCTCACCAACGTCAACCACCGCCTGGGTCTGACCTTTTCGCCGTCGTTCCCGCACGACCTGGTGAAGGGGCCCATCGGCCTGGCCACGCAGGGAGGTGGCCTGGGGCGCAACGTGATGCAGGCCATGGACCGGGGCATCGGCATTGGCCTGTGGGCCTCCACCGGCAACGAGGTGGACCTGCAGGTGGCCGACTTCATCCACTACATGGCCGATGCCCCCGACATCAAGGTGATCGTGACCTTGCTGGAGGGCATCAAGGACGGCGCGAAGTTTGTGGCCGCCGTGAACCGCGCGGCGGCCAACGGCAAGCCCGTGATCGCACTCAAGGTGGGCAAGTCGGCCTACGGGCAGAAGGCGGCGCAATCTCACACCGCATCCCTGACCGGATCGGCCGAGGTGAACAGCGCCGTGTTCAAGCAGTGTGGCGTGATCGAGGTGGATGACATCGACGAGCTGGTCGATACGGCCTGGCTGTTCGCGCGGGGCGAGCCGGCACCCAGCGAAGGGGTGGCCATCTACACCTCGTCGGGTGGCACGGCGGCCTTGACGGCGGATGCTGTGGGCACCGCAGGCCTGACCCTCGCGCAGTTTGCCCCGCACACACGGCAAGCCCTGGCCGATCTGCTGCCCGACTTCGCTGCGCTGGACAACCCGGTGGACACCACCGCCGCCGTACTGAGCGATGCGGCGCTGATCGAAAAGTCATTGAGCGCCGTGGCGGCGGACCCCCACCTGGGCTGCGTGATCGTTCCGATCGCGCTGGACTATGGCGACACCACGATCCAGCTGGCGCGCACCATCATTGCGGCGCAGAAAGGTTGCGCCACCCCGATCCTTCCCATCTGGATGAGCGATCGCATGGGCGATGGCTATCGCATGCTGGTTGAAGGCGGTTTTGCACCGCCACGGTCGGTGGGCAAGGCCATCAAAGCCATCCAGCGCTGGATCGAATATGGCCGCTGGACGCGTTCGCGCGGCACGCACACCCCGTTGAACCCAGCAGCGGCGTTGCCGCCCGCCAGCGCCACGCGCAGCCTGTCTGAGGCCGAGGCCAAGTCCCAGTTGCTGGCAGCCGGTATCCCGTTACTGCCCAACGCACTGGCACCGACGATGGAGGCTGCCGTCGCAGCCGCCAACGGCATGGGTTACCCCGTGGTGGCCAAGATCGCCAGCGAGCAGATCGTGCACAAGTCCGACATCGGCGGCGTCATCGTGGGGCTTCAGAACGCCGACGAACTGCGCCAAGCCTGGGAAGACATCATGGTGGCCGCGAAGCACCACCGGCCTGACGCGCACATCGACGGTCTGCTCATCGAGAAGATGGCGCCGAGCGGAGGCCTGGAGTTGATGGTCGGCGTCACGCGCGACCCGGTGTTCGGCCATGTGATGACCTTCGGCCTGGGCGGCATCTACGTGGAGATTCTGCGCGACGTCACCCGGCGCATGCTGCCGCTTTCCGCCAGCGAGGCCGCTGCGATGGTCCGCGAGATGCGGTGCTTCCCCTTGCTGGAAGGCGCGCGTGGCCGCCCGCCGGCGGACCTGGATGCGCTGCACACACTGCTGCTGCGCATCTCGGACTTCGTGATGCACAACGCAGGCCGTATCGAGGAGATGGACCTCAACCCCGTGTGGATTGGCGCGCAAGGCGAGGGCGTGCTGCCGCTCGATGCCGTGATCATCGAAAGAACCGTCGAATGACCGCCACTACAGCCCGGCCGCCGCTGCAGGGCATCACGGTGGTGGATTTCAGTGAGCTGCTGCCGGGGCCCTTCCTGACGCAGAACCTGGCGGAGATGGGCGCGCGCATCATCAAGATCGAGCGCCCGCCGCACGGCGACAACGCGCGCCATCTGGGGCAGGGAGCGTTCGAGGCCGTGAACCGGGGCAAGCAGAGCCTGATGGTGGACCTCAAGGACGAAGCCCAGCGCGATCACGTTCGCGCGCTGATCGCATCGGCCGATGTAGTGGTCGAGTCCTATCGCCCGGGCGTGATGGCGCGACTGGGGCTGGATGCCTCCGCACTCTGCCAGGCCTTTCCGCGACTCATCTATGTGTCCCTCAGTGGCTACGGGCAGACAGGGCCCTGGGCCGACCTGCCGGGGCATGACATCAACTACCTGGCCGCTGCGGGCGTGCTGGCGGTGTCAGGCCAAGCGAATGGCGTCCCCGCGCAAAGCTTCGGGCTGCCGGTGGCCGACCTGTGCGGGACCATGTACGCGCTGTCCGCCACGCTCGCCGCGCTGTTCCAGCGCGAAGCCACAGGCCGGGGGCAGTACCTGGACGTGGCGCTGGCCGATTGCGCCTTGCACTGGATGAACCCACGGCTGGGTGCCTACCGGTCGGCCGGCGCGCGCACGGTGCAAGCGCAGCGCGAGGCCACGCTGGTGAAGGCCGCCTACGGCGCGTTCCGTTGCAAGGATGGGCGCTACGTGTCGATTGCTGCGCTGGAAGACCATTTCTGGAAGCGCCTCTGCACAGCGCTGCCGCTCGCGCCCTTTGACGGGCCGGAGTACGCCACACACAAGACCCGCAAGGCAGTCGCTGATGCGATCAATCTGCGCATTGAGCAGGCCATGGAGTCACTGGATTCGCGTGAAGCCTTCGAGCTGCTGTGCCGTCACGACGTTCCCGCCGCGCCTGTGGTGCACCCCGCAGAACTGTCGACCCAGGCGCACTTTGCCTCGCGCGGCAAGTTTGGCGCTGGGGACGACATGCCATGGGTCCGCTTTCCGGTGGCCATGGAGGGGATGGGCGGCACCGACCTGGCGGGCGCGCCGTCACTGGGCGCAGGGATCGACTGAGTCATGGCAGCCGTCCTGCGCACGCGCATTACGCAGCTTCTGGGGATCGACCATCCCATCCTGGGCGGCGGACTGATGTGGCTGTCCGACGCCAGGTATGTGGCCGCGCTGGTGAACGCGGGCTGCATGGGCTTCATCACGCCCCGGTCGTATGCCAGCGAAGCGGATTTCTGCGACGCGCTTGCGCTCTGCTCTGCGCTGACCCGCGGCAAACCGTTTGGTGTGAACCTCACGCTCTCGCACCGGCCCGAAGCCAACATCACGGTTCCACGCTGGATGGATGCCGCCCTGGCGTATGGCGTGAAGGTGTTCGAGACAGCAGGACATGCGCCTGCGGAACTCATCAAAGCGCTGCACAAAGCCAACGCCGTCATTGTCCACAAGGCCTCCAGCATCCGCCACGCTTTGTCCGCAGAGCGCGCAGGTGCCGATGCCATTGCTTTGGTCGGCATGGAAGAGGGCGGTCACCCCGGCATGAACGAGCTGCCCACCATGCTGATGGGCGCTCTCGCCCATGGCCAGTTCAAGGTGCCCGTGGTGCTGGGGGGCGGCATCGGCCGCGGCAGGCAACTGGCCGCGGTGCTGGCTCAGGGGCTGGACGGTGTGCTCATTGGCAGCCGCTTTCTGGTGTGCGAGGAGATCCAGACGCACCCTCTTTACAAGGAGCATTTGCTCACCTGCGACGAGCACTCCACGGTGCGGTTGCTGCAGTCACTGGGCACCACCTGGCGCGTGCTGCTGAACGACACCGCGCGCCAGGTTCAGGCCATCGAGCGGGCTGGTGCCACTGAACACGCTGCGTTCGGCAGCCTCGTCAGTGGAACCGTCGCGCGCGACTGCTGCTACGCCGAGGGCGACTGGCGCCATGGCATGGTCTCCCTGGGGCCATCCATCGCATTCGCCCAACGCATCGAGCCGCTCCAGGCCATCGTCAATGACCTCGTGGACGAAGCGGTGCAGGCCATCGCGGCCCTTCGCGCAATGCATTCACAGAACTGAATGGAACAAGAATGAACCGACTGCCTTTTATGGAGCGGCTGGTGGTGCCCGTCATTGCGGCCCCTATGCTGCGTGTCTCGGGCATCGATCTGGTCTCGGCCGCTTGCGCGGCTGGCGTCATCGGTGCGTTTCCCACGGCCAATTGCACGTCTCTGGACGAGTTCGCGGCGTGGTTGCAGCGACTTCGGCGCGAGGCCAAAGAACAGCCCAGCCGAGCGCCTTATTGCCCCAACCTCATCATGCGGCGCGACCCCGCACGCCTCAAGGCCGAAGTGGACTTGATCGTGCGCCACGGCGCGGAACTGGTGATCACCAGTGTGGGGTCGCCCGCTTCGGTGATTCCTGCGTTGCGTGACGGCGGCTGCCTCGTGTTTGCCGATGTGGCCTCGCTCCACCATGCAGAGCGCGCGCTGGAAGCGGGTGTCGATGGCCTCGTTCTGCTGTCGTCCGGCGCCGGCGGGCACACCGGCTGGGCCAACCCGTTCGCCTTCGTACGTGCTGTACGCCAGATGTTCGACGGCCCCATCGTGCTGTCGGGCGGACTCTCGGACGGTGTGGCACTGCGCGCAGCCACGGTGTTGGGTTGCGACCTGGGGTGCGTGGGAACGCGATTCATCGCCACCCAGGAAAGCATGGCGACAGCGGACTACAAAGAGATGCTTCTGGAAAGTTCCATGGACGATGTGCTCGCCACACGCGCCTTCACGGGACTGCCTGCCAACTTCCTGAAGCCGTCTATCGTCCAGGTTGGGCTCGATCCAGAGGCTCTGGACGAGACGGTATCGGTTCAGGAGGCGCGCAAGAAGTTTGGCGGAGGATCTGAAGGGCCCGTCATTCAACGGTGGTCAGATCTTTGGAGTGCGGGGCATTCGGTGTCGGGTGTGACATCCCTACCCACTGCTGCCGAACTCGTTCAGTCCATGAAGATGGAGTATCGGGCTGCCAAGTAGCCTGTGTAGCCTGTATTCACCCGCTGGGATTGCAGCGGCACAGTATGTTCCCTGTAGCCGTCAGTGTCCGGTACGCACACATGCAGTCATGAGCAGCCATACATCTACGACGGCTATCAACCTGGAGCCGTCCAATCCTGCCGAATCAGCTAACGAGGCTCTCAACCCCCTCACCACTCCGCAAAACTCCCATCCCGATGCCGCCACACCGGATTCCTCCACCGGTGCCCCTCTACCGCGCGCTCGCGCACATACGCTTCGTTCACCTCAATGCCCAAACCCGGCCCGTTCGGGATCGCCACCATCCCATCCTGGTACGCAAACACCTCGGGGTTGGAGACATAGTCCATCAGGTCGTTGGCCTGGTTGTAGTGGATGCCCAGGCTCTGCTCCTGGATGAAGGCGTTGTAGCAAACCGCGTCCAGCTGCAGGTTGGCCGCCAGGGCAATGGGCCCTAGCGGGCAGTGCAGGGCCAGTGCCACGTCGTAGGCCTCGGCCATGCTGGCGATCTTGCGGGTTTCGGTGATGCCGCCTGCGTGAGAGGGGTCGGGCTGGATGATGTCGGCGTAGCCGCCTTGCAGCACGCGCTTGAAGTCCCAGCGCGAGTACAGGCGCTCGCCTAAGGCGATGGGGGTGGACGAGATGTGCGCTATTTCCTTGAGCGCCTCCTCGTGTTCGCTCAGTACGGGTTCTTCGATGAACATGAGCTTGTAGGGCTCCAGCTCCTTGACCAGCACCTTGGCCATGGGCCGGTGCACGCGGCCGTGGAAGTCCACGCCGATGCCCACATTGGGGCCCACGGCCTCGCGCACGGCGGCCACGTTCTGCAGGCAGCGCTCCACCTTGTCGTAGCTGTCCACGTACTGCACTTCTTCGGTGCCGTTCATTTTCACGGCCGTGAAGCCGCGTGCCACGGCGGCTTGAGCGGCGGCGGCTGTCTCGCTGGGGCGGTCGCCGCCGATCCAGCTGTAGACCTTGATGTGGCTGCGCACGTTGCCGCCCAGCAGCTCGGCCACGGGCACGCCCAGTGCCTTGCCCTTGATGTCCCACAGCGCCTGGTCGATGCCCGCCAGTGCGCTCATGTGTACGCCGCCACCCCGGTAGAAGCCGCCACGGTACAGCACCGTCCAGTGGTCTTCGATGTGGCGCGGGTCTTTGCCAACGAGGTAGTCCGCCAGCTCATCGACCGCAGCGGCCACGGTGTGGGCGCGGCCCTCCAGCACAGGCTCCCCCCAGCCGGCGATGCCTTCGTCGGTTTCGATTTTGAGAAAGCACCAGCGTGGCGGAACGATGAACGTGGTGAGTCGGGTGATCTTCATGGGGGCGCTGCAATGCGTTGCGAAACGCGGAGTTGTTGGGGACGAGTGGGGAAGTTCAGGCGGTGGTGGGCGAGGTGCTAAACGACGCCTGCCACGCCCGTGCAAACGCTGCGGCCTTGTGCGCCACTTCGGGGGGCTGGTCGCCGGGCCGGTACAGGGCCGAGCCCAAACCAAAGCCGCTGGCGCCAGCGGCGGCATACGGCGCGATACTCTCGGGCACGATGCCGCCCACGGGCACCAGTGCCATGGGCGGCGTGATGACGGCGCGCCAGGCCTTGAGTACATGGGGCGGCAGCGCTTCGGCCGGGAAGAGCTTCAGCATGTTGGCGCCCGCCGCCAGTGCGGCATAGGCCTCGGTCAGCGTGGCGACGCCCGGCGCGCAGGCCATGCCGGCAGCACGGGCGGCGCGGATCACATCGGGGTCGCTGTGGGGCATGACGATGATCTGCCCGCCGGCCGCCGCGACATCGGCCACGGCATCGATGGAGAGCACGGTGCCTGCGCCCACGAGGCAGTCGGCAGGCAGTGCATCGCGCAGTGCGCGGATGCTGGCCAGCGGCTCGGGCGAGTTGAGCGGCACTTCGATGATGCGAAACCCCGCGTCGTACAGTGCGTGGCCGATGGCCACCACCTCGTGCGGCTGCACGCCGCGCAGGATGGCGATGAGCCCGCAGCGCTGCAGGATGTGGAACAGGGCTTTGTCGATGGGGTTCATGCGGGCAGGCTCCCGGAGGTGAAGGGGTGTGAGGAGGAGGCGGGTGCGGGCGCAACGACCAGCCCTGCCGCCAGCGCGATCTGCCACAGCCCGGTGGCCGTGGCCTGCGTGGCGATGGTGGGGGCGGCAAAGCCATGGGTCTGCAGCGCGACGGCGTAGCGGCGGCACAGGTCGGGCTCGCCGCAAAGCACCAGCGTTTGTGGTGTTGTTGGGGTTTGATCCTGCGCGCGGCTCAGGCTCGCCACCTCGTGCCCGATCAGCAGGCCCGAGAGGTAGTCCGCTTGCGCGGTAGGCGCCAGCGCGCCGGTCAGCCCCAGCGTGCGTGTGCTGAAGATGTGCGACAGCAGGCCCAGTGCGGCATCGTTGCCACGTGCCACTTCTAGCCCGCGCGCAAAGGCATCGTCGTCGGGTGCTGCTGCAGCCTGCATGGTCTTGCCCAGAATGGTGTGGCCTCGCAGCGCAGCAAACACCTCGCCGGTCATGAAAGTGTGGAACTGTTCGATGCGGCCTTGCCGTGCCAGCACCCATTTGCTGTGCGTGCCGGGCAGGCCGATGAGTACGGGCGCGTTCGCAGGCTGTGCAAGGTCCGCCAGCACGCCCAGCACCTGGGTTTCTTCACCGCGCATCACGTTGGGTAAGGTGCCCTGCTGCAACAGGCCCGGCACGATGTGCAACGGTGTGCCGTCGCGCCGCGCCACCAACGTCAGGCCCCGGGCCAGTGCGTCGAGCGAGGTCGGCGTGGGCAGGTACTTGGCCTCGCACCAGCCTTGGGCGCTGCCCACCATGCCGCAGGCCAGCAGGGGCAGGCCGGGTGCGGCGGCCAGCCAGTCGCCACAGGTGTCCTGCACCGCGCGTTCAAATGCGGCGCCGGGTTCCGTATCGACTACATCGCTCGCGGCCGGGGGCAGGTTCATGATGCCCCAGGGGCGGTGCCGCGTCTCCAGCACCTCGCCATGCGCGCCCATGCGGAAGGCGCGCAACGCGCTGGTGCCCCAGTCCAGGGCAATCAGGCCCGCCTCGGCGGGCACCAGAAAACGTGCGGGCACCATGCGTGTCCTGCTTAACGCGCCCAGCGCAGCACCAGCGGGTCCAGCCGCCGCGCGATGTCGATCAGGCCGCGCCGCACTTCGGGGTGCATGGCCGGGAAGGGGTGGCGGCCCGCCTCGGAGGTGATCACGCCGCCTTCCTTCATCAGTGCCTTGGCCGTGAGGATGCCGCCCTGGCGGTTTTCGTGGTTGATGAGCGGCAACCAGCGCTGGTAGAGCGCAAACGCCTGGTCCATGTCGCCCTGGCGGTGCGCCTGGATGATGGGGCGGATACCGTCGGGGAAGGCGCCGCCCGTCATCGCGCCCGTGGCGCCGGCATCCAGGTCAGCCAGCAGGGTGATGGCTTCTTCACCATCCCACGGGCCTTCGATGGCGTCACCCCCCAGTCGGATTAGCTCGCGCAGCTTGCTGGCGGCGCCGGGCACTTCGATCTTGAAGTAGGCCAGGTTCTCGATCTCCTGCGCCATGCGCGCGAGGAACGGTGCCGACAGCACGGTGCCGCTGGCGGGTGCGTCCTGCACCATGATCGGGATGCGGATCGCATCCGACACTCGGGCATAGAACTCGTAAATCTGCGCCTCGGGCACGCGGAAGGTGGCACCGTGGTAAGGCGGCATGACCATCACCATGGCCGCGCCCATGTCCTGCGCGGCGCGGCTGCGCTCGGCGCACACGCGCGTGCCGTAGTGGGTGGTGGTGACGATGACTGGCACACGGCCCGCCACATGCTCCAGCGATGTGCGGGTGAGGGCTTCGCGCTCGGCATCCGACAGCGAGAACTGCTCGGAGAAGTTGGCCAGGATGCAGACGCCGTCCACGCCCGCATCGATCATGAAGTCGAGACAGCGCTTCTGGCTGTTCAGATCCAGCGTGCCGTCTTCGTGGAAGGTGGTGGGCACGACGGGGAAGATGCCTCGGTAGCGAGGGTTCTGGAGGGAATGGAGGGCAGGCATGGCGGGTATGGGCAAAAATTTGAGTGGAATATGCCTCTAGCGCTAGTTGAATTTGCGCTGGTAGCTATTGAATTTGTAGCGATTGACTGCGGCGAGCGTCTCAGAGGGCGCATCAATGCGAGTGGCGGGGTACAGCAGCCCCCCGGCAGCCGACCAGAAAGTCGAAGTCGCAGCCATCGTCAGCCTGCAGCACGTGGTCCACATACAGGCGTTGGTAGCCGCCGCGCCCGCCGTTGTCGGTGCCCGCCAAGGCAGCCAAGCGCGCGGCCAGTTCCTCGTCGCTGATATCCAGGTGCAACCGGCCGTTCTCGCAGTCCAACTCAATGAAGTCGCCATCGCGCACCGCAGCCAGGGGGCCGAGTGCAGCGGCCTCGGGCGCCACGTGTAGCACCACCGTGCCGTAGGCGGTGCCGCTCATGCGGGCATCGGAGATGCGCACCATGTCCTTCACGCCCTGGCGCAGCAGCTTGGGCGGCAGGCCCATGTTGCCCACCTCGGCCATGCCGGGGTAGCCCTTGGGGCCGCAGTTCTTGAGCACCATCACGCAGCTGGCGTCGATGTCCAGGTTTTCATCGACGATGCGCTCCTTGTAGTGCTCCAGGTTCTCGAACACCACGGCACGGCCCCGGTGCTTGAGCAGTTCGGGCGAGGCGGCGGAGGGCTTGAGCACCGCGCCACGCGGCGCCAGGTTGCCGCGCAGGATGCAGATGCCACCGTCGGCAATCAGCGGGTTGCTGATCGGGCGGATCACCTCGTCGTTGTATTGCGGCGCCTCGCGCACGTTGTCCCACAGGCTCTTGCCGTTGACGGTGAGCGCGTTGGGGTGGGGCAGCAGGCCGTTCTCGCCAAGGCGGCGCAGCACGGCGGGCAGGCCGCCCGCGTAGTAGAACTCTTCCATCAGGAAGCGGCCCGAGGGCTGCAGGTCCACCAGGGTGGGCGTGCCACGGCCGATGCGGGTCCAGTCCTCCAGGTCGAGCTGCACGCCGATGCGGCCTGCGATGGCTTTCAAATGAATGACAGCGTTGGTCGAGCCGCCGATGGCGGCGTTGGTGCGGATGGCGTTCTCGAACGCCTCGCGGGTCAGGATCTTGGAGAGCGTGAGCCCTTCGTGTGCCATTTCCACAATGCGCTTGCCCGACATGTGCGCCAGCACATAGCGGCGCGAGTCCACCGCCGGGATGGCTGCGTTGTGCGGCAGCGATGTGCCCAGCGATTCAGCCACGCAGGCCATGGTGCTGGCCGTGCCCATGGTGTTGCAGGTGCCGGCAGAGCGGGACATGCCGGCCTCGGCCGCGAAGAACTGGTGCTCGTTGATCTCGCCGGCTTTCAGTGACTCGTGCAGGCGCCACACGGCGGTGCCCGAGCCGATGTCCTTGCCGTCGAGCTTGCCGTTGAGCATGGGCCCGCCCGTGACCACGATGGCCGGCACGTCGCAGCTGGCCGCACCCATCAGCAGCGCGGGCGTGGTCTTGTCGCAGCCCACCAGCAGCACCACCGCGTCGATGGGGTTGCCGCGAATGGCCTCTTCCACATCCATACTGGCCAGGTTGCGCGTGAGCATGGCGGTGGGGCGCAGGTTGGATTCGCCATTGGAGAACACAGGGAACTCCACCGGAAAGCCGCCTGCCTCGTAAATGCCGCGCTTCACATGCTCGGCAATCTTGCGAAAGTGGGCGTTGCACGGGGTCAGCTCGGACCAGGTGTTGCAGATACCGATCACGGGACGGCCGTCGAACGCGTGGTCGGGGATGCCCTGGTTCTTCATCCAGCTGCGGTACATGAAGCCGTTCTTGTCGGCGGTGCCGAACCATTCGGTGGAGCGGAGTTTGCGCTTGGGGGTGGTCATGGTGGGGTGCGAGAGAAAGAGGAGAAATGAAGGGTCAACGGGCCTTGCCTGTGCGGCGCGAGAGCAGCCGCTGCAGCAGACAGAAAGCGAACAGCAGTACGCCGACGACGATGCGCGTCCACCAGGAACTGAGCGTGCCGTCGAAGGAAATCAGGGTCTGGATGATTCCGAGCATGAGCACGCCAAACAGCGTGCCCGCCACATAGCCCACGCCGCCGGTGAGCAGCGTGCCGCCAATGACCACGGCGGCAATCGCGTCCAGCTCCATGCCCACGGCATGCAGGCCATAGCCCGACAGCATGTAAAACGTGAACACCACGCCCGCCAGCGCCGAGCAGAAGCCCGACAGCGTGTACACGCCGATCAGCGTACGGCGCACCGGCAAACCCATGAGCACGGCCGAGTGCTCGCTACCGCCCACTGCATACACAGTGCGGCCAAACGGCGTGCAGTGCGCGACAAACAGGGCCACCAGCAGCACGGCGATGGCGATGAGCGCGCCCAGCGAGAGCGATGCGCCTTCCCACAGCGGCAAGCGCCACTGGGCCAGCTCGGAGTAGCCCTCGTGCGTGATACTGATCGAGTCAATGCTGATCAGGTAGCACAGCCCCCGCGCCAGGAACATGCCCGCCAGCGTGACGATGAAGGGCTGCAGCCGAAAGCGCTCGATGAGGAAACCCATGAACGCGCCAAACGCCGTGCCCATTAGCAGCACCAGCGGGATGGCGGCTAGAGGGTTCCAGCCCCGGTGTTCCACCAGCGCAGCCAGCACCATGGTGGTCAGTGCCACCACCGAGCCCACCGAGAGGTCGATGCCGCCCGACAGGATGACGAAGGTCATGCCTACCGCCACGATGATGAGGAAGGCGTTATCGATCAGCAGGTTGAGGAACACCTGGGCCGAGAAGAACCCGGTGTACAGCACCGAGCCCAGCGTGGCCATGGCCACGAACAGCGAAATGGTGGCGGCCAGCGGCAGGTACTTGGGGTTGAATCGCGCGCGCGCATTGGCGGCCGGTGGGGCAGGGTGGCTCACGCTGCTGAAGCCTGCAGTCTTGGGCACGGCGCTCATTGCAAGGCTCCCGCGCCAGGACGGCGTGCCAGCGCGCCGACTTGCGCTCGAAACTCGGGCGACTGCAGCAGCATCACGATGAACACCACCACGGCCTTCACTACCAGGTTGATCTCGGGCGGCACGCCCAGCGAGTAGATGGCGTAGGTCAGCGTCTGGATGATGAGCGCACCAATCACGCTGCCAACCAGGCTGAAGCGCCCGCCCGTGAGTGCGGTGCCACCCAGCGTGACGGCCAGGATGGCGTCCAGCTCCAGCAGCTGCCCGGCGTTGTTGCCGTCGGCGCTCTTCACGTTGGAGCTGATCAGCAGCCCCGCAATGCCCGCGCACACGCCACAGAACACATAGGCCGCCACGATAAGCCGCCCCGCCTGCACACCCGCCACGCGCGCTGCCGTGGGGTTGATGCCCACCGCCTGGATGAACAGGCCCAGCGCCGTGCGCGTGATGGCCAGGTACAGCACGGCAAAGACCACGGCCACCACAAACAGCGAGAACGGCAGCCCCGCCAGGTACCCGCCGCCCATGAAGAAGTAGGGCGTGTAGTAGATGGTGATGATCTGCCCGTCGGTGATGAGCTGGGCAATGCCCCGGCCTGCCACCATGAGGATCAGCGTGGCAATGATGGGCTGCATGCCCACCTTGGCCACCAGCACACCATTCCACAGTCCGCACAGCAGTGCGATGCCGATGGCGCCCAGGATGGCGACCGGGAGCGGGAACCGGCTTTCGGTGCCCGACACCGAGCCGCCGATGAGCCACGCGGCCACAGCAGCAGCTATCGCGACCACGGCGCCCACCGAGATGTCGATGCCGCGCGTGGCAATCACCAGCGTCATGCCCAGCGATACCAGCACCAGCGGTGCAGCGCGGTTCAGGATATCGATGAGGCTGCCGTACAGGTGGCCGTCGCGCCATTCGATGTGCAGGAAGCTGCTGTTGAAAACGGTGTTCACGATGAGCAGCAGCGCCAGCGTGATCAGCGGCCAGGCCAGGCGGTGGCGCAGCAGCGCCACCAAAAGGGAAGGTGAGCGTTCAGACATGTTCGGCAGCAATCAGGTCGTAGACGGCGTCCTCGCTGCTGCCTGCGGGCAGCTCGCCCACCTTGTGGCGGTCGCGGAGCACCACGATGCGGTGCGCTACGCGCACCACCTCGCTCATTTCGGAAGAGATGAACAGCACGGCCATGCCCGCCTGCGCCAGGCGCAGGATCTGGTCCATGATTTCCTGCTTGGCGGCCACGTCGATGCCGCGCGTGGGTTCGTCCAGGATGAGCAGGCGCGGTTCGATGGCCATCCAGCGCGCAAGGATGGCCTTCTGCTGGTTGCCGCCCGACAGCAGGCCGATGGGCTTGTCCACCGTCTCGGTCTTGATGCCCAGCAACTTCACATAGCGCTCGGCCAGCGCCGTCTGCTCGGCGCGTGAGAGGAACTTGCCCACCCCCATGCGCGCCTGCAGCGCCAGCGCAATGTTCTCGCGCACCGACAGCTCGGCCACGATGCCGTCGGTCTTGCGCTCTTCGGGGCACAGGGCCAGGCCATGGCGGATGGCGTCCATGGGGTTGGCAAATTTCACCACCTGCCCGTCGATGCGCAGCGCGCCCCGGTCGGGCTGCTCCAGGCCAAACAACAGGCGGGCCAGCTCGGTGCGGCCCGAGCCCAGCAGCCCAGCCAGGCCCACCACCTCACCTGCACGGATCTGTAGGTGCAGCGGCTGCAGTTGCGTGTCCTGCCCCAGGCCCTCTGCGTGCAGCAAGGTGGCCTGGCGACTGTCCACGGCGGGTGCGGGTGCAGGTTGCTCCGACGCAGCAGCCAGGTCGCGACCCAGCATGGCGGCGATCAGGGCCTGCGGCCCCAGGTCCTTGGCCAGCCACTCACCCACCCAGCTGCCATTGCGCAGCACAGTGATGCGGTCGGAGACGGCATACACCTGGTTCAAAAAGTGCGTCACAAAGACGATGGACAGCCCCTCGCTGCGCAAGCGGCGCAGCACCTCGAAGAGCTTTTTCACCTCGTCGTCGTCCAGGCTGGAGGTGGGTTCGTCCAGGATCAGCACACGCGATTCGATGCTGAGTGCGCGCGCAATCGCCACCAGCTGCTGCACGGCCACGGGGTAGTCCGACAGCAGGCGCGTCACGTCGATCTGCAGGCCGATGCGCGCCACCAGCTCGCGCGCGCGCTGGTGCAGCGTGGCCCAATCGATGCGAAAACCTTGCGCAACACCACAGCGCGGGTAGCGGCCCGCAAAGATGTTCTCGGCCACCGAGAGGTTGGGGCAGAGGTTGACCTCTTGGTACACGGTGCTGATGCCCAGTCGCTGCGCGGCCAGCGGCGAATCGGGCCACACGGCTTCTCCGCCCAACCGCATCTGGCCGCCGCTGGCCTCCAGCACGCCCGTCAGCACCTTGATCAGCGTGGACTTGCCCGCACCGTTTTGCCCCATCAGCGCGTGGATCTCGCCAGGGTAAAGGTTGAGCTGTACATCGCGCAGCACAGGGATGCCCGCAAACTGCTTGTGGATGCCCGAGAGCTGCAGCACCGGGGCAGCAGCAGAGGCGTGGGCGGTGGACGCGTCCATGGCGGCCGTCATGCCTTGTTCTTGTTGTAGACATCGACCAGCACGGCGGCCAGCAGCACCACGCCCTTGATGACCTGCTGGTAGTCGATGCCGATGCCCAGGATGGACATGCCGTTGTTCATCACGCCCATCACAAAGGCGCCAATGACCGCACCCATCACCTTGCCCACCCCGCCTGAGGCCGATGCGCCGCCGATGAAGCAGGCTGCTATCACGTCCAGCTCAAAACCCAAGCCTGCCTTGGGCGTGGCGGTATTGAGCCGCGCCGCAAACACCAGCCCGGCCAGGGCGGCCAGGACGCCCATGTTGATGAAGGCGTAGAGCGTGAGCCGTTCCGTCTTGATGCCCGAGAGCTTGGCCGCCTTCTCATTGCCACCCATGGCATAGATGCGGCGGCCGATGGTGGTGCGGCTGGTGACGAAGTCGAACAGCACGATCAGCAGCGCCATCACGATGAGCACATTGGGCAGGCCCTTGTACGAAGCCAGCAGGTAGCTGAAGTACACCAGCAGGCCACCAAACACCACGGTACGTGCGACGAACAGGCCCGCAGGCTCTGTCTGCACGCCGTGGCGCAAGCGGTTGGCGCGCTGGCGCAGGCCGCCCACGGCCAAGGCGGCAGCCACGGCGGCGCCCAGCAGCAGCGAGGTCAGGCGCAGCCCCTCCACGCTGAACAGGTCGGGGATGAAGCCCGAGCTGAGCATCTGGAAGGCTGAGGGGAACGGCCCCACCGACTGCCCCGCCAGCAGCGCCAGCGCCAGGCCTTTGAACACCAGCATGCCTGCCAGCGTGACGATGAACGAGGGGATGCGCGAGAAGGCCACAAAGCTGCCTTGAATGGCGCCGATGAGCCCGCCGCACAGCAGGCACACCAGCGTGGCAGGCACAAAGTGCCAGTTGTATTCGACCATCAGCACCGCTGCCAGTGCGCCGATGAAGCCACACACCGAGCCCACCGACAGGTCAATGTGCCCGGCCACGATGACCAACAGCATGCCCAGCGCCATGATGACGATGTAGCTGTTCTGCAGCACCAGGTTGGTCAGGTTCAAGGGCTGCATCAGCGTGCCCTCGGTCATGTACTGGAAGAAGCCCATGATGGCCACTAGCGTGATCAACATGCCGTATTCGCGCAGGTTGTGCTGCAGGTGGTGGAGCAGCGACTTGTCGTGCCGCACTGCGGCTGTCGGATTTCCGTCGGCCAACGTGCTGGCAGGGGGATGGGTGGTCTGGCTCATATCAACTGGCTTTCACAATCGCTCGCATGATTCGTTCTTGGGATGCTTCGGCAGTGGGCATCTCGGCCACAAAGCGGCCTTCGTTCATCACATAGATGCGGTCCGTGATGCCCAGCAGCTCGGGCATTTCGGAGGAGATCACGATCACACACTTGCCCTCGGCCGCCAGCTGGGCAATCAGCGTGTAGATCTCGTACTTGGCACCCACATCGATGCCGCGTGTGGGCTCGTCGAGGATGAGCACCTCGGGGCTGGTGAACAGCCATTTGCTCAGCACCACTTTTTGCTGGTTGCCGCCCGACAGGTTCAGCGTCTTCTGGTCCACGCCCGAGCAGCGGATGCGCAGCTTTTCGCGGTAGTCCTGCGCCACGCGGTGTTCCTGGCCGTTGTCGATCACGCTGGCGAACGACACGCCTGGCAGGTTGGCCAGCGAGGTGTTGAACTGGATGTCTTCGTTCAGCACCAGGCCGTTGCCCTTGCGGTCTTCAGTCACGTAGGCCAGGCCGTGACTCACGGCTTTCTCTACCGTGCTCACATCGATCGGCTGGCCGTGCAGCCGCACCTCGCCGCTGATGCGCTGGCCCCACGAGCGGCCAAAGATGCTCATGGCCAGCTCGGTGCGGCCTGCGCCCATCAGGCCTGCGATGCCCACGATCTCGCCGCGTCGCACGTTCAGGTCGATGCCCTTGAGGTGCTCGCGGTCGCTGCGCTGCGGGTGGTGGGCGCGCCAGTTGCGAACCTCAAAAACAATGTCGCCCACTTGCGGCTGGCGCTGGGGGTAGCGGTCGCTCATCTCGCGGCCCACCATGGCCTGGATCACGCGGTCTTCGCTCACCGGGCCTTCGCGGCAGTCCAGCATCTGCACGGTGCTGCCGTCGCGCAGCACCGTGATGGCATCGGCCACGCGCGAGATTTCGTTGAGCTTGTGCGAGATCAGGATGCAGGTGATGCCCTGGGCCTTCAGCTCCAGCAGCAGGTCCAGCAGGGCCTGGCTGTCGTTTTCGTTGAGGCTGGCGGTGGGCTCGTCCAGGATCAGCAGGCGCACCTTGCGCGACAAAGCCTTGGCAATCTCCACCAGCTGCTGCTTGCCCACGCCCAGTTGGCCCACGGGCGTGTCGGGCGATTCGCGAAGGCCCACCTTGTGCAGCAGCGCCTGGGCGCGGCTGTGGGCGGCCATCCAGTCGATGACGCCGTGGCGCGCGGTTTCGTTGCCCAGGAAGATGTTCTCGGCAATCGACAGGAGGGGCACCAGCGCCAGCTCCTGGTGAATGATGATGATGCCCAGGTGCTCGCTGTCGCGGATGCCCGCAAACTCGCGCTCTTGCCCGTCGAACAGGATCTGGCCGCTGTAGCTGCCGTGCGGGTACACACCCGACAGCACCTTCATCAGCGTGGATTTGCCCGCCCCGTTTTCGCCGACGATGGCATGGATCTCCCCGGCCTGCACCTGCAGGTTGACCTGGTTCAGCGCCACCACGCCGGGGAAGGTTTTGCGGATGTTCCGCATTTCAAGAAGCATGGTCTCTCAGTCTGTTGGCGGGGCCTCTGGCCTCGTCCCGGTTGCAGGCCGCCTGCGCTGCCCCAATGGCAATCGCAGGCGGCGGCTTTAGATGCAGAAGCCGCTCGTGCTCACTTGATTTGCGATTCCTTGTAGTACCCACTGCCTACCAACACCGTGTTCCAGTTGGAGGAATCCACCGCCACTGGCTTGAGCAGGTACGAAGGCACCACCTTCACGCCGTTGTTGTAGGTCTTGGCGTCGTTGATTTCAGGCTGCTTGCCCGTCAGCACGGCGTCCACCATGTTGGCGGCTACCTTTGCCAGCTCGCGGGTGTCCTTGAACACCGTGGAGGACTGCTCACCCTTGAGGATGGACTTGATGGAAGGCACCTCAGCGTCCTGGCCGCTGACCACGGGGCAGGGCTGCTGCGCAGTGCAGTAGCCCACACCCTTCAGGGACGACAGGATGCCGATGGAGATGCCGTCATAGGGCGACAGCACGGCATGCACCTTGTCCTTGCCATAGTAGGCAGACAGCAGGTTGTCCATGCGCGCCTGGGCCACCGAACCGTCCCAGCGCAGCGTGCCCACCTTGTTCATGCCGGTCTGCTTGCTGCGCACCACCAGCTTGCCGCTGTCGATGTACGGTTGCAGCACGCTCATGGCACCGTCGTAGAAGAAGAAGGCGTTGTTGTCGTCCGGCGAGCCGCCGAACAGTTCGATGTTGAACGGGCCCTTGCCTTGCTTGAGGCCCAGCTTGTCCACGATGGAGGTGGCCTGCAGCACACCCACTTGGAAGTTGTCGAACGTGGCGTAGTAGTCCACGTTCTTCGAGCCCTTGATGAGGCGGTCGTACGCAATGACCTTCACGCCCTTGTCGGCCGCGTTTTGCAGCGCCTTGGACAGCGTGGTGCCGTCAATCGACGCGATCACCAGCACCTTGGCGCCCTTGGTGATCATGTTCTCGATCTGCGCGAGCTGATTGGGGATGTCGTCATCGGCGTACTGCAGGTCGGTCTTGTAGCCGCGCTCCTTGAGCACCTTGACCATGTTGTCGCCATCGGCAATCCAGCGCGCCGAGGACTTGGTGGGCATCGAGATGCCGATGGCGCCCTTGTCCTGGGCCGATGCCACAGACGTGGCACCGATGGCAGCCAGTGCCACGGTGGCCAACACGGCCTTGAAAATTGCACGCTTCATTTGAGTCTGTCTCCTGGGGTTGTTTTGATTTGATTGCCGCTTGGATGCGCCACGGCCTAGCGAAACTGTCGCTGCCCAATGCCAGTGCCACCGCCCAAGGGCCGCCCCGCCGGGCCGGTGGCGTCCCCCTTCCCGCATCGCGCAGCGATGCGGGAAGGGGGAAGGCGCGCAGCGCCTCAGGGGGTTAGTACTTGCGGTTAGGCATTTCCTTGGCCGCCACTTCCATCGGGAAGATGCCTTCCTCGGTCACGATGCGCTTGGGCACCGCTTTACCAGCCTTGATGTCTTTGACTGCGGCCATGAGTTGCGGGCCCAGCAGGGGGCTGCACTCCACGCTCACGTTGAGCTTGCCGGCGATCATGGCTTCGAAAGCGCCCTTCACCGCGTCGATAGAGATGATCACGATGTCCTTGGCGGGCTTCATGCCGGCCTCTTCGATGGCCTGGATGGCGCCAATCGCCATGTCGTCGTTGTGTGCGTACAGCACGTTGATCTTCTTGCCCTCGGCCTTCAGGAAGGCTTCCATCACTTCCTTGCCCTTGGCGCGGGTGAAGTCGCCGGTCTGGCTGCGGATGATCTTGAACTTGGGGTCGGCCTTGATGATTTCCTCAAAGCCCTTCTTGCGGTCGATGGCGGGGGCGGAGCCTACGGTGCCCTGCAGCTCGACGATGTTGACCTCACCCTTCTGGTCCTTCATCTTTTCCACCAGCCAGCGGCCGGCCTTGCGACCTTCTTCCACAAAGTCCGAGCCCATGAAGGTCACGTAGAGCGACGTGTCCTTGGTGTTCACGGCGCGGTCGGTCAGCACCACGGGGATCTTGGCGGCCTTGGCCTCGCGCAGCACGGGCTCCCAGCCGGACTCCACCACGGGCGAGAACGCAATCACGTCCACCTTCTGCGCGATGAACGAGCGGATGGCCTTGATCTGGTTCTCTTGCTTTTGCTGTGCGTCCGAGAATTTCAGCTCGATGCCGGCCTCTTTGGCGGCGGACTTGATGGACTCGGTATTGGCGGTGCGCCATTCGCTCTCGGCCCCCACCTGGCTGAAGCCCAGCACCAGGGGCTTTTGCGCCCAGGCTGCGCCGGGCAGCAAGGCGGCCACGGGCACGCTGGCCAAGGCGGCAGCAACGGTGCGGCGGTTCATTTTCATCATCTTGTCTCCTGTCTGTAATGGTTGGTTGACGACGGTTGCGGGATGGAAAGAAGGAAAAAAAGAAGAAGGCTCAGGCCAGCATGTAGCCCGTCTTGACCGTGGTGTAGAACTCGGCCGCGTAGCGCCCTTGCTCACGGGCGCCGTAGCTCGACTCCTTGCGGCCACCAAACGGCACATGGAAGTCCACACCCGCCGTGGGCAGGTTCACCATGGTCATGCCCACGGCGGCGTGGCGCTTGAAGTGCATGGCGCGCTTGAGCGACGTGGTGCAGATGCCCGCGCACAGACCAAACGGCGTGTCGTTGGCCAGGGCCAGTGCGTGGTCGTAATCGTCGGCCCGCAGCACGCAGGCCACGGGGCCAAAGATTTCCTCGCGCGCCACGCGGTGCTCGGGCCGGGCCAGGAAGAGGGCGGGGCTCATGTAATGGCCTGGGGTGGGGCGCTCCAGGCGCTCGCCACCCCAGACATGCTCCGCTCCCTCATTGCGCGCAATGTCGATATAGCTCAGGTTCTGGGCCAGCTGGTTGTCATCCACCACCGGGCCCATCTCGGTGCCACGCTCCAGCGCGTGGCCCACCTTCAGGCTGGCCAGCCGGTTGCGCAGGCGCGCCACAAAGGCGTCGTGCACTTCGGCCTCGACGATGAGGCGGCTTGATGCCGTGCAGCGCTGGCCCGTCGAGAAATACGAGCCCTGCAGCGCGCAGTCCACCGCCTGGTCCAGGTCGGCGTCGGCCAGCACGATGAGCGGGTTCTTGCCGCCCATCTCCAGCTGCACCTTGGCGCGGCGCTGGCTGGCGGCGCGCAGGATGCGGTCGCCCGTGGCCACCGACCCGGTAAAGCTCAGCGCGTTGACCAGCGGGTGATCCACCAGCGTCTGCCCCACCTCGCGGCCGCTGCCCATGATGAGGTTGAACGCACCGGCGGGCAGGCCGCTGCGGCTGATGATTTCGGCCAGCGCCCAGCCACAGGCGGGCACCAGCTCGGCGGGCTTGAACACCACGGTGTTGCCGTAGGCCAGGGCCGGGGCGATCTTCCAGGCCGGGATGGCGAACGGGAAGTTCCACGGCGCGATGATGCCCACCACGCCCACGGGCTCGCGGGTCACATCCACCTGCACGCCCTGGCGCACAGAGGCCAGCAGCTCGCCCTGAATGCGCAGCGCCTCGCCCGCAAAGAACTTGAAGATCTGCCCGCTGCGCGCCACCTCAGCCACGCCCTCGGGCAGGGTCTTGCCTTCTTCACGGGCCAGCAGCGCGCCCAGCTCGTCCTTGCGGGCCAGCAGCTCGCTGCCAATCATGTCCAGCACGTCGGCGCGGCGTTGGGGCGTGCTCTGGCTCCAGGTGGGCAGGGCATCGGCCGCGGCGCGCACGGCCAGCTCGGTCTGGTTGCGGTCGGCGCGGGCGTATTCGGCCACCACCTCGCGGGTGTCCGACGGGTTGGTACTGATGCCGGTAGTGGTGCCGATTTCCCACCGGCCATTGATCAGGTGCCGGGGGCTGAGCTGGAGGTCGCCGAGCTTCATGGAGAGAGGCCTTTGTTGCAGTTGCGGCGAAGTCTATGGAAGGTTTTGATATCAATCCAATCGTTTTTTAGACAAAATACATATCGTTCTTTGCATTCTGGAAAACCCCTCCCTTTTCTCGCCCTCCCTTCCTTTCGTCCATCCATCCATGAGCACCTACAACCACTGGTTCATCCGCGCCCGCCTCAAGACGCGCCAACTGCTGCTGCTGGTGGCCCTGGCCGAGGAGGGCAACATCCACCGCGCCGCCCAGGTGCTCAGCATGACCCAGCCCGCCGCGTCCAAGCTGCTCAAGGACCTGGAGGACGTGCTGGAGGTGTCGCTGTTCGACCGCCTGCCACGCGGCATGCGCCCCACCTGGTATGGCGAAACGATGATTCGCCACGCGCGCATGGCGCTGGCCAACCTGAACCAGGCGCACGACGAGATCGGCGCGCTCAAGCGCGGGCATTACGGCCAGGTGGGCATTGGCGCCATCACCTCACCCGGCCTGAGCCTGCTGCCCGCCGCCGTGGCGCAGGTCAAGCAGGAGCACCCCAGCCTGCGCATTTCGCTCGACATCGAAACCAGCCCGGTGCTGCTGGAGCGGCTGGAGCAGGGCAAGCTCGACATCGTGGTGGGCCGCCTGTACGAGGAGCACGACAAGGAGAACCTGCGTTATGAGTCGCTGACGGAGGAACTGGTCTGCGCCATGACGCGCCCGGGCCACCCGCTGTCGAGCATGAGCGGGTTGACGCTGCGCGACGTGGTGTCGGCCAGCTGGATCGTGCCGCCTGCGGGCAGCGTGCTGCGGCACCGGTTTGACCTGATGTTCCAGCAGGACGGGCTGGCGCCGCCGCTGCACACGGTGGAGACATCGGCCCTGTTGTTCATCACCCGCATGCTGCAGCAGAGCGACATGATTGCGGTGGTGGCGGAGGATGTGGCGCGCTATTACGCGGCGCATGGGATCGTGACGGTGTTGCCGCTGGCGATGCCGTGCCATATGGATGCGTTCGGGATCATCACGCGGTCGGACCGGCTGTTGTCGCCGGCGGCGAAGGTGATGATGAAGGCGTTGAAGCAGACGAGTCTGGTGCAGTATGGGCGGCGGTTGGAGGTGGCGGATTGATAGTTTTGGGTGTTATTGGCTGGATGTGCTAGTGGGATATGCGTTGGTAGCTATTGATTTTGTAGTGTTTTTTCGTGCGCTGATTGGGTGGCGTGCCTTTGTTGAGGGCGGAGGCCGGGAGTCGCCCGGCATGCGAGTAACTTTCTTTTGCTTCGCCAAAAGAAAGTCACCAAAGAAAAGGCGACCCCCAGTCTGCGACCCCCCCTTCGCGGTGCGAAGGGGCAAACCTGCGGCGGTGCGGTTGCGGGGTGCGCCGTGGAACTCGCTTTGCGCTGGCGCGCGCCGCTCGGACAGCCACGGCGAGTCAGTTCACGAAGCATGGGCGCTTCGACGCCCATGCTCACCCCACAACCGCCCCGCCGCAGGCGCAGCCAGCAGGGGGGGGGCCAAACATCCAACAGCCGAACAGCCACACGGGCCATCGCTGCGCTCGGCCGCGCCTGCGTAGCGCGAGGCGCTTGCGCCGGCGAGACGGGGCCGAGCGCAGCAATGGCCCGTGTGGATGTCCGCTCCCCGGGTTCCCTTCTGTATGCGCCTGGGGCGCGCAGGGCGCGGGGTGGCGTGGGCGTCGGAGCGCCCATGCTTTGTGAGCTGACTCGCCGCAGTTGTTTGAACGGAGCGCGTCAGCGCGCAGTGAGTTCTGCGGCGCACCCCGTGACCGAGCACCCCAGGTTGCCCCGTAGCGCAGCGAAGGGGTCGCAGACAGTAGGGTCGCCCTTTCTTTGGTGACTTTCTTTCGGCGAAGCGAAAGAAAGTTACTCGCATGCCGGGCGACTCCCGGCCTCCGCCCTGAAACCAAGCACGCAGCCCAAACCAGAGAACGAGTTTCCCCAGCTTAGACAGGCTCAGCCCGAACGGGCGGGAGCCATCAGGACTACAAAAACAATAGCTACCAGCGGTTAATGGATAAGCGCCAGAACCCAAAAAGACCTCAAAAAATCAAACCCACCCCGCATCCACCTTGAACTCCTGTGCCGTACACATCGCCGCATCATCCGACGCCAAAAACAACACCATCCGCGCAATGTCATGCGGCCGCAGCTTGTCCGGCAGGCACTGGTTGCGCGCCAGCTCCTTCTCGCCCTCGGCGTCCAGCCACAGCTTGATCTGCCGCTCCGTCATCACCCAGCCGGGCGACACCGTGTTGATGCGGATGCGGTCCTGTCCCAGCGTCTTGGCCAGCCCGCGCGTGAGGCCGTTCACCGACGACTTGGCAATGGCATAGCAGGGGTAGCCCGTGCCCTTGCCCTGCCAGCCGGTGGAGCCCAGGTTGATCACCGAGCCCGCGCCCAGCCTGCGCATGCCGGGCACCACGGCCTGGATGGCGAAAAAGGCGGGGCGTTCATTGATGGCCATGCGCTCGTCGTAGTACTCGGGCGTCACGGATTCGAGCGTGTGCCGGTCATCGCTGGCCACGTTGTTCACCAGCACTGCAAAGTCGCTGCCCAGCTCGGCCGCCGCTTCGGCCACGCAGGCCTGCAGGGCGTTCACATCGCGCACATCGCACACACGCCACCAGGGGCGGGGCAGGCCTGCGTCGGCAATGTGCTGGGCCAGGGCTTCGCTCGCGTTGCGCGCTACGTCCACAAACGCCACGCGGGCACCTTGCTCGGCAAACGCCGCCACGATGGCCGCGCCAATGCCGCTGCCGCCGCCGGTCACGAACACGGCTCGGCCTTGCAGGCTGGGGAATTTCGCCAGGCCCTGGGGGGCGCCCGTGGCGTCGGTCGAGGAAGAGGAGGGGGTAAAAAGCTGTGTCATATTAATATTGCAATCAATCAATGGCAAAAAAATTCATTTCAAGCATCAATTGGCGTTGATAAGATGCCGCTCGTCAAGTGCCTGGCGGCAGGCCGATGCAAAAAAACGACCGGAGACAACCAACGTGCGCCCTTCGCTGGATACCCCCATCCCACCGTCCAGCGGCGTGTCCGCCTCTGCGCCAACAACCACCGGCGCCGTGCGCTGCGTGGTCGCATTGGGCAACGCGCTGGGCGAGGGCGTGCTGTGGTCGGTGCGCGAGCAGGCCGTGTACTGGGTGGACATCCTGCAGCGCGAGCTGCACCGCTGGAGCCCGGCCACGGGCGCCCACCAGCGCTGGACGTTTGACGAAGAAATCTCCGCCATCGCCGAGCGCGCCAACGCCCCGGGCTTCATCGTCGCCCTGCGCCGAGGCTTTGCGCTGTTCGACCCCGCTGCCGACATCGCCCCACGCTACCTGCACCAGCCCGAGCCAGAGCGCACCGGCAACCGATTCAACGACGGCAAGTGCGACGCCCAGGGGCGTTTTTGGGCCGGCAGCATGGACTTTGCGTGCGAGGCCCCCACGGGCGCGCTGTACACCTACACCGCCAGCGGCCACTGCGTGCGGCACGACGATGGTTTTGCCGTGACCAACGGACCCACTTGGGCCCCCACCGCGCAGGGCCCGGCCATGTTTTTCAACGACACGGTGCTGGGCACCACCTACCGCTACCGCTGCGACCCGGCCACCGGCACCGTGAGCGACAAGACGCTGTGGAAGCGCTGGCCCGCTGTGGACGGCGTGCCAGACGGCATGACCACCGACGCGCAAGGCCGCCTGTGGATTGCGCACTGGGGCGGTGGCTGCGTCACCTGCCACGACGCCGATACGGCCGATGAGCTGGCCCGCATCACGCTACCCGTGAGCCAGGTCACCAACTGCGCCTTTGGCGGTGCAGACCTGCGCACGCTGTACATCACCTCGGCCCGCACCGGCCTCACGCCCGAGCAGATCGCGGCCGAGCCGCTGGCGGGTGCACTGTTTGCCGTGGACGTCAGCGCGCCCGGCCTTCCCGCACACCAGTTCGGCGGCTGACGCCGACCCCACGCGCAGCGGTGGGGCCGTGGCTCCGCCTCTTCTTTTCTCCATCTCGCAGAAAGCACACCGCCCATGACCGAGGCCTCTTCATCCCACCCCATCGTCTGGCTGCACCACGCGGGGCAGCACCTGGGCCTGGTGCCCACGCTCGGCGGCAGCGTGGCGGCCTGGCAGATCGACAACCCGCAAGTGGCGGGCGCGCGCATCGACCTGTGGCGCCCGTGGGACGGCGCCACGCCCGACCTGTACCAGCTCGCGTCGTTTGCCATGGTGCCCTGGTCCAACCGCATCAGCGGCGGCGGGTTTGAGCATGCGGGGCAGTTCCACCCCATGCGGCCCAACCGCGTGGGCGAGCCGTACCCCATCCATGGCGATGGCTGGCTGCAGCCCTGGCTGCTGACCCAGCCCGCGCCCGACACGCTGCAGATGCAGCTGCGCTCCGAGCGCTTTGACGGCAACCCCTACGAGTACGAATGCGTGCAGACCTTCCGGCTGGTGGAGGGCGGCCTGGACCAGTCGGTGCAGGTGCGCCACCTGGGCGCACAGCCGCTGCCCTATGGCCTGGGCCTGCACCCCTGGTTTCCGCGCACCCCCGGCACGCGCATCACAGCGCCTGTGCAGGGCGTGTGGCTGTGTGGCGACGACCCTTTGCCCACGGAGCACACGCAGCACTTCCCGCCCGGTTGGGACCTGAACAGCGGTGCGCCTGCCAACGGCTGCCTGATCGACAACGCCTACACCGGCTGGGGCGGCACGGCGCACATCGACTGGCCCGAGCGCGGCCTGCGCCTCACGGCCCACATGCCCGATTTTGAAAAAGACGGCGGCGCGGCCCAGCACTACTGCCTGGTCTACCGCCCGCCGCAGGGCCCGGCGTTCTGCTTTGAGCCCATCACACAGCCCATCGACGCCTTTCACCAACCGGGCCAGCCCGGCCTGCGCACGCTGGCGCAGGGCGAGACGATGGTGATGAATGTGCAGTGGCGCTACCAGCCGCTGACTGATTGAGGGTGGGCCTTAAACCAGGTTCTTACAGCAGCGCCGCGTGGCACGCCACGCACAGCTTGTTGCCATCAGGGTCCCGAAAATACGCGCCGTAGTAATGGGCGTGGTACTCGGGCCGCAAGCCCGGGCGGCCCTCGCACACGGCGCCCAGGCTCAGCGCCAGGGCGTGTGCAGCATCCACCTGGTCGCGCGTGGCGGCCGCAAAGGCCACCATGGTGCCGTTTCCGGGTTGCGGCACCTCGCCATTAAAGGGGCGGGCAATCACAAACAGCGGGCGGGGGCCGGGGTTGGATTCCCAACCTGCCCAGGGCCGGCTGGGCTCGCAAAAACGCTCCTTCACGCCCAGCACGCTCAGCACGGGCCGGTAAAACGCCAGCGCGCGCTCAAAGTCTGAAATGCCCACAAACACGTGCGACAGCATGATGGGGTGATCCTTCCGTTGGTCTGAATGCTGGGGCCTATGCGGCCGACCCTATGTGCCCCGGTGCCCGGCCCTTGCGGGCCTTGCTGCTGCCCAGCGCATTGAGCTCTACCGCCGCGCGGATGAGCGCGCGGAACGCATCGGCAGGCAGCGTGTCGCCCTCGTGGATATCAATGGCACGGCGTGCGTTGCCGTCCAGGCTGGCATTGAACAGGCGCGCCGGGTCGGGCAGGGCGGCGCCTTTGAGAAACGTGAGTTTCACGGCTGCTTTGTAGCTCTCGCCCGTGCACAAGATCCCGCCCAGCGACCACACCGGCGTGCCACGCCACTTCCACTCTTCCACCACACCGGGCGCCGCTTCGTGGATCAGCTGGCGCACCTGCGCCAGCACCTGCCCGCGCCAGTCGCCCAGGTCGGCAATGCGCTGGTCGATCAGTGCCGATGCGGCGGGCCCGGTGGTTGCCGCGTCTGGCGCGGCGGTGTTGGGCGCACGGCCCATGGCAGCGGGTGGGGATTTTTTGGCAGCAGCCACGGGGTGGTCCTTGGTGGAGTGGGTGCAAAAGGCGAGGGGTGCGGCCCCGCCATTGTTGCCACTCTGCGCACCTTGGCAACCCCGGTACAACGGGTTGTTACCTTCTGGCTCGCCTCTGTTCATTCAGGCAAGCGCGTCGATGGCTGCAGGACCTGCCCTCCCATGCGCGGCGTTGCTCCGCGCGTCCGCCCGATTCGCTTCAGCCGTGCGCCACGACCTATCCCGCCACCCGCGCCATCACTTCGCGCGCCTGCTCCGCAGTCACTGCCGGGCCGCCTGCCTGCGCCGTCCAGGCCACAAACTGGTCGGGCCGCACCAGCACCAGCGGTGCGCCATAGCGTGCGGGCTCGGTGCCTTTGCCCCCGTCGCCACAGTCCACCAGCCGTAGCGGCAGGCCCAGGCCCGCAGCCGCCTCGCGAAAGGCTTGCACCGAGGGCGCATGCGCGCCGTCGCCACCCACCACCAGCAGCGAAAAGCCTGCGCCCAGCTCCTCAAACACGTTGCGCCCGCTGGGCAGCGTGGCGGGCGCCAGGTGGTGGCCTGGCCGCGCTGTGAACTGGTGCGAGCCCTTGGCACTGGTGATGCGGCCCTCGCTGCCACACACCATGGCCGAGCCCTCGTAGTGCGGCTCAAACGCATGCACTTCGCCCACGACCCCTAGGGCGCGCGCTTGCCACGCGGCTTCAAACGCGGCCTGTTCGCGCGCCGGGTCGTAGGCGTCCAAGAATTCCTTGTCGGTCTCGATGGATCGCGCGATGAAGTCGTTGATGGTGGACGCAAACACCGGGCGCCGCTCGGCGTCGTACGAGTCCAGCAGCCGCTCGCCGCCCCAGCCCTGCAGCACGGCGGCCAGCTTCCAGCCCAGGTTGCGCGCGTCTTCCAGGCCCGAGTTCACGCCGTAGCCACCGTAGGGCGGGTGGCTGTGCGCGGCATCACCCGCGATGAATACGCGGCCCTTGCGGTAGCTGTCGGCCAGCATGAAGCGCAGGTCCCAAAAGCCGATGTGCTCAAACTCCACCTCAAACTCCGCGCCCACCGCCTCGTGCAGGTAGGCCGCAAAGTCAAAGTTGTCCTTGGTGGTGCCCGGCGGCACTGGTGCATGAAAGAACCAGGTGCTGCCCAGGTCCACCCGGCCCAGAAACTTCCAGTAGCCCTTCAGCTCGGGCTGCAGCACGTTGTAGTAAGACTTGCCGGGATAGCGCTCCAGCAGCTGGTGCAGGCCTTGCGACTTGAACACCAGCAGCACCATCATGCGGTCGTGGTCGGTGCGGGTGTGGGTGATGCCCGCCTGCTCGCGCACCACCGACCGTGCCCCGTCCGAACCCACCACATAGGCGCCGCGCAGCACGCGCTGGGCCTTGCTGTCGCCACGCTGCTGGATGGTGACGGAAACGCCCGCATCGTCCTGCGCCAAGGTGCTGGTCTCCCAGCTGTAGAGGGTCTGCACCGACGGCAGCTGCGCCACGCGCTGGCGCAGCACGGCCTCGGTGGCGTACTGAGGCAGCCGCTCGTTGGCGGTGAAGTAGTAGGGTTTGACGAGATCGCGCTGCAGCCAGTCGTAGCTGTAGGGCCCCAGCAGCGTGCCGTGTGCGGTCAGCCCGCCAATGCCGTATTCGACCGGGATGGTGCGCGCCGCGCGCAGCTGCTTTTCAGCACCCCAGAAGTGAAAGTGCTCCATGGTGCGCTGCGTGAGGTTCTGCCCCTTGGGGATGGGCTGGGGCTGCACATAGCGCTCCACCACGATCACGCTCACGCCGCGCTGGCCCAGCTCAATGGCCAGGCCCATGCCGACCGGGCCGCCGCCCACGATGATCACTTCGGCGTCTTGCTGTGGCGCCACGGTTGCTTGCTGGTTCATGTTGTTGGTGTTGTTCGGTACGGGTCGGTTTGGCATTGGCCACTATGCGGTGTTGTGCAGTGCTTCGCGCTACTGGCTACCGCTGGGTACGGGTGGTCGTGGTTACTCGGCGGTGATGCCCTGGGCCTTGATCAGGTCAGCCCAGCGCTTGGCGTCAGCCGTCACCAGCTTCTGGAAGGCGTCTGGCGAGCTGTGGGCAGGCGTCATGCCCTGGGTCTCGAACGACTTGGCCACGGCGGGCGATGCCAGCACGTCACGCAGCTCGGTGTTCAGCCGGTCCATCATGGCGCGGGGCGTGCCTGCGGGGGCAAACACGCCGTACCACATGTCCACGTTCAGGTCGCCCAGCTTCAGGGTGCCCAGCGACGGCACCTCGGGCAGCAGCGGGTGGGGCGTGTCCGAGCTGATGGCCAGCGCCTTCAGCTTGCCCGCCTTGACGTGCTGCAGGGCCACGTGGATGGGCAAAAACATCGCGTCGATCTGCCCGCCCAGCAGGTCCGTCACGGCGGGGGCGGTGCCCCGGTAGCTGATGTGGGTGAGCGAAATTTTGGCCCGGTTCTTCAGCAATTCCATCGCCAAGTGGTGCGGCGTGCCCGCACCGGGCGAGCCGTAGTTGAGCGAACCGGGCTTGGCCCGGGCGCGGTCCATCAGGTCCTTGAGCGATTCGATCTTGGACCCGGCCGACGCCACCAGCAGCAGCTGCCCCCAGCTCGTCTGGCTCACGGGCACCAGGTCCGTCAGCGGGTTAAAGCCCTGCTTGGGGTACAGCGCCATGTTCATCACCAGCGTGTTCACGCTGACCACCAGCGTGTTCACGCTGACCAGCAGCGTGGTGCCGTCGGGCGTGGCGCGTACCACCTCTTGCGTGCCGATGATGCCGGACGCACCCGCCTTGTTCTCCACAAAAAACGGGCGCTTGAGCCGGTCAGACAGCGGCTGTGCAATCTGCCGCGCAATCAGGTCAATGCCTGTGCCGGGCGTGAACGGCACCACCAGCCGCACAGGTGCGTCAGCACCCGTCTGCGCCCAGGCCCTGGGCGTGGCGGCTGCCGCCGTGGCGGCCAGCGCGCCCAGCAGCAGGCTGCGACGTTGGGGGGAGGGCGGGTGCGCGTTGGCACGCAATACAGGCTGATCGAACATGGGGCTTGTCTCTTTAGTCGTTGAAAGGGCGTTGCGGGTCGATTACAACGACACTCTTGACATTGATCAAACGGAAAATTCTGATGAATTCTTCATCAAAGCTGATGAATGTCAGCACCCGCCAGCTCCACGCTTTTCTGGAGGTCACGCGCCTGCAAAGCTTTGCCAAGGCGGCCGAGCAGGTGCACCTGTCGCCCTCGGGCATGAGCATGCTGGTCAAGGAGCTGGAGGACCAGGTGGGCGCCCGCCTGTTTGACCGCACCACACGGTCCATCACCCTCACCGACGCCGGGCGCCGCCTGCAGCCCGTGGCCGAGCGTGTGGTGGGCGAGCTGCGCGCCCTGGGCGCCGTGCTGGATGGCAACGAGGCCGCCGTGCGCTCGCGTCTGCTGGTGGCGGCCACGCCCATGATCTCGGCCAGCCTGCTGCCCGAGGTGATTCGCGGCTTTGCGCACAGCCACCCCGGCGTGCAGGTGCAGCTCAGCGACGTAGAGGTGGGCACCGTGCGCCAGCGCGTGCTCGACGGCGAGGCCGACATCGGCTTTGGCTTCTTCGTCAAACCCGCCGTGGGGCTGTCGCGCCAGCCCTTGTGCAAGTTCCGCCTCATGCGCATCAGCCCGCCCGACGCGGCGCACACCAGCGGCCAGCTGTCAGACAGCCAGCCCTGGAGCCGCCTCAAAGACGTGCCCCTGGTCAGCCTGCCGTCCGACAACCCCATCCAGGTGGTGATTGAAAAGCAGCTATCTCGCCTGGGCCTGGCCCACCAGGAGCGCCCCCGCATGAACCTCATCGGCACCCTCATCGGCATGGTGCGCGCAGGCCGTGGCAGCGCTATCGTGCCTTCGTTTGCGCTGGAAGAATGCCTGCGCCAGGGCCTGGGCGTCGCCATGCTGCGCGAGCCCGTGGTGCATCTGGACCTGTACCTCGCCTACCGCCGGGGCACGCAGCAAAAACCAGCGGCGATGGCGTTTGCAGAGGCGTTGCGAGAGGCGGCGGTGCGGTTGCCAGCGTAGTTGAGCGATCCTGAGGCATCCATTCAGCCTGATTTATCTATTCTTTTATCTATTCAATTTTCCATTCAATCGGCGTATCCTTAGGGCATGCCCTCCGCCGCCCAGACCTATGCCAACGCCATCCGCCCCCTGCTGCGCCCCGGCCCCGCCAAGGCGCAGGCGCTGGCCCAGGCGCTGCAGGTCAGCCAGCCCACCGTCTCTCGAGCCCTCAGCGCGCTGGGTGATGAGGTGGTGCCTTTTGGCGCCGCCAGATCTATTCAATACACCCTCCGCGATCCAGTCCGCGCCGATCTGGAGGCCACTGTGTACCGCGTCACCCCCCAGGGCGCGCTCGAAACCCTGGGCACCCTCGTCCCCGTGTGCCCGCAGGGCTTTGTGATGGTCGAGGCGGGCGGGGCCCGGCAACACAGCGACGGCCTCCCGTGGTGGATTTATGACATGCGCCCGCAGGGCTACCTGGGGCGCGCCTACTGCCAGCGGCACGGCCAGCGCCTGGGCTTGCCCGAGCGGCTGGGCGATTGGAGCGACACCCACGCGCTGCGCGCCATCCTGGACCAGGGCGACGACATGCCCGGCAACCTGCTCATCGGCCCCACCGCGCGCGACCAGTTCGTCAACGCGCCCGACCCCGTGCCCATTGCAGCCGCGCAAAAGCTGCACACCTACGCCCAGTTGGCCGACCTGTCCGCGCGCGGCGAAGTGGCGGGCTCGTCAGCCGCCGGAGAGCAGCCCAAGTTCACCGCCTACGCCGAGCAAGCCGATGGCACCGCCGCGCATGTCATGGTCAAGTTCACCGCCGAACTTGACACCCCCGTCAGCGCCCGCTGGCGCGACCTGCTGCTGGCCGAACACATCGCCCTGCAGGTGCTGCGCGACCACGGCGTGCCTGCCGCGCAATCAATGACCTGGATGCACGGCACCCAACGATTTCTGGAAGTGCAGCGGTTTGACCGCCTGGGCGCTCGCGGGCGCAGGGCGCTGCATTCCTTCGCGGCGCTCGATGCCGAGTTTGTCGGCAGCGGCGGCAACTGGCCGGTGATTGCCCGGGCGTTGTGGAAGTCCGGGGTCATCACCCCCCAAGCCTTTGACACGGCCTGCCTGCTGTGGGCGTTTGGCACCCTGATCGGCAACACCGACATGCACAGCGGCAATCTGTCGTGCTTGTCAGAGGGGCGAAGGCCTTACGAGCTGGCGCCTGCGTATGACATGACGCCCATGGCGTTTGCTCCCACGGCGGGGGGAGGTTTGTCGGATCGGGCGCTGGAACTCACGGTGGGGGAGCAGGTCAGTGCGGCGGCTTGGAAGGAGGCGCTTGCGATGGCGCAGGTGTTTGTTCGGCGGTTGGAGGACGAACAAGGGTTCAGCGCGGGTTTTGATGTGTGCAAGGCTGAGTTGGTGCGCCATGTGGCCGTGGCGGCCGAGCGTGTTGGGCGGCTTGTGGTTTAGGGTGGATGCCTGCAGGAAACGCGGCAAAAGGCCGTGGCTATGACGTTTGCGGATGCTGAATACGTCGGACATAGGACACGGCTTTTAAAACGGATTTAATGCCAAATATGCGAATGGTGCTTGCTCTTTAGGTGTTAATGGCTATGAAATTGAGAGCAAGATTGGCTATTAAATTAAATTAAATTAAATTAAATTAAATTAAATTAAATTAAATTAATTGCTTGGTGCCCAAAGGGGAAATTCAAAATACCGTTTGTGCATGCTGGCTCGCTGCAGTTGTTGGCTAAATATTTGCCAAGCTTCGCAGAATTTTATTAATAGATATTTAAATGCATGCCCCTTGTAAACCCATGTTGCAAGCCACTTTTCGTAGGAATGAATTTCCAGAATGTTTAATTTGGCTTGATTGGTTTTGCTGGTTTTTGAAGTAAATTGCATTTTGCATTGATGGAGTAGTTATGCCCGAAAAAAACATTGATCCAAAATTGATATCTTGGGGTGAAATCCAGGGGGAAAAATGGAAATCGCTTTTGCTGGGTAACGGTTTTAGCATGAACGTTTGGCCGGGATTCGGGTATGCAAGTCTTTTTGAGGTTGCGAAAGATGAAGTGATTGCAGAGCCGCTTGATCAAAACAGTGTAGCCCTATTTGATCGGCTTGGTTCAAGTAATTTTGAAGATGTGCTTCGAGTTCTTTTTCATGCACGAATAGTTGATGAGCAACTAAACTGCCCGCAAAGAAATCAGATTGACGCCCTGTATAGTTGTACGAAAAATGCACTTGCGGCTGCTGTGAATCACTCTCACGTTTCTCACGGGTTTAACGGCTTAGCTGCAATAAATAAGGCTCTCCGCGTCTATAGAAACGTATTTACAACCAACTATGATCTCATTCCGTATTGGGCGATCATGCAAGAAGATCTTTGGCGGTTCAAAGATCTCTTTTGGGGGGAGGACGGGACATTTGATCCAAGCAACACGTCCGTCAATGCGGATAGATGTGTTATTTCATACCTTCATGGGGCTATTCATCTGGTTGAACTTCCTGATGGAAGGACCAAAAAGCTAGCGGCGAACGGAATTGAAAGCCTTAAGGACCTGTTTAACCTAAACCATCCAGAGTACTTTCCTCTTTTCATATCGGAGGGCGCATCTGAGAGGAAGTTGTCCAGAATAAAGAGAAATGATTATTTGCGTTTCTCGTTTGAAAAATTCCAGTCTATAGATGAAGGATTGGTTGTAATTGGGCATTCTCTTCAAAAGGATTATGATCAGCATCTAGTGGATGCTTTGCATAATAGCGATTTAGCTTCAATTGCAATTGGTGTTTGGCCTCATCAAAATGAAGAGCAGATATTGCTTTTCAAAGCCCGAATTGTCGCTGAGCTTGTTGGGAAAAATATCTATTTCTTTGACTCCACAACACATCCACTAGGAAATCCGGAGTTGAAGCATCATGTATAAAAATTCCGTCGAGATGGACGATTTGTAAGCTGTGCTTGTGAATATCCTCCCCCGCCGCTTTGGGGCCACTGCGGCCTCCCATGTCAAATGCTAAAGCTCATATGCAAATGCGCTTGTCCGACACGACGTTCCGCATGTACCGCAAGGGTGACGGTCGGGTGTCGTTCAGACTTCATAGCCGTCTGATGGTTTTGTCAAAGGGCGTTGGCTTCAGGCTGTCGGCGTATCTCAGCCACTTTGAGGGTCGACTCACACTCGATTCGGGTCTTGTCGTACCGATGGACTATTTGGGATTCACAGACGATTGCATGTATCGCATGGATACGATGGTCCATGAATTCTGGGCGTCTGGCGAAGCTGAACTCGATGAAATGCGGGAAACCTTAGGTCTCTTTCGGTTGCAGTACGCCATCTTCCACCATCCATCGATGGGCCCGCCAGACGCTATCGAATTGGTGGTACCTGTTGTCCCCCGGGGCCCTCACGCCTCTTACCGTAGGCCGAGGTCTGGTGCGTCTATCAGCACGGACCCCTAAGAACGTCCTCAGGGAGCGCCGGAAGTGCCGTGGGGCGCCGGTTACATTGAATATTGAGCTTCCGCTTTCATTTGAGGTGAGCGGCTTGCTTCTGACCGCTTTCCTCCACCAGCCTCGGCCCTTCACCCCACCGCCCGCATCCCCACCAACCCCGGCATCGCCCCCCGCATCGCCTCCAAAAACAACCGCAGCCGCGCCGGATAAAACCGCGCATACGGGTACACCAAGTACACCGGCAGCGGCGCCGCGTGCCAGTTGGGCACCAGGTGCAGCAAGTTCCCCTGCCGCACGTCGTTGTCCACGATCCATGCCGATGAAATGCACGCCCCCAGCCCAGCCAGGGCGGCGCTGCGCAGGGCGTACAGGCTGTCGGTGGCCAGACGCGGGGTGATGCCGAAGGTGTGGGCCTCGCCGCCGGGCTCCTGGGTTAGCGTGACCTCGCGGCGGTAGAAGGTGCTCAGGGCCAGCCAGGGCAGGGGTTGCAGGTCTTGCGCGTGCTGGGGCGTGGGGCGCCCGGCCATGAGGGCGGGGGCGGCCAGCACGATGCGGGGCACCTCGGCCAGGCGCACGGCGACCACGCTGGGGTCGTCCACCGCGCCGACCTGGATGGCGCAGTCGATGCCTTCGGCGATGAAGTTGGGGCGGCGGTCGTGCAGCATCCATTCCACGTCCACCTCGGGGTAGCGGCGCAGGTAGGCCATCAGCGGGGCGATGAACTGGTCTTGTCCAAAGGCGTGCGGCGCCAGCACGCGCAGGGTGCCGCGCGGGGTGTCGGCGGTGCCGCGCAGGTCGTCTTCCATGGCGCGCCAGTCTTCCAGCAGGGCCTTGGCGTGGGCAAAGCAGCGGTCGCCGTCTTCGGTCAGCTTCATCACATGGGTGGAGCGCTGCAGCAGCTTGATGCCCAGGCTGCGCTCCAGCGCCTGCAGGCGGCGGCTCACGGTGGGCTGGCTGGTGCCCAGTTGCTGGGCGGCGGCAGACAGGCTGCCAGCCTCCACGATGCGGACAAAGGTCTGCATCAGCTCGATGCGGTCGGCGCCGGGTTGCAAGGCTGGCTGGGGGTTGGTCATGCGCCAAGCGTATAACGAATCTGCAATTCAGCCTACTACCCAGTGCGGCGGAGGGCTAGAACAATCGCACCATTCCTTTCTAACCAATGGTGTTGTGATGTCTTCCATTCAAAACGTGCATGCAAGCGGTGCGGCGGGGCTGGCCCCGGTGGCGCCGCCTGCAGAGGGGGCGGTGAGTGCGCCGCTGCTGTTGCTGCTGGCGACCACGGCGGGGCTGAGCGTGGCGTCGCTGTACTACAGCCAGCCCATGCTGGGCGTGCTGGGGCCCGACATGCAGGCCGACAGCCGTGTGGTGGGGCTGGTGCCCACGCTCACGCAGCTGGGGTATGCGCTGGGCATCTTGCTGCTGGCGCCGCTGGGCGACCGGTTTGACCGGCGCCGCATCATCGTCATCAAGTCCATCGCGCTGATGCTGGCGCTGCTGCTGAGCGGCCTGGCGCCTGGCATGGGTGCGCTGCTGGCGGCCAGCCTGGCGGTGGGGCTGGCGGCCACGGTGGCGCAAGACGTGGTGCCCGCCGCCGCCACGCTGGCCCCTGCCGCACAGCGCGGGCGCATGGTGGGCATTGTGATGACGGGGCTGCTGCTGGGCATTTTGTTGTCGCGCGTGGTCAGCGGCTTTGTGGCGCAGCAGTGGGGCTGGCGCACGGTGTATGTGGCGGCGGCGGTGGCCATTGCGCTGCTGACGGTGGCCGTGTGGCGCGGGCTGCCGCGCTTTGCGCCCACCACGCAGATGGGCTATGGCGCGCTGATCGGCTCCATGGTGGCACTGTGGCGCCAGCACGCGGCACTGCGCCGCGCGGCCTGGGCGCAGGGGCTGCTGGCCGTGGGTTTCAGCGCGTTCTGGTCCACGCTGGCGGTGATGCTGCACAGCCAGTTTGGGCTGGGCACGGCGGCGGCGGGCGCGTTTGGCCTGGCCGGGGCGGCGGGCGCATTGGCCGCCCCGCTGGCCGGGCGCCTGGCCGACAAGCGCGGGCCCGAGGTGGTGACGAGCTACGGCGCCGGGCTGGCCGCTGCATCGTTTGCGGTGATGGCGCTGGCACCGTTGCTGCCTGCGCAGGCCCAGCTGGGCTTGATTGTGGCCAGTGCCATCGGCTTTGACTTTGGCGTGCAGGCCACGCTGGTGGCGCACCAGACCATCGTGTACGGCATCGACCCTGCGGCGCGCAGCCGGCTTAATGCGCTGCTGTTCACCGGCATGTTCATCGGCATGTCGGCCGGCGCGGCGCTGGGCAGCTTGGCGCTGGCGCAGTGGGGCTGGCTGGGGGTGGTGGGCTTGGCCACGGCCGGGTCGCTGGCGGCACTGGCGGTGCGCATGGGGCGGCGCCGGGGCTGATTTAGAACGAAATAGGGCGGTAGCGCTAGTGGATCATGCGCTGGCAGCTATCAAAAAAAGAGCGACCCTGGGGTCGCTCTTTTTGTTGGGTGGCGGTTTGTGCCGTGCTGGTGCTCAACCGCCCTTCGGTGTTGGGCCTGCGTGGGCTCAGGCCTTTTTCACCTCAATGTGGTACAGCCCCCAAGGGCACAGGCCAAAGCGTTCCTTCACGGGCTTGTCCTTGAAGGCGGGCAGCACATCCGCGTCGTACACGGCCCACTGCGGGCCCAGGCCGCCCAGGGCCATGGGCTGGCCGTCGATGTGGGTGGCAACGATCATGCGGTAGGCCTGGGCGTCGGCCATGCTGATGTTGACGTTGTAGCCGTCCACCGCGCGCAGGCCCAGTTGCACGGGGCTGCCAGCGGCTACACCGGCGGCTGCCAGCACGGTGGTGAGCAGGGGCCCCTTGAGCGTGTGGGGCTTGCTGTCGTATTCGAGCGTGGGCTTGATGGTGACGGCGGGCATGCGCGCCAGGGCGGCGGCGTCTAGCGCGTAGGCCTTGTCAAACTGGATGCCGTGTTTGCCCATCATCTGGTCGATGGTGGCATCGAGCGCGCCGCGGTTGGACTGGGTGATGGCGCCGCTGATGGTCAGCAGCGTGGGGCCGCTGGGGGCCTTGGCCTGTGTGGCGGCGTGGCTGCTGCCCGTGGCCGTCCACAGACCTGCCAGGCCCATGCCGGCGGCGACGAAGTTGCGCTTGTTCATGTTCATGGGAGGGTGCTCCTTGGTGGAAATCAGGGGCGGATGGTAAGTGCTGGAGCCGCGCTTGCCACGCAATAAATCGCAACAGGCTCGCAACAGGCGGTGTGCAGCGTGCCCAACCTTCAGCCGCCAGGGTGCTTGCCTTGTGGTGACAGCGGCCCGACGCCAGCCGCACCACAATCGGGTCATATGACCTCTTCTTCGACGATGCTGCGGGTGATCAGCCTGGCAGCCTTTTGCAGCATGGCCTCCATGCGCGTGTGCGACCCGATGCTGGTGTCTCTGGCTCGCGAGTTTTCTGTCACCACGGGCGATGCGTCGGCCGTCATTGCCGCGTTTGCCGTGTCGTATGGCGTGCTGCAGTTGTTCTATGGCCCGCTGGGCGACCGGCTGGGCAAGGTGCGGGTGGTGATTGGTGCCACGTTTGCCTGTGCGCTCTTCAGCGGCGTGACGGCGCTGGCGCCCACGCTGCCGGTGCTGGTGGCGGCGCGTGCGGCCATGGGGGCGTCAGCGGCGGGCATCATCCCGCTGTCGATGGCGTGGATTGGCGACAACGTGCCGTACGAGCAGCGGCAAGAGACCCTGGCGCAGCTGATGGTGGCCACGGTGTCGGGGATGATGGCCGGGCAGTGGTTTGGCGGCTTTGCGGTGGAGGCGCTGGGCTGGCGGGCGGCGTTTGTGGTGCTGTCGCTGCTGTTTTTGACGGCTGCCAGCCTGCTGTGGCGGCAGTCCCGCGCCCTGGCGGCCAGCACGCCCGCGCCTGCGGCTGGCAGTGCGGTGCCGCCCGCGTTTTCGCTGTCGGCCTACCTGGCCAACACGGCCGCGCTGCTGCGCATGCCCCGGGTGCGCTGGGTGCTGACCGTGGTGGCGGTGGAGGGCGCGCTGGCCTTTGGCACGCTGGCTTTTGTGCCCGCACGCATGGTGGACGGGTTTGGGCTGTCGGCCTCGGCCGCCGGTGGGGTGATGGTGCTGTATGGCGTGGGCGGGCTCATCTACAGCCTGCTGGCACGCCGCTGGCTGGCGCTGCTGGGCGAGCGGGGCCTGGCGCTGGTGGGTGCGTCGCTGATCGCCGCCGGGCTGTTGCTGTTGGCCTGGGGGCCGGTGGCTGCCTGGGGCGTGCTGGGCTGCTTCTTTGCCGGGGTGGGCTTTTACATGCTGCACAACACGCTGCAGGTGCAGGCCACGCAGATGGCGCCCGAGGCGCGGGGCACGGCGGTCACGCTGTTTGCGTGCCTGCTGTTTTTGGGGCAGTCGCTGGGGGTGCTGCTGGTGGCGGCCAGTGTGGACCGGGGCTGGATTGCGCCCGTGTTCTCTGTGGCGGCGCTGGGGGTGCTGGTGCTTGGCGCGCTGGTGTCGCGCAAGGTGAATGGCAGGGTGGCGGCGCCTGCGGGGGCGTAGACCCGACTCGGCTGCACCGCGTCGGCTGCAATGCGCAAATAACTTTGATGTCTTATTACTTTATTTTTTGATAGTTTGATTCTTTATGGCGCAATAGTACATTCCCTTATCTTTGTGTCTTTTAGGGCCGAACCCGCGCCGCCCGGCGTGTGGCGGCCCTTTGTGTTTCATGATCGAACTACGGGGTATCACCCAAACCTACCAGGGCTCACAAGGCCCGGTCGAGGCGCTTAAGGGCATCGACCTCACCATCCAGCCGGGCGAAGTGTTCGGCATCATCGGCAAGAGCGGCGCGGGCAAAAGCTCGCTGGTGCGCGTCATCAACCTGCTCAACCGGCCCACCACGGGCCAGGTCATCGTGGGCGGGCAAGACCTGACCCAGCTGAACGACGCGCATTTGCGCGAGGCGCGCCGCGAGATCGGCATGGTGTTCCAGCACTTCAACCTGCTGTCGTCACGCACGGTGTTTGACAACGCCGCGCTGCCGCTGGAGCTGGCGGGCATGGACAAGGCCGCCATCCGTGCGCGTGTGAACCCGCTGCTGGATCTGGTGGGCCTGTCGGCCCTGGCCGACCGCTACCCCGCGCAGATCAGCGGCGGGCAAAAGCAGCGCGTGGGCATTGCGCGTGCGCTGGCCAGCCGCCCCAAGGTGCTATTGAGCGACGAGGCAACGTCCGCGCTGGACCCGGAGACCACGCGCTCCATCCTCGACCTGCTGCGCCAGGTCAACCGCGAGCTGGGCCTGACGGTGGTGCTCATCACCCACCAGATGCAGGTCATCAAGCAGGTGGCCGACCGTGTGGCTGTGATTGAGGCGGGCCGCATCGTGGAGCAGGGTCGTGTGCTGGACGTGTTCACCCGCCCGCAGCAGGCCATTACCAAAAGCCTGATCGACGAGATCCTGCCGCAAGAGCTGCCCGCCAGCGTGCTGGACCATGTGCGCAAGCTCGCAGGCCAGCTGGGTGCCGGGCGAACCGGCCAGCTGCTGCGCCTGTCGTACGCCGGGGACAGTGCCTACCAGCCCATCCTGTCGCAGCTGATTCGCCAGTTTGGTGTGGACATGAGCATCCTGCACGGCCAGGTGGACGAGATCCAGGGCGAAACCTTCGGCTCGCTGGCCGTGTACGCCAGTGGCGAGGCCGACAGCGTGCGCGGCGCCGTGGCGCACCTGCGCGCGGGCGGGGTCGAGGTGGAAGAAGTGGCCGTGGCCGGTTAAGAGGGAGCACACATCATGTTCAACAACTTCACGCCAGCCATGCTGGATTTGTTTGCTTCGTCCTTGTGGGAGACGCTCATCATGGTCGGCATCTCCGGCCTGGTGGGGGGCTTGCTGGGGGTGCCGCTCGGTGTATTCCTGCGCCTGACCGATGACGGCGGTGTGCTGGAGAACGGCCCCGTCAACAAACTGGTGGGCTGGCTGGTCAACGCCGTGCGGTCCACGCCCTTCATCATCCTGCTGGTGGCCATCATCCCGTTCACGCGGTTCATCACCGGCTCGTCCATCGGCACGGCCGCCGCCGTGGTGCCACTGACCATTGCCGCCGCCCCGTTTGTGGCCCGCCTGGTCGAGGCCGCGCTGCGCGAGGTGGACCACGGCCTGGTCGAAGCCGCGCAGGCCATGGGCGCCACCACCAGCCAGATCGTGTGGAAGGTGCTGCTGCCCGAGGCGCTGCCGGGCATCGTCGCGGGCCTGACCATCACGTTCGTGAGCCTGACCGGCTACTCGGCCATGGCCGGTGCTATTGGCGGTGGCGGCCTGGGCGACCTGGGCATCCGCTATGGCTACCAGCGCTTTCTGCCCGAGATCATGCTGGCCGTGGTGCTGGTGCTGATCTTCTTTGTGCAGGCCGTGCAAAGCCTGGGCGACTGGGCCGTGCGCAAGCTGAGCCACCGTTGAGTGGTGAATGGCTTGCTATTGAATCAATAGCTGCTGGCGCATGATTCACTGGCGCTTGCGGCCTGTTTTGCTTCAAAACCACGCGTGGGGGCACAGCCTGGGCCTCTGCGCTGGTCCCGGGTCCCTCGCACCCTGTGGGAGAGGTGCAGAAGTCAACCTCAGCCCGGCACCCGGTAGTGGTAGCCGTAGGCCGTCTTGAACCCCATCGATTCATACAGCCGCAGCGCTGGCGTGTTCTGCGCTCGCACCTGCAGGTAGGCGCTGGTCGTCCCGGCCTCGGCGCCCCAGTGCAGCAGGGCCTGCACCAGCGCGCGCCCGCGCCCGCCGCCCCGGTGTTCGGGCGCTACGGCCAGGTCGTACAGGCCCACCGCGCCGCGCTCCAGCACCGCCAGGCCAAAGCCCACGGCATGGCCCTGGGCGTCGTGTTGCAGCGCATAGCCCACCGGGTGGGCAATGGCGTCGAGGATGCTGCGGTGCAGGTTGCGGTGATGCGGCGCCACGCCGTTGGCCGCCGCAAACCCTTCCAGCCACGTGGGCGATGGCGAAGTGCTGACCACCGTGCTGCCGTCGGGCCGGGGCACCGCGCCCAGCGCCAGCGGCCGGTGCAGGACCAGCGAGGGGTCAAAGTGCTGGTAGCCCGCGTCCGCCAGCTCCTGGTCGGCCTCTGCCGGGGCCAGGGGGGAGATGCGGAACACGGCGGGCAACCCATGCCGCGCATACAGCGCTGCCGCCGCCTCGCGCACACCGTCAAACGGCGCGCCGGGCACCAGCGCGTTGACCGAGTTGGCGCGCTTGGTGTACCCGCCCGACAGCCGAAACACCCAGCCCCGGTGAAACACCGTCTGGTGCGCAGGCCAGGCGTTGAAGGCGCGTTCTTCCAGCGCGCGGACGAGGGCAGCGGGTACGGTGTTGGCGATAGGGGCGGCGGTGTCGGTCATCACAGGTTTATACCAACCCACCTTGACCATTCACCGCGCCAGCCACCCTGTGCGACCGCTCTTTGCAACCCCTCTTTGCCATTGGCTCAGTCGGTGGTGATCTTGTTGTCGGCCACCAGCTTGGCAAAACGTGCGGTGTCGGCCGCAATCTGTTCGGCCATCTGCGCGGGAGTGTTGCCGATGGGTTCGGCACCAATGTCCTGCATGCGCTTTTGAAAGTCGGGCGACTGGATGACCTTGACCATTTCGGTGTTCAGCCGTGCCACCACGTCGGCGGGCGTGCGGGCGGGGGCCAGCACACCAAACCAGGTGCCGATGTCAAAGCCCGCAAAGCCACTTTCTTGCAGCGTGGGCACGTCAGGCAAGGTGGACGAGCGTTTGGCCGTGGTCACCGCCAGGGCGCGCAGCTTGCCCGCCTTGATGTGCGGCAGCACGGGGGTGACGGTGTCGAACGACATCGACACCTGCCCGCCCAGCAGGTCGGTGGTGAGCGGGCCGCTGCCCTTGTAGGGCACATGCAGCAGGGGCTGGCCGATGGAGGTGGCGAACTGCGTGCCGATCAGGTGCTGCGCAGTGCCCGCGCCGTTGGAGCCGTAGGAGAACTTGTTGGGCGTGGCCTTGATCAGCGCCACCAGCTCCTTCACGTCCTTGGCGGGCGTGGCCGCGCTCACGGCCAGCACGTTGGGCACCAGCGCCACGGTGGTGATGGGCGCAAAACTCTTTTGAAAGTCGTAGTTGAGCTTTTTGTACACGCTGGTGGCAATGGTGTGGTGCACCGCGCCCATCAGCAGCGTGTAGCCGTCGGCGGGGGCCTTGGCCACGTAGTCGGCCCCGATGGTGGCGCCCGCACCGCCCCGGTTTTCCACGATCACGGGCTGGCCCAGGGCCGTGCCCAGTTTTTCGCCCAGTGCGCGTGCCAGCACATCGGTGGTGCCGCCCGCTGCAAAGGGCACGACGATGGTGACGGGCTTGACCGGCCAGGCCTGCGCATGGGCCGGTGCGCTGGGCAGGGCACAGGCAGCGGCAGCCAGGGCTACCAGTGCCAGCAGCTGGTGCCGGCGTGTAGTGGGCGTTGTGGGCGGCGTTGACGGTGGGTGGTGCGGCTGTGCAATGCGTGTCATGGTTGTCTCCGTGGGGTTGTGGTTCTTGTGGTGGTATGGCCGGTGGGGACGCGGGGGGCGTGGCGTCGGCCCTTGGCTGCGATCAGGATCGCGCGGAAGTCGTTGACGTTGGTGCCCGTGGGCCCGGTGATCACGGCGTCGCCCAGCGCGCCAAAAAAGGTGTGGGCATCGTGCGCGTCCAGCGCGGCGGTGGCGTGTTGGCCCAGTGCTGCGGCGCGCTTCAGCGTGTCTGGCGTGGCAATGGCGCCTGCCACGTGCTCCAGGCCGTCGATGCCGTCGGTGTCGCCAGCTAACGCGTACACGCCGGGCAAGCCCTTGAGCGACAGAGCCATGGACAGCAGGCATTCCACATTGCGCCCGCCGCGCCCTGGGGTTGGCGTGGGTTGCCCGGGGGCGGGTGCGCGCAGGGTGACGGTGCTTTCGCCGCCACTCAGCAGCACGCGGTGCCGTGGTGACGGGGCCTTGGCGGCGTAGCGGGCGACACCGGCCAGCACCGTGCCCATGTCGCGGGCTTCGCCCTCCAGCGCGTCGCCGAGCAGCGTGGGCTCTATGCCCGCCTCGCGCGCCACCTGGGCCGCCGCCCGCAGCGCCAGGTCGGGCGTGGCAATGACGTGGGTGGTGATGGGCCCCAGCCGGGTGTCGCCGGGCTTGATGCTCTCGCTGGCGGCCGTGTCCAGTGCGGCCGTTACGGCGGGCGGCAGTGCAATGCGGTAGCGCTGCAAGATGGCCCGCGCCTGTGCACGGGTGGTCGGGTCGGCCACGGTGGGGCCAGACGCCACGTCCAGCGGGTCGTCGCCCGGCACGTCCGACATCACCAGGTTGACCACGCGGGCGGGGCTGCACGCCAGGGCCAGCCGCCCGCCCTTGATGGCCGAGAGGTGGCGCCGCACGCAGTTCATCTCGCCAATGCTGGCGCCGCTGCGCAGCAGGGCCTGGTTGAGCGCCTGCTTGTCGGCTAGCGTGATGCCAGGTAACGGCAAGGGCAGCAGCGCCGAGCCGCCACCCGACCACAGGCCGATCACCAGGTCGTCTGCCGTGAGACTTTCCACCGCTTTCAACATCTGTTGCGCGGCTGTCAGGCCCGCCGCATCGGGCACGGGGTGGGCAGCCTCCAGCACGCGGATGTGCTGGCAGGCGGCAGCATGCCCATACCGCGTGACCACCACGCCTGTGAGTGGTGCCGGCCACTGGGCCTCCAGCACCTGCGCCATCTGCGCCGATGCCTTGCCCGCACCGATCACCACCGTGCGGCCCCGGGGCGGGGCCGGCAGGTGCTGTGGCAGGCATACGGCGGGCTGGGCCGAGGCGATGGCGGCATCGAACATGCTGCGCAGCCAGTGGCGGGCCTGGGTGTCGATGTGTGGGGTCATCGGGTGGTGGGGCAGGGCGCAATGCGTGGGAGCCACGCGGCTCAGGCCGCCTTTTGCAGCGGCGTACTGCCGATCAGTGCGCACACGGCGTCGGTCACCTGCGCCGTGGTGGCCGTGCCGCCCAGGTCGCGGGTGTGCAGGGCGGGGTTGGCTGTGACCTGTTCGATGGCCTGCATCACGGTGCGGGCGGCGTCGGCCTCGCCCAGGTGCTCCAGCAGCATCACCACCGACCAGAAGGTGCCGATGGGGTTGGCCAGGCCCTTGCCCATGATGTCGAACGCCGAGCCGTGGATGGGCTCGAACATGCTGGGGTAGCGGCGCTCGGGGTCGATGTTGCCGGTGGGCGCAATGCCCAGGCTGCCCGCCAGCGCGGCGGCCAGGTCGCTAAGGATGTCGGCATGCAGGTTGGTGGCGACGATGGTGTCGAGCGTGGCGGGGCGGTTGACCATGCGGGCCGTGGCGGCGTCCACCAGCTCCTTGTCCCACTTCACATCGGGGAACTCGGTGGCCACCTGCGCGGCGATCTCGTCCCACATCACCATGGCATGGCGCTGGGCGTTGCTCTTGGTGATGACGGTGAGCAGCTTGCGGGGCCGCAACTGCGCCAGGCGGAAGGCAAAACGCAGGATGCGTTCCACCCCCACGCGGGTCATGATGGACACGTCCGTCGCTGCCTCGATGGGGTGACCCTGGTGCACGCGGCCGCCCACGCCGGAGTATTCGCCCTCGGAGTTTTCACGCACGATGACCCAGTCCAGGTCCTTGGGTGTGCAGCGCTTCAGCGGTGCGTCGATGCCCGGCAGGATGCGTGTGGGCCGCACGTTGGCGTACTGGTCAAAGCCCTGGCAGATCTTGAGGCGCAGCCCCCACAGCGTGATGTGGTCGGGGATGTCTGGGTCGCCCGCCGAGCCAAACAGGATGGCGTCCTTGCCGCGCAGCGCATTGAGCCCATCGGCCGGCATCATCACGCCATGGGCGCGGTACCAGTCTCCGCCCCAGCCGAAGTTCTCGAATTGGAACTGCAGGCCCGTGTGGCGGGCGGCCAGGGCTTCGAGCACGCGTTGGCCGGCGGGAATCACTTCTTTGCCGATGCCGTCTCCGGGGATGGTGGCGATTTGATAGGTTTTCATGAAGGTCTCTGGTCTTGGTGTGTGAAAGCGTCGGGGAAGGCCTGTGGGGATGCCGGGCCGCGAAAAATGGGTGGAACAAAACAGTGAGAGCGACTGTAGGCATCCGCTCGTTGTAAAAACGGCGGCCAAGTGAATCCATCGTTAACCTGCAGTTGATAATGCAGCGATGAGCTCCACCATCCAGCCCGCAGAACTGGGTTTCTTTTCGGCACTGGCCGCCAGCCCCAGCCTGAGCGCCGCCGGGCGCGAAATGGGTGTGTCCACCGCCGCCGTGAGCAAACACCTGGCGCAGATGGAAAAGCGCCTGGGTGTGGTGCTCATCAACCGCACCACGCGTCGCATGAGCCTCACGCCCGAGGGTGAGCTGCTGCTGGAGCACGCGCGCCGCATCCTGCGCGAGATCGACGCGCTGGACGAACTTATCGTGCAGTCCAAGGCCAGCCCCAAGGGCCTGCTGCGCGTGAATGCCACGCTGGGTTTTGGCCGCATGCACATCGCCCCCGTGATCTCGGACTTTGTGCGCCAGTACCCCGAAGTGGATGTGCAACTGCAGTTGTCGGTGCACCCACCACCGATCACCGACGATGCCTACGACGTTTGCGTGCGTTTTGGCGAGCCACCCGATGGCCGCGTGATTGCCCGCCGCATAGCCCCCAACCGGCGTGTGCTGTGCGCCGCACCCGCCTACCTGGCGCAGCACGGCAGGCCCCGCGTGCCGCGCGACCTGATGGAGCACCAGTGCATCGGCATCCGCCAGGGCGACGAGGCCTACGGCCTGTGGCGCCTGATCACCGGGCGTGGCAGCAAGGCGCACACCGAGTCGATCAAGATCACCGGCAACCTCACCACCAACGACGGCGAGATCGCCGTGCTGTGGGCGCTGCAGGGCCACGGCATCGTGATGCGCGCCGAGTGGGACGTGAACCGCCATCTGGCCCAGGGCCTGCTGGAGCCCGTGCTGCCGCAGTACCACACGCCTGCGGCCGACATCTATGCGGTGTACCCGCAGCGGCACCAGTTCTCCACGCGGGTGCAGGCGTTCGTTGGGTTCCTGGCAGATGCGTTGGCCGCGTCGGGCACGCTGGCGGGTGTGGGCGTGGGTGCCCGTGTGGACAAGCGGCGTGCCGTGCGGGTTTCTTGACCTGGCGGGTGGCGCAGGTGCCGCTGCCGGGTTAGGGTGTTGGCGAGGCGTTTTTTGACCCCTGTGGTTTCTGAGGTGCTTTTCATCCCGCCGACTTTTCTCTTGCTTTTATCGCCCCTGTTTCGTCCATGAAAACGTTGTTGCTGCTCATCCCCCCGCTGTTGGGTGCGCTGTTTGCCGGGCCTGCGCAGGCCGCCGATTCGCTGGTGGCAGCCGATTGGTCTCTGTCCGTGGATGGCGCTTATGTGCTGGACCAGCGCGCGGGCCTGGCCTGGCCGCGCTGTGTGGAGGGCATGCAGTGGAATGGAAAAACCTGCACCGGCCAGCCCCTGCTGCTGGACCGCGCCGAGGCCACGGCCCTGGCTTCGGACCGCTGGAAGGCCGAGGGCGTGGGCTGGCGCATTCCGCGTGCGGCCGAGCTGCAGCGGCTGGTGGACAAGTCGCTGTCGCCCCCGGGCCTCAACCCGATTTTGTTTCCGGTGGCGCCCGGCCAGTGGCACTGGTCGTCCACCAGCAACGTGAGCGCGCCCAGCGTCAATCAGTACACCTACGGCAACATCTCCCAGAGCCGCGCGGGCGACAGCGCGCGCCAGGCCGCCATGATCAATGGCTGGGCGGTGAACCTGTCCACCGGCGAGGCGCGCGGCGATGCGGCGCGGGCCAGCAAGCTGCCCGTGCGGCTGGTACGGCCGATGCCGGTGGGTGGGGGCAAATAGCCTGTCGTCTCCGGGAGAGTGCGCTGCGCAGGTGCGCCACGCACGGTAGGTCGCTTCAAGCAGTCACGGGTTGCTCGTCAGCCGCTGCAAACACCTCGCGCGCGACAGTCAGCCCGTTGAGTGCGGCCGGAAAACCCGCGTACACCGCCATCTGCATCAGCACCTCCACGATCTCTTCGCGGCTGACGCCCACGTTGAGCGCGGCCTGCAAATGCACTTTGAGCTGAGGTGTGGCGTTGCCCAGCGCGGTCAGGGCGGCGACGACGGCAATCTCGCGGCTGCGCAGATCGAGTCCGGGGCGCGAGTAGATGTCGCCAAACGGAAACTCGATCAGGTAGCGCGCGAAGTCGGGGGCAATGTCGGCCAGGCTGGCGACGACACGCTCACCCGCGTGGCCGTCGATTTCGCGCAGCTTGGCGAGGCCCTGGAGATATCGGGGTTGGGTTTCGGGGGACATGGGAGCTTCCTTGGTGGGTGGACGACAGGGTGGGTCGAAGGGAAGCTTCCAGGCCCTGGTAATGCGCGATCTTGGCTTGCAGGGCCTGCGCGGCTTGCTGCATGGCGGTGATCGTTGCCAGCACCTGCGCCAGATGCTGTTCCAGCAACTGGCGCCGCTCGGGGGCGGTGGCGTTCCCTTCGCTGCGTAGCTGCGCAAAGGCCTGCATCTGCCCGATGGGCATCTGGGTCTCACGCAGGCGCAGCAGGAATCCGATCCATTCCATGTCCGACGCCGCATAACGGCGCTGGCCGCCGGGTGCACGCGCCACCGGCGCAATCAACCCGGCGCGCTCGTAGTAGCGCAGGGTGTGTGCGGTGAGGCCTGTGCGCTTGGCGACTTCGGCAATGGTGAGGAGGGATGCCATAGGAACGATTCTGAAAGTTAGAGCGCACTCTAAGTCAAGCGACACGTGCATGACTTTGGACGGGGCGTGTGAAAGCGTTTCTGGCATGTAGCTGCAGCGCCCTGCGTGCATCGTTCGTCCCAGCGCATGGGGGGCAGCCATTCACCGAGGGGACAGCGCGGTCGCGCAGCTTGGTCAAGAATGCGGGCTGGTGGTGGTGAGGCGCCGTTGAATACGGCACCCTTTCACCACACTGCGCGGTCCAGCGCGCAGGCCCTTTGTCCCATCTTCTACCTGCGAGTCCTCCATGAACCCCTCCATCCCCACCACCGCGCTGCAGTTGCGCTCGCTTGTGCAAGCCGATGGCACCTTGCAGATCAGCCTGGAGCCCACACCCGTGCCCACGCCGGGGCCTGACGAAGTGCTGATCCAGGTGCAGGCCACGCCCATCAACCCGTCGGACATCGGCCTGCTGCTGGGCCCGGCCGATTTGTCGACCGTGCAGGTCACGGGCACGGCCGAGCGGCCGGTGGCTACGGCGCGTATCCCGGAGCGCGCCATGCCCGGCATGGCGGCACGCCTGGGTCAGAGCATGCCGGTGGGCAACGAGGGCGCGGGCCTTGTGGTGGCTGCGGGTGCCTCACCCGCCGCGCAGGCGCTGCTGGGCCGCACGGTGGCGGTGATTGGCGGTGCCATGTATTCGCAATACCGCGCCATGCCGGCGGCGCAGTGCCTGCCGCTGCCGCCCGGGACCACGGCGGCCGAGGGCGCATCGTGCTTCGTCAACCCGCTGACGGCGCTGAGCATGGTGGAGACCATGAAGCGCGAGGGTCACACCGCGCTGGTGCACACCGCGGCAGCCAGCAACCTGGGCCAGATGCTGCTCAAGATTTGCCAGAAGGATGGCGTCGGCCTGGTCAACATCGTGCGCAAACCCGAGCAGGCGGCGCTGCTGCGCGGGCTGGGCGCCCAGTATGTGTGCGACAGCAGTGCGCCCAACTTCATGGCCGAGCTGACCGACGCGCTGGCCGCTACGGGCGCCACCATCGCGTTTGATGCCACGGGCGGCGGCACGCTGGCCGGGCAGATCCTGCAGTGCATGGAGGCCGCCGTCAACCGCAAGGCCAAGGAATACAGCCGCTACGGCTCGGCCGTGCACAAGCAGGTGTACCTGTACGGCCACCTGGACACGCGCCCGACCGAAGTGCACCGTACCTTTGGCATGGCCTGGGGCATGGGCGGGTGGTTGCTGTTTCCGTTTCTCCAGAAGATTGGCGACGAGGCGACGCAGGCGCTGCGCCAGCGTGTGGCGGCCGAGCTGAAGACCACGTTTGCCAGCCACTACGCGCGCACCGTGTCGCTGGCGGGCGCGCTGAGCGCGGACGCCATTGCGTTCTACGGCCCGCGCAACACCGGGGCCAAGGTGTTGATCGATCCGTCGCTGTAAGCGAGGTTGCAGGGGCGCGCCTGGCGCCTTTGAGGGGTGGGGCTACACGGCAGGCACCAACAAAAAGGGCTCCCAGTGGGAGCCCTTTTTGCCTGCCCGCCCCTGCGGTTCAGTTAACACTCCCCATGGCAGCAGCACCCGCACCGCGCGAAGTGCCACCACCATGGGAAGTCCCACAACTGCTTCAAACCAATCTCAGCAGTTGGTCTGCCAAATTACATGGCGCTGAATTCGCCCGAAGGGATCTGGCCGGTGCGCACAGCTTCGGCAGCCTGGGCACGCACGGCAGCGCGGTCAGCGGTGGACTTGTAGGTCACCACGCGCGAACCTGCGGGTTCCATGTTGTGGGTGCGGGCTTCGACAACGGCTTCGGCAGCCACTTCAGCGCGGGTGCGGTTCGTGTCGAACTTCAGGGCAAATTGCGAGCCATCGGCTTCATCAGCATGGGCGCCAAAAGCGGCGAAAGCGGCAACAGCGGCGACGGAGAGGAAACGGGCGGTCTTGTTCATGATGAAAATCCTTAAAAGCTAAAAAAGCGTCTCAAAAAAGCCGGGTCAAAAACCATTCCTGAACCGGGTTCGGTGAGTCGCCTTGCGGGTTCGGCTCATCGATGGGATGAACTGTACGCCGATGGTGTTCAGGGAAAAACCACCTAGTCGCAAACTAACTGTTCCAGTATTGAGAACAATCTTTCCATCCTCTCGCGCTCTCGGGCGATCTTTAATCCCTCGCCTTCTGCTGGAAAAAACTGTATATTTATAAGGGGTATCTGCTTAGCTCCAGTAGCTCCGTTGATACTGTGATTTCATCCAGCAATGGTATCCGATTGCCTCTCCCCGGTATTCTTGCTC
>NZ_LMHQ01000016.1:0-53525 GCF_001428225.1 Acidovorax sp. Root70
CACCCTTGGATTACGGAAACCACGTCAAACATGAAGATTAAGGTGAGTGAGACAAAACGTGCCGGTCTCTTTCACGCTGAGCGACCGCTTTACCAGAGCGTCTAGGGCCGCTCCTGGCCGGATTCTGCCCCATGGCAAGGGGCGCTAGCAGGCCCACACCACACTCTCATTTCGATCTGCAAGCAAACACATACCGACCACGGCCGTGAAATCGTTGGAACACGGCTTCTCGCCCGCTTCCACACTCTGCGTTGGCCAGCTTTTTGACGTCCTCCTCTGTCGCAAAAGCAGGCCTCGCGATTTGCACTCCAAAGTCGTAGGACTCCACGACTCGCGGCTGGCAACCTGTCGATATCGCCGCAATGCCCAATCCCAATACAAGCGCAAGAAGTCTCATGGGGCGCTGTTGCATGTGCGCGCCATGAGCGGGGCCTGACAGGTCGGCACCGGCAAGCGCCGTGCATGCACTGCGCTGACAGTCCCCGTCCCCGGTGAATCCATCTGCGGCCAGCACTTCACTGTGGCACCAGTTCCACCCGTCGGTTCTTGGCCCGACCTTCTTCACTGCTGTTGCTGGCTACGGGTGCGAGCGAGGCCACACCGTTGCCCACCAGGCGATTAGCGGCGATGCCATAGTCCTTGGCCAGCACGGCGGCCACGGCATCGGCGCGGCGCTTGGACAGTGCCAGATTGCTGTCGAAGACGCCCACACTGTCGGTGTGGCCCACCACGTGCAGTTTGACGGCGGGCTCGGCCTTCAGGAACGCGGCGATCTGCTCCAGTGAAGGTTTGGACTCGGGCTTCACATCGGCCTTGCCGGTGTCGAACAGGATGCCGTAGATGGCGACCTTGCCATTGGCGGTGATGGACTTGCTGATGTCGGAAGCGCTGACCACCACCATGTTCTGCTCCATGGCCTTGGTCTCCAGGATGTCCACGGCGATGTACGCACCCTGCCTGGATTTGTAGGTGGCGTCTTCCTTGGGCCAGTCGATAGCGACCAGGCGCACGGTGGTGCTGCCCTTCTGGAAGGTGCCGGTGCGCACGGAGCTGGCGTCGGCGGCGTACATCACGTATTCGCTGCGGTTGTTCTTGATGAAGTCGCGCTGGCCGCTGCTGAAGTTGGCCAAGAAGTTGGTGTAGCTGCCTGCTGCGCTGTCGCGCGTGGAGTCGTACAGCACCGCATAGCCACTGGCCGTGAGGTCGTTCGCATAGTTGCGAAACAACTCCAGCGATCGCGTGGCACCCGGGGCCTCGTACCACAGGCGGGTGAGCTTGCCCTCCAGCGCCAGCGGCGGCTGCACATAGCGCCGCTTGTTGGCCTGCAGGTCGAACTCTTTGAACGTGGAGGTCTGGAACTCTACGGCGTCGAAGTTGCGCACCTCGTAGCCCACGATGGTGCTGCCGCCAAAACGCTTCACGGCCGGGTGGTCTTTGGCGCCGGGCAGGTCTTGCGCAGCGGCTGGTGCCTGGCTGGCCAGGACCAGGAACCCGAGGCACAGCGATGCGCCCCACTGACGAAACAGCTTCATGCTCATGGGCATTCTCCGGTTGAGGGCACGCATCGCAAGCTGGCGCTGCACCCGGCGCTGCGACAGGACGGCGGGCCGCAGCCATCATAGGCGAGCGCTTGGCGGCGCACCACGTGGCCTGTGGGTTGCGCTCTGCCACAAACCACCGCGTTCGCGAAATGCATCACGGTCTGGCACCTGGTTATGCCTTCTGCCGCCCACCGCAGGTTGCAGACAGTGCGTGGGGCCAAGCCCCGCAGCGACTGCGGGTGCATTTTGTGACGTACCATCTTTGCACGGTCCCATCCCGAGACCTTTCAAGGAGGCCCCATGGCCAAAGGCGAACAGCGCAGCAACAAGATGGCGAAGAAACCCAAGAAGGACACTTCGCCACCCAAGGAATACAGTGGCTCCGACCGGCCCACGCCGCCGATGACCACCATCCTGCCCAAGGGCAAGGACAAGGACAAATACAAGTAAGCCACCACGGCCCACCACACGAGCAGGACTATCGGCTATCAAAAAAATAGCTGCAGACGCATATTCAACGGGCGCCTGCAGCTATTCTTATTTCCAATAGCGTTCCACCCTGCCCCGAGGGCTCGCCGCCGATTTCTCCGTCTCAGGCGGGCTGGGTCAGCCGGGCCAGCCACTGGGCATCGGGCTCGGGGCGGCTAAACAGGTAGCCCTGGTAGACGATGTCCGGCGCGCGCTGGCGCAGGAAGTCGGCCTGGGCCTGGGTCTCCACCCCCTCGGCCACCACGCGCAGGCCAAAGTGCCGCGCCACCGACAAGATGCCCTCCACCAGCACGCCATCGTCGGCATTGGTGGGTGCCTCGTGCACAAATGACCGGTCGATCTTCAGCTCCTGGATCGGCAGGCGCTTGAGGTAGGCCAGCGAGGAATACCCGGTGCCAAAGTCATCCAGCGACATGTCCACGCCCAGCGCAGCGAGGGCGCGCATCTTGGCCACCGCGTCGTCAAAATCGTCGATCACCAGCCCCTCGGTCACCTCCAGCGTGAGCAGCCGAGGGTCAGCGCCCGTGGCGGCCAGCAACGCCTGCAGTTGCCCCACAAAGCCCGCCTGGCGAAACTGCCGGGCGCTGAGGTTGACCGACAGCCGCAGCCGCCGCTCGCTGAACACCGGCTGCGCCAGCAACGCGCAGGCACGGGCCAGCACCCATTCGCCCAGACTGACGATGAGATCGGACTCCTCGGCCACTGGGATGAAAACGCCCGGCGCCACCAGGCCGTCGCGCGGGTGTTGCCAGCGCACCAGCACCTCGGCCCCCGTGACCTGTCCCGACACATCGACCTGCGATTGCAGGTGCAGCCGCAGCTCGCCCGCGCCAATGGCGTGGCGCAGTTCGCGCTCCACCCGAAAGCGCTGCTCGGCTGCCTCTCCCATGCCCTGTTCAAAAAATGCGGCCCGCCCGCCGCCGGCCTGCTTGGCCCGGTGAAGGGCAGTGCCAGCGCGCCGCAGCGCGTCGTGTGCGCCGTCGTCGGCCGTTTGCGGGTACAAGGTGATGCCCACACTGGCGCCCAGTTGCGCGTCCTGCGCGTCACCCTCCAGGCGCAGGGGGCGCAGCAAGGCGGTCTGCAACTTCTCGGCAAAGGCCAGCGCGTGGCGGCCCGCCAGCGAGGCGTCGGCCCCCAGGCCATGCAGCACCACGGCAAACTCGTCGCCCGCCACGCGCACCAGCAGGTCCTGCGGGGGCAGGATTTCGGACAGGCGCAGCGCCACGGCACACAGCAGGCGGTCGCCCATTTCGCTGCCCCGCGCATCGTTGAAGGTGGTGAAGCGGTCCAGGTCCAGCAGCAGCAGGGCGTGCTGGGTGGACAGCACGCGGCCGGGGCGCCCGCGCAGTGCATGCAGGCGCTCCATCAACGTGGAGCGGTTGGGCAGGCTGGTGAGGCTGTCGAAATGCACCAGGCGATGGATCTCGTCGGCCGCGCGCTTGCGTTCGGTGATGTCCTGCTTGAGCTCCACGTAGTGACTCACGCGGCCATCGGGCTGGCGGATGGGGGACACCACGACAGACTCGATCAATGCCTGGCCGTCCTTGCGGTAGTTGACCTGCTCACCCGCCCAGCTGTCGCCGCGTGCAAGCGTGGTGCGCAGCCCTTCGCGTTGTGCGGGCGCCAAGCCATTGCTCGAATAGTCTGCCGAGGAGCGGCCCACCACCTCGTCGCGCGCATAGCCCGTGCGGCGCACGAAGGCCTCGTTGACGTATTCGATGTCTTCGCGCAGATCGATGATGACGATGGCCTCGGGGCTTTGCTCCACGGCCCGCAGCAGCTTGCGCAGCGATGCCTCGCTGGCCGCCAGGTTGGCCGCGGTCTGCTGGGCCTCGCGCACCCGGCTCATGTAGTTGCGGCGCGACAGCAGTGTGGCCGCGGCCGTCAGCGCCAGAATGCCCGCGAAGTACACCGCACCCGCCAGGCGGTTGGCCACCTGCACCGGCTTGAGCAGGCCCTGAATGTCCGCCCAGATGAAACCCAGAAACAGCAAGGCCGTGAGCCCCACCAGCGTGAGCGTGGCACGCACGCCCAGCAGCCACCCCGCCAGCACGATGATCACCGGGTAGTTCAGCAGGTTGGGGCCGTTCACGCCGCCGTTGCGGGCGGCCACCAGCGACACGGACACCCACACGCCCCACACCAGCAGATGGGTGGCCAGCGTCCAGCGCCGCCAGCGCGCCAGCAGCAGCGCCGTGCCGCCAATGCAGCCTGCCGCGAAATTGAGAGCCACCCGCACCGGCTGCACCGGCTCGTCCCGCAGCAGCAGCAAACCAATGACAAAACCCAGCAACATCACGGCCCAGCCTGCCACGCGCACCAGGTGGCGCGTCGTGGCGTCTTCGTGGTCTGGCAGCGGAACAGCGGGGGCTTCGGCCATGGCAACGGAATGTGCGGGGGAGGAAGCCATCGTAACCGCAGGCATAGAAAACGCCTATGAACAAAACGCCACCGGCGCGGCTGCGGCGCCCGCCCATCGGCATCGGCACGGACAGCACCGCAGCCGCACACGCCGGTACGGCAGATGCAAGGCGGCCGCTGCAAGCCCGGGGCCGGCCGACGCAGGCCCTACGGCTCAGTCCGTGTCGCTATCGGGTGCTGGCTCTCGCACGCCAGAGCCCTTGCCCTTGGCCTTGGCGCGCGCGTCTTTCTTGGCCTGGCGCTTGGCGTCTTCCGCCAGGCCCGCAGCGCGCCAAGCCTCGAACTCGGCCGGGGTCTCCAGCGTAATGCGGCCCAGGATGGCGCTGCGGAAATCGGTCATCACGATCTCGGCCGTCTTTTGCAGATTGACCCGGCCACCGCCCAGCATGGCGCCGCGTTTGCGGCCAATGGCTTCGAGCAGTTCTTCGTCGTGCATCTCGGCCACCGCACCCGCGGGCAGGCCCAGCTTGTAGCGTGCCTCCAGCAAGGGGGCGTAATGCTTCTGCAGGCGGCGCAGCAGCTCCAGCGCCACCAGTTCTTCGTCATACGCATTGCGGCCCACGGCGCCACTGGCGGCCAGGTTGTAACCGGTCTCGGGTACCACGATGCGCGGCCACAGCATGCCGGGGGTGTCCCACAGGTAGAAGTCGTCGGCCAGGGTGATGCGCTGTTCCAGCTTGGTGATGCCGGCCTCGTCACCGGTCTTGGCCTGGCGCTTGTTCGACAGCGTGTTGATCAGGGTGGACTTGCCCACGTTGGGCACGCCGCAGATCAGCACGCGCATGGGCTTGGCCATGCCCCCCCGGTTCGGCGACAGCGCATGGCATCCGTCGATGAGCTTGCGCGCAGGCGCGGGGTCGCTGGCATCGAGCGGCACGGCGCGCGTGTCGCTCTGGGCGTTGTACCAGTCCACCCACAACGCCGTGCGCTCGGGGTCGGCCACGTCCTGCTTGTTGAGCACCTTGAGCGTGGGCTTGTGGCCCGTGATCTCGGCCAGCAGCGGGTTGGCGCTGGAGCCGGGCAGGCGCGCGTCCAGCACCTCGATCACCACGTCAATGTCCTTGATGCGTTCGGTGATGGCTTTGCGGGTCAGGTGCATGTGACCGGGGAACCACTGGATGGCCATGCGGGGTACTTTCTACGTTGTTCTGAGGTGTCCGAGGGTGGCAAGGATAATCGCGGTCTTCCTTTTGCCCACGCCACGGCGTTTTTATCTGCATGCCAGCCCCTCTCGACACCTCGCGCAAGCCCAACGCCACCAAGGCCGACAAGGAGCTGCTGTTCAAGGGCGTGACCCTGGCGCTTATCGGCCTGGTCATCTTGCTGGCACCCTATGTGGCTCGCTCCACCAGCGTGCGCGACCTCATGAGCCAGGTGTCGCTGGTGGGCTGGTTTGCACTGGTGCTGGGCATTGCGTTTGGCGTGCAGTACGGCCTGCGCCGCGCCAAGGCGGGGCGCCGTCAGCCATGAGCTTGCACGAGGTGACGGCTCCGCCACAGGTGGTGGACGGCGCCACAGCGCAAGCCACGTTCACGGCGCTGCGGCTGCGCGCAGCCGCTGCGGGCATCACGCTGCGCAACCCGCCGCCCGAGCCCACCACCTGCTGCGGGCGCGGCTGCAACGGCTGTGTGTGGGAGGGGTTTCTGAGCGCCGCCGAATACTGGCGGCAAGAGGCCTTGCTGCAGCTGCAAGACTGACTTTGCAGCGTTTTTGGCTGGTAGTGCTAGTGCGTCATGCGCTAGCAGCTACCAAATTTATAGCAAATTAATCCACCCCTCTGGTGGCGCCACCCGGCCAGGCGCTCAGCCCAGCTGCTCCACCGCCATGTATTGCTCGCGCCATTCCTCGAAGGGCAGCGTGTCTGCCGCCTCGATGGCCTTTTGCGCGGCAATCGACTCGTCGGCCATCGCCAGGTAGCGCGCCTGCTGCTCGGTCGTCCAGGGCAGCGCCAGCAGCGCGTCGCGGGCGGCCACGGACTGCTCGCGCGCAAAGGCTTCAAAGCTGTGCTGGTGCTTGCGCGCCATGCTGTCCAACACGCGGGCCGAGGGCGTGCGCTCGGGCGCAGCCATCAGTGCACGGGCATCGCGCAGCGCAGCGCTGTAGTCGTCGGTGCCGTGGGTGGCGTCCAGCGCAGCAGCCAATGGCTCGCAGGCGGCCAGCACCTCGGCACCCCATTCGGTCAGCGGCACGCTCTGACCGTTGCGCGTGAGAAGCAGGCCGCTCTCGCGGCCGCGCTCGGCGGTGAGGTGCTGGTTGTGCTTGAGCTCGGCAATCTCGGCCGGCGTGTCGGGCGGGCTGTCGGACAGCAGGCAGTGCAGTAAAAACACGTCCAGCAGGCGCATGGTGGGCGCGGTGATGCCCACGGGCACGAACGGGTCCAGGTCCATGAGGCGCACTTCGACGTATTCGACCCCGCGTTCGCGCAGCGCGTGCAGCGGGCGCTCGCCGGTCCGCACGGTGCGCTTGGGGCGGATGGTGCCGTAGAACTCGTTTTCAATCTGCAGCAGGCTGGTGCCCAGCTGGTTGTAGTCGCCACCCGGGTTGCGCACGCCCACGGTCTCATACGCAGGGTACGGCTTGGTCAGCGCCTCGTGCAGCGAGTTGGCGTAGCCCGTCAGGCCGTTGTAGCTCACGGCCAGCGTGGCCTGTGCGTCGCTCTGGTAGCCCAGGCGGCCCATGCGCAGCGAGGTGGCATGGGGCAGGTACAGCGCACTGCCCCCCTCCATGCGTTGCAGGCCGTGCTCGCGCCCTTCCACAAAACAGGGGCACAGCGCGGGGGACGCGCCAAACAGGTACAGCAGCACAAACGCGTGGCGGCGGAAGTTGCGGATCAGCGCGAAATACTGCTCGCTGTCCACGCCCGGCAGCGACCAGTTGTAGTGAATGCCCGAGATGGTCTGCATGCGGCGGCCATAGCGGTGGCCCAGGCCCATGCGGTACACGCTCTTGGCGCGGCCCACGTTGGAGCTGCCGTAGCGGCCAATGGGAATCGTCTCGTCCGTGGGCAGGCCGCAGGGCATGCTGGACGCCCAGAGCAACTCGCCGCCGTGGTTCTTCAGGGTGTGGTGCACGAACTGGTGCACCTCGGTCAGCTCGTCCAGGCACTGCTGCACACCCTTGTGGGCGCCGGTGATCAGTTCCAGCTGCGACTCGCTGTAGTCCGTGGTGATCAGGGGGTGTGTGAGGGCCGAGCCCAGCGCCAGCGGGTGGGGCGTGAGGGCCAGGCCGCCGGTGGGCAGCACACGCAGCCCTTCCTTTTCGATGCCGCGGCGAATCCCCCCCAGGGCGTGCGCCGGGTAGGCGGCCAGTCTCTCGTGCAGTTTGTTCATGTGTTTATATCGATCCAACTTCTGTCGGCCCGGAACTTAGCACGTTGAGCGCTGGCGCGCCCACGGGGGTGTCAAGCCCTTGCGGCCAAAGCCTTTCCAACTTCGTTGGTTCCTTGCGCTGCGCCACTTTGTGGTACTTGCTCGCCCGCACGGTCGGTCACCTCGGCCAGGCGGGCTGCCAGTTGCTCGGGCACATCGGCGCCAATCCCCAGGTGGATGCCCTGTGTGAGCGTGATGTGGGCCGCTTCAAACGTGCCCGCACCGGCACACAAAATGGTGCGCGTGGGCGCGCTTTCGTGCGCCAGCACCAGCATGGCGGGCACCACGGCCTCGGGCTTGAGGGCGTCCAGCACCTCCTGGGGCATCAGGCCCTCGGTCATGCGCGTGGCGGCCGTGGGGGCCAGGGCGTTCGCATGGATGTTGTACTTGGCGCCTTCGATGGCCAGGGTCTGCATCAGCCCCACCTGGGCCAGCTTGGCGGCGCCGTAGTTGGCCTGGCCAAAGTTGCCATACAGGCCGGTGGACGAGGTCGTCATGACGATGCGGCCATATTGCTGGGCCACCATGTGCGGCCACACGGCCTTGCAGCAGTTGGCCGCGCCCATCAGGTGCACATCCACCACCAGACGGAAGTCGGCCATGTCCATCTTGGCAAATGATTTGTCGCGCAGGATGCCGGCGTTGTTGACCAAGATGTCCACCCTGCCCCAGGCGTCGATGGCCTGCTGCACCATGGCCTCGACGGCCGCAAAGTCGGTAACCGATGCACCGTTGGCCAGCGCCTCGCCGCCTGCGGCGCGGATCTCGTCGACCACAGCCTGCGCGGCCGTCACCGTGCCGCCGCTGCCGTCCACCGCGCCGCCCAGGTCATTGACCAGCACCTTGGCGCCGCGCTTGGCCAGCGCCAGTGCATGCTGGCGGCCCAGGCCACCGCCTGCACCCGTCACGATGGCCACGCGGCCCTTGAATTCGATATCCATCCCAGGTTCTCCTGTTGCTTGTTCGTTGGTTGAAAGCGGGCAGCGCGTGCGCGCCGCGCGTGGCAAGCACTGTAAGCCACGCGACGCGCTGGGGCGGTTGCGCAGGCGACTCAACGATCCATTGCACTGGGCGCTGCCCCTGACACCAGCGCGGCCCGGGCCAGCCAACGCCGTGCCGCAAGGGCGCGATGCAGTCGCTCAGCGGGTTATTACTGCGTCATGCAGCGTCATAGTTCACGGGCTGGCTGTAGCGCGGGTCGCGGTGCCAGTCCCAGTAGGTCTGCACCAGCTGGCGTACCACCGGGCCTACGGTGCCGCGGCCCACCGGTTGCCCATCCACCCGCGTCACAGGCAACACGCCGCCACCCGATGTGGACAGGAACACCTCGCGCGCGCCGCGCAGTTCTGCAGCCGGCAAGGCCCGGTCCTGCAGCGGCAGGCCCAATGCTGCCGCCATCTCAATGACAGTGCGCCGGGTAATCCCCTCCAGCACGCCTTCGGCCGGCGTGACGATGCAGCCCTGTGCATTCACGCAAAAGACGTTGAACCCCGGCCCCTCCACCACGTTGCCCGCCCCGTCGCTGAGCACCACGGTGTCCCCGCCTGCGTCCAGCGCGCCCAGCAACCCCATGGTGAGATCGTTCCAGTGGTAATTTTTGGCACGCGGGTCCACGCTGTTGGCAGGAATGCGCTGCACATCACTCACCACCAGGTTCAGCCCGCGTTCGCGCTGCGCCTCGTTGGCGATCCACACATAGGGCACGGCAAACGCATAGAACTGGTTCTGGGCCTGGCGCGGGTCGCGCGAGCCCCAGGGCGGCTGGCCCCTGGTGACGATCATCTCCACGTACGCATTGCGCAGGCCCGACAGGCGCACGCATTGCTCCAGCACGGCGGTGATCTCGGCCGCGGACCGTCCGGGGTCCAGGCGAAAACGTGCGCAGCTGGCCAAGAACCGCTCCAGGTGCGCATCGAGCCGAAAGAACGCCCCCTCCCACACCGTGACCACGTCGTAGGTGGCGTCGGACCGCAGAAAGCCCCAGTCGGTGATGGGAATGGCGGCCTCGCCAATGGGGACGTATTGGCCGCGCACGCAAGCGACTCCTTGGGAATAATCGGGTAAGGTGCTCATGCCCACATTCTGGCGGGGGCGGCGGTGGACGCAATGCCCCCGTATCAACGCTCCCTATCTGATAGCTGCCCGCGCTTTCCCATCAAGCGCCTCAAGGCATTTTTACAAAGGATCTCCCATGAAAGCAGTCTGGAACGACGTGGTGGTTGCCGAGAGCGACGACACCGTGGTGGTAGAGGGCAATCACTACTTCCCCGAAAGCTCGCTCCAACGTGAGTTCTTTACCTTCAGCAACCACAAGACCACCTGCGCGTGGAAGGGCCAGGCGAGCTACCTGTCGCTGCTGGTCAACGGCGAGATGAACACCGACGCCGCCTGGTTCTATGCCGACCCCAAGCCCGAGGCCGCCGAGATCAAGGGCCGCGTCGCGTTCTGGAAGGGTGTGAAGGTCACGGCCTGAACGGACGGGGCGGAGGCTCCGCGCGCGCTGCCGGGGCACCCCGCCGGGTTATCCCTGCCCGCACTGGACAATCATGTGGATAAGTTTTGGCAAGTCCTGTATGACATCGCCAAGTGCTTGATTTGCAAGGAAACACCCTGCATTGCCTCAATTTTAGGCAACTCACAAAACAGAGACCCCGGTTATCCCAGCACGCACTGGACAATGGTGTGGATAACCTTGGATAAGCCTTGTATTGCACGCCTAAGTGGTTGATTTTCAATGGATATCCTTGTGGCGCACAAAAAACAGGCAATCACGTGAGCCCTTCTGCTGCTCTGCGTCCACACCCCACAGAGCGCACCAAAACCCCCGGTTATCCCTGCCTGCACTGGACAATCTTGTGGATAACTGTGAACAAGCCTTGTATGACGGTCTTAAGTCATTGATTTACAAGGACACTTCTTGTCTCGCTGAAAAAACAGGCAATGCGGACGGGTAAAGCGTCTGCGGTACAGTCCACGGCGGCGGCCTGATGCTTGCTCCTGATTTCATAGCTGCCAGCGCATGTTTTATCTGCGCTTGCGGCCAAAAATTCCCAAAACTCCGTGTCCACACCCCTCCTTCAGCACAGCCCCGCCGCCGAGCGCAACCAGGGCCCCATCCGGGCCCAGCTGCTGACCCTCTTGCCTCACGCAGGCGCTGCGCTGGAGATCGCCAGTGGCACCGGCCAGCACGCCGCGCACTTTGCAGCCGCCCTGCCCGGCTGGACCTGGCAGCCCACCGACCTGCAGGACACCCACTTTGGCTCGATCACCGGCTGGGCGGCGCAGGCGGGTGCCCACAACGTGCAAGCGCCACGGCGGCTGGACGTCCTGCACGACCGCTGGCCCAGCGACGGCCCGGCATTTGGTGCAGCGTCGTTGGACCTCATCTACTGCGCCAACATGCTGCACATCGCCCCCTGGGCCTGCTGCACGGGGCTGATGCAGGGCGCGGCGCGGCACCTGGCACCGGGCGGCCGCTTGGTCACCTACGGGCCCTACCTGGAAGACGGCGTGCCCACCGCCCCGGGCAACCTGGCCTTTGACGCCAGCCTGCGCGCGCAAGACGCCGCCTGGGGCATTCGCCGCATCGAAGACGTGGCCGCTGTGGCTGCCCAGGCCGGCTTGCAACTGGCCGCGCGGCACGCCATGCCCGCCAACAACCTGCTGCTGGTGTGGACCCACGCCGCCCGCAACCTCTGAATTGACACCCCCATGAGCACACCCACCGCCGCCCCCTTCTTCATCGCCAAGGTCGAGCCCGAGGGCGCCCAGTGCGACGCCTGGCCCGAGCAGCCGCTGCTGCTGTCCCTGGAGCAAGGCGGCATCGACTGGCCCAGCTCCTGTCGCAATGGCACCTGCCGCACCTGCCTGGGCCAACTGGTCGAAGGCACCGTGCGCTACGCCATTGAATGGCCGGGCCTCACGGCCGAAGAAAAGGAAGAAGGCTGCGTGCTGCCCTGCGTGGCCTACCCCACGTCGGACGTGGTGCTGCAGGGCAGCGCCATCTGATCTGCGTCAGGCGAGGCACCTTTCAGAAGCCAAGCAGGCCCCGGTGCACTAAAATCCGGGGCTTTGGGGGCACGATGCCCCTTTGACGTGCGGCAGCGCCGCATCGCATGTTCTTTGGGGCGGTTTCTTGGGGGCACAGCCGTTGCCCCCGGCCACGGGGACCTGTGCTGCAGCACACCGCCAGCTGGCAAGCCGCCAGAGGCTCCACAGAAAGCCCCAACCTTCCATGAACACCCCCCTCACCCCTGTGCCGATCTCGCCCGTCGAGGACATCGTGGCCGAGATGCGCGCCGGGCGCATCGTCATCCTGGTGGATGAAGAAGACCGCGAAAACGAAGGCGACCTCGTCCTGGCCGCCGACCACGTGACGCCCGAGGCCATCAACTTCATGGCCCGCTTCGGCCGGGGCCTAATCTGCCTGACGCTCACGCGCGAGCGCTGCGAGTTCCTCAAGCTGCCGCCCATGGCTGCGCGCAATGGCACCGTGTACAGCACCGCCTTCACCGTTTCCATCGAAGCTGCTGAGGGCGTGACCACCGGCATCTCGGCCGCTGACCGCGCCCGCACCGTGCAGGTGGCTGTGGACCGCAGCAGCCAGCCCACCGACCTGGTGCAGCCTGGCCACATCTTCCCCCTGCAGGCCGTGGATGGCGGCGTGCTGATGCGCGCGGGCCATACCGAAGCCGGTTGCGACCTGGCCGCCATGGCGGGCTGCAGCCCCGCCTCGGTGATCTGCGAGATCATGAAGGACGATGGCACCATGGCCCGTCTGCCCGATCTGCAGCTGTTTGCGGCCGAGCACGGCATCAAGATCGGCACCATCGCCGACCTGATCGAATACCGCAGCCGCAACGAGTCGCTGGTCGAAAAGGTGGGCCAGCGCACGCTGCAAACTGCCTACGGTGAGTTCACCGCCCACGCGTTCCGCGACAAGCCCAGCCAGGCCGTGCACCTGGCGCTGGTCAAGGGCCAGTGGAGTGCAGACGACGTGGTGCCCGTGCGCGTGCACGAGCCGCTGTCGGTGCTCGATGCGCTCGAAATCAACCGCTCCATGCACTCGTGGGGCCTGGACACCAGCCTGCAATACCTCGCCAAACAAGGCAAGGGCGTGGCCGTGCTGCTCAACTGCGGCGAAAGCGCCGCACAACTGCTGGCGCAGTTTGAAGGCACCGCCCGCTCCGCCCAGGCGCCCGAGCGCGGCCGCATGGACCTGCGCACCTACGGCGTGGGCGCGCAGATCCTGCGCGAGTGCGGCGTGCACAAGATGGCCCTGATGGGCCAGCCGCGCCGCATGCCCAGCATGACCGGCTACGGCCTCGAAATCACCGGCTTCATCCCCAAAGAATAAAGACAGGAACAGGATCACTATGTTTGGCGCAGACAAAGGCACCGCAGACAAACTGGACGGCAAGAAGCTGCACATCGGCATCGTGCAGGCCCGTTTCAACGAGAGCATCACCAACACCCTGGCCGCCGCCTGCCGCGCAGAGCTGCTGGCCCTGGGCGTGCAAGAAAAGCACATCAAGCATGTGCTGGTGCCCGGCGCACTTGAAGTGCCTGTGGCCCTGCAGGCCATGGCAGAGAGCGATGAATACGACGCGCTGATCGCACTGGGCTGCATCATCCGTGGCGAGACTTACCACTTCGAGCTGGTGGCCAACGAATCCGGCGCGGGCGTCACACGCCTGTCGCTGGACTACCAGATCCCGATCGCCAACGCGATCATCACCACCGAGAACATGGAACAAGCCATTGCCCGCCAGACCGAAAAGGGCACCGATGCGGCCCGCGTCGCGGTGGAGATGGCCAACCTGCTGGACGAGTTGTCATGAGCGAAAACACCCCCACGCCGTCGTCGGCACGCCCTCCCAAGCAGACCCGCACGGGTCTCAAGAGCACCGGCACGCGCAAGGCAGCCGCCAAGTCCAACCGCAGCCGCGCGCGAGAGTTTGCGTTGCAGGCGCTGTACCAGCACCTGGTGGGCGGCAACGACGCGGCGGCCATCGACGCGTTCACCCGCGACCTGGCGGGCTTTCACAAGGCCGACTCGGCGCACTACGACGCACTGCTGCATGGCTGCATCGAGCATGCCGCCAGCATGGACGCACTGATCACCCCGCTGCTGGACCGCAAGATGGCGGAGATCTCGCCCATCGAGCGCGCCACCATGTGGATCGGCGTGTACGAGTTCCAGAACTGCCTGGATGTGCCCTGGCGCGTCGTGCTCAACGAGTGCATTGAACTCGCCAAGGAGTTTGGCGGCACGGACGGGCACAAGTACGTGAATGCCGTACTCAACGGTCTGGCCCCCAAGCTGCGCGCTGTGGAAGTGGCCGCCGACAAGGCCGCAGGCGCGGGCGCCGCCTGACGTTGCCCCAGCCCCGCCGTTGTGACCGGGGCTGCTTCGCTTCCTTATCTTTTCGCGCCCCCCGCGACCGCACGCCCGCTCTGGGCAGGATGCCATTGCCATGAAGTTTTCCTCGCGCGCCGAGCGCATCGAACCGTTTTACGTGATGGAAGTGGCCAAGGCCGCACAGGCCCTGGCCCGCGAGGTAGCCGGCACGCGCGAGCCGATGATCTTCTTGAACATCGGCGAGCCCGACTTCACCGCCCCACCCCTGGTGCAGGAAGCCGCCGCCCGTGCCGTGCACAGCGGCGCCACGCAGTACACCAATGCGCTGGGCCTGGATGCGCTGCGCGAGCGCATCAGCGGCTGGTACCAGACCCGCTTCGGCGTCAACGTGCCTGCGCGCCGCATCGTGGTCACAGCAGGCGCATCGGCCGCGCTGCAGCTCGCGTGCCTGGCGCTCATCGAGTCGGGTGACGAGATCCTGATGCCCGACCCCAGCTACCCCTGCAACCGCCACTTTGTGAGTGCTGCCGAGGGCAAGGCCGTGCTGTTGCCCACCACGGCCGCAGAGCGCTACCAGCTGAGCGCCGACAAGGTGCGCGCGGCATGGAATGCAAAAACGCGCGGCGTGCTGCTGGCCTCGCCATCCAACCCCACCGGTACCTCGATTGCGCCCGATGAGCTGCGCCGCATCCACGACGTGGTGCGGTCGCACGACGGCATCACGATGATCGACGAGATCTACCTGGGCCTGTCATACGAAGAAGAGTTTGGTCACACCGCGCTCGCCATCGACGACAACATCATCAGCATCAACAGCTTCAGCAAGTACTTCAACATGACCGGCTGGCGCCTGGGCTGGATGGTGGTGCCCGACGCGATGGTGCCCGTGGTCGAGCGCCTGGCGCAGAACCTATTCATCTGTGCCAGCACCGTGTCACAGCACGCGGCGCTGGCCTGTTTCGAGGCCGAGAGCATTGCCGAATACGAACGCCGCCGCGCCGAGTTCAAGGCCCGGCGCGACTTCTTCATCCCCGCGCTGCAGTCGCTGGGCCTGAACGTGCCCGTGATGCCCGATGGCGCCTTCTACGCCTGGGCCGACTGCACGCAGGCCGCGCAGCGCCTGGGCGTGACCGGCAGCTGGGACTTTGCGTTTGAGCTGATGCGCCGCGCGCACATTGCCGTGACACCGGGGCGCGACTTTGGAACGGCCGAGCCCGAGCGCTTCATCCGCTTCTCGACCGCCAACTCGATGGCGCAATTGCAGGAGTCCGTGGAGCGGCTGCGCAAGCTGCTTGGATGACGAAGGCGAGCGAACCCACGATGGCGTTTGAATTTCCGATCCGGATTTACTGGGAGGACACCGATGCAGGCGGCATCGTGTTCTACGCCAACTACCTCAAGTTCTTCGAGCGCGCGCGCACCGAATGGCTGCGCTCGCTGGGCGTGGGTCAGCAGCTTCTTCGGGAACAAACCGGCTGCATGTTTGTCGTAACCGACGCGCAGCTGCGCTACCACCGCCCCGCACGGCTGGACGATGAACTGATTGTTACTGCCACTCTGCAGAGCAGTGGCCGCGCATCGTTGACAATAGTGCAGCAGGCGCTCCTGAAACCAGAGCAGATGACCGACCAGCCCCCCACCTTGCTGACCGAAGGCACCATCCGCATCGGATGGGTTGACGCAGCGACGATGCGCCCCGCCAGAATTCCAAGCACCCTCCTGGAACAACTCACACCATGAATTCCCAAAACATGTCCATCATCTCCCTGGTGCTGCACGCCAGCTGGGTGGTGCAACTCGTGATGCTGCTGCTGCTGGGCGTGTCGGTGGCCAGCTGGGCCGCCATCTTCCGCAAGCTGTTTGCCCTGAAGCGCGTGAAGACATTGAACGAAGACTTCGAGCGCGAGTTCTGGTCGGGCACCAGCCTGAACGACCTGTATGCAGCGGCCGCCCAAAACGCCAAGCAGGCCGGCCCCATGGAGCGCATTTTTGCCAGCGGCATGCGCGAGTACCAGAAGCTGCGTGAACGCCGCATCACCGACCCCGGCACCCTGCTGGACGGCGCTCGCCGCGCGATGCGCGCAAGCTTCCAGCGCGAGATGGATGTGGTCGAGTCCAGCCTGTCCTTCCTGGCGTCGGTCGGCTCGGTGTCTCCGTATGTGGGCCTGTTCGGCACCGTGTGGGGCATCATGCACGCCTTCACCGGCTTTGCCGGCATGGAGCAAGTCACGCTGGCCACGGTGGCCCCGGGCATTGCCGAGGCGCTGGTCGCCACCGCCATCGGCCTGTTCTCGGCCATCCCCGCAGTGATCGCCTACAACCGCTTTGCACGCGACATCGACCGCGTGGCCACGCACCAGGAGACCTTCATCGAAGAGTTCTCCAACATCCTGCAGCGAAACCTGGGCGCACAGCCCGCGTCCACGGGCCACACGGCCTCGGGCCACTGATCCGGGAGGCGCCCCATGCCCGCCATGGCATCCCGCGGCCGAGGCCGCCGCACCATCAACGAGATCAACATGGTCCCGTTCATCGACGTCATGCTGGTGCTGCTCATCATCTTCATGGTGACGGCGCCCATGCTCACCCCAGGCGTGGTCGATGTGCCCAGCGTGGGCAAGAGCAAGAACATGCCCAAGGTGGTGGCCCAGGTCATCGTCAACAAGGACGGCACGCTGCAGTTCAAGACCCCCGAGGCCACGCGCAGCCTGAACCAGCGCGAGATCGGCGACGCCGCCAGCCGCTGGCAAAAAGGCCAGGGGCCCGAGAGCGCCGTGGTCATCAGTGCCGACAAGGGCGTGCAGTACGAAACCGTGGTGAAGGCGATGGACGCCCTGCAAAAGGCAGGCGTCCAACGCGTAGGCCTGTCGGTCAAGCAAGGCGGTTGAACCGAACCCGCCCGGCACCGCTCAGACGCCCATGCACGCCCACACCGACCGCGACCAGTTTGCCCCGCCCCGCCCACCGGCGCGCCTGCGCGCCATCACGCTGGCGGTGCTGGTGCACGCGGTGCTTATCGGCGCGCTGACCTGGGGCGTGAACTGGAAGAACACGGCCGACCAACCTGCCGTAGAAGCCGAGCTGTGGGCCGCCGTGCCCACACAAGCAGCGCCACGCGCCGTGGAGCCCCCACCGCCGCCCCCTCCTCCTCCCGTGCAGCAGGTCACCCCGCCTGCCCCACCACCCCCGCCCGTGCGGGCCGCGGAGCCGCCGGACAACCGCGAGGCAGACATTGCCATCGAGCGTGAGAAGAAGCGCTTGGAACAGGAAAAGAAGGCCCGCGAGCAACAGCAGTTGCGCGAAAAACGCGAGCGTGATCGCAAGGAAGAAGAACGCCGCGACCGCCTGGAGCAGGAGAAAAAGGAGCGCCTGCAAAAAGAGCGGGACAAGGAGAAGGAACAGCGCGAGAAACAGCTGGCCGAACAGAAGAAGGCCGAGCAGGACAAGCAGAAGAAGCTGGCCGAAGACAAGCGCAAGGCCGACGAAGCCTCCAAGCGCAAGGCGGAAGCCGAGGCCAAGCATCTGGCCGAACAGCGCGAGGCGAACCTACGCCGCATCCAGGGCCTGGCCGGAGCCACGGGGGGCGAGAACGCCACAGGCACGGCCCTGCGCAGCGCAGGCCCCTCGGGCAGCTACGGCGGCAAGGTGGCGGCGAAGGTCAAGCCCAACATCGTGTACCCCGACGCGATCTCGGGCAACCCCCGGGCCGAAGTCGAGGTGCGCCTGTCGCCCGACGGCACCATCGTGGGCAAGCGCCTGGTGCAGTCCAGCGGCAACAAGGCCTGGGACGACGCCGTGCTGCGGGCCCTGGACAAGACCGAAACGTTGCCGCGCGATGTGGACGGTCGCGTGCCGCCTTCGCTGACCATCGGCTTCCGGCCCCAGGACTGAGCGGGACGCCGCGCTCTGGAAGGGCTTGCCCTTCTGCAGCGGGGCCTTCGCCCCACTTGCCTATGCCCTATCACGGTCCATGCGCGGCGGCGCTTACTGAGGCGTTTGAAGCCTGCAGTCATTGGCGCCGGTACTGAAATGAGCCGCGCCTCGTGAGCCCCCAAAAAGCAAAGCGCCCGGTAGAACCGGGCGCTTTTTTTGGTCTTTTACGCCTGTAGCGCTAGTGGAACATGCGCTGCAAGCTATACATTCAATAGCAGATCACCGATGTGAATCAGCGGTCGCGCCGCTCCATGCGGCGGTTCAGGTTCAGCGCGCCCAGCGTGCAGGCCACGCCCGACAGCAGGTACACCGTCACCGCCAGCAGACCGAACTGCGACGACAGATACAGAGCCACCAGGGGAGCAAACGCCGCGCCGATGATCCAGGCCAAGTCGGCCGACAGGGCCGCACCGGTGTAACGGTACTGGGGCGAGAAATTGGCCGTCACGGTGCCCGATGCCTGGCCGTACGACAGGCCCAGCAGCACAAAGCCGAGCAGCAGGAACATGGTGCTGCCCACCTCACCGGTGTTGAGCAGGACAGGCGCCATGAAGCTGAACACGCCGATCAGCACCGCCATGCCGCCCAGCAGCTTGCGGCGGCCCAGGTGGTCCGACAGCCAGCCCGACACCATGATGGCGCCAGCGGCCAGAAAGGCGCCCACGATCTGCACGCCCAGGATCTGGGTGACAGGCTGGTCGGAGTACAGCGTGATCCACGACAGCGGGAACACCGTGACCAGGTGGAACAGCGCAAAGCTGGCCAGCGCCGCAAAAGCCCCCAGCAGCACGTTGCTGCCTTCGTCACGCATGACGCGGCTCACGGGCACAGGCTGCAGCTCGCGGTCCTTGAGCAGTTCGGAATACGACTGCCCCACGACGAGGCGCAGACGCGCGAACAGGGCCACCACGTTCACGGCAAAGGCCACAAAAAACGGATAGCGCCAGCCCCAGGCCAAAAACTCCTGCACCGTGAGGCTGCTGTACAGGTAGGCAAACAGGCCGGCAGCCAGCACAAAGCCCAGCGGCGCGCCCAGCTGGCCGATCATGGCGTACCAGCCCCGGCGCTCCTTGGGGGCCGACATGGCCAGCAGCGACGGCAGGCCGTCCCACGAGCCGCCCAGCGCCAGGCCCTGGCCCACACGCAGGATCAGCAACGCCACGATGGCTGTAGTGCCCACATCCTTGTAGCCAGGCAAAAAGGCCATGCCCACGGTGCAGACGCCCAGCATGAACAGCGCAATGGTCAGCTTGGTGCCCCGCCCCCAGCGCCGTTGGATGGCCATGGAGATGGCGGTCCCCACCGGGCGCACCACGAAGGCGACAGCCAGCAACGCAAAGGCCATCAGCGTGCCGTCCAGGCGGGACAGGAAGGGAAACAGGAAAGATGGGAAGACAAGAACGCAGGCGATCCCGAAAACAAAGAAGTCGAAATACTCGGACGAGCGCCCGATGATCACGCCCACAGCGATTTCGCTGGGGGTGACGTCTTCATGCGTATCAGCCCGCGAGAGAGAGGCGGCGCTTTCGTGAAAACCGGCCGCAGGATAGGTGGCAGTGGCGGGGCTGCTCATGAACATAGCTCCTTGACGTTGTGTAGCTAACTGACGGGGTGAGACCACCTCGTTCTACACGCAACTTCTGCCGCCCACAAGTGCGCTTTCACTATGCCAGGGGCTGGAAATGTCATGGAAACCGCAATTTGCACCAAATTGGTGCAAATTGTGCGAATTGGGTTGACCTTGGACAAAATGTCCAATCGACAAAAAAGCTAGCGCTAGTACATTCGCACACATCCCGTTATCCGCGTTTACCCTGAAACGCATTGATCGCGCTCTTCACATGCTCAAACTTCCCCAACTTCGTGGGCCCACCTGGCTGCTCGCTCTGGCAGCCCTGGGCAGCCTGGCAGGCTGCAGCAAGGCTGTCGTGCTCAACCCCGCCGGCGACATCGCTGCCCAGCAAGGGCAGATGGTCATCACCGCCACGCTGCTGATGCTCATCATCATCGTGCCCGTCATCGCGCTGACGCTGCTGTTTGCCTGGAAATACCGCCAGGGCAACACCGAGGCCGAGTACGACCCCGAATGGCACCACTCCACGACGCTGGAGCTGGTGATCTGGACCGTGCCCTTGCTGATCATCATCGCGCTGGGCGCCATCACCTGGATCGGGACGCACAAGCTCGACCCCTACCGTCCCCTCGACCGCATCGACGCGCAGCGCGCCGTGCCCGCCGATGTGAAGCCGCTCGAGGTGCAGGTGGTGGCCATGGACTGGAAGTGGCTGTTCTTCTACCCCGAGCAAGGCATTGCCACGGTGAATGAAGTGGCGGCCCCGGTGGACCGCCCCATCCTGTTCAAGCTGACGGCCACGTCCACCATGAACGCGTTTTACGTGCCCGACCTCGCCGGCATGATCTACGCCATGCCCGGCATGCAGACCGAGCTGAACGCGGTGATCAACAAGCCCGGCGTGTTCAAGGGCATGTCGTCGCACTACAGCGGCGCGGGCTTTTCGGGCATGACGTTCAAGTTCCATGGCTTGAGCAACGAGGACTTTGCCCAGTGGGTGCAAAAGGCCAAGACCGAAGGCAAGCCCCTGGACAAGGGCACCTACCTGAACCTGGTGAAGCCCAGCGAACGCGACCCGGTGCAGCGCTTTGCCTCAGTGGAAGAAGGCCTGTACGACAAGGTGCTTAACCGCTGCGTGGAAGACGGAAAGATGTGCATGCACCACATGATGGCCATTGACGCCAGTGGTGGCGACGCCTACATGCGCGCTGCGGGGCTGAACCTGCCCCAGGACGTCTGCACCGTGCAAAACGCCGCCCAGGTGGTGGCTGCACTCGAAACCCGCAATGCGCCGGCTCCCACTTCCGGCACCAGCATCCGCCAATGAGTCTCCCTATGACCTCTGAAACCCTTTCTCCATCCCATTGGGCGCTGGGCCGCCTGAGCTGGGACACCGTGCCGATGGCGCACGAACCCATCGTGTTGTGGACCTTCATTGCCGTGGTCCTGGGCGGCATCGCCGTCATGGCGGGCATCACCAAGTTCCGCCTGTGGGGCCCGCTGTGGCGCGACTGGATCTGCAGCATCGACCACAAGAAGATCGGGATCATGTACATGATCCTGGGCCTGGTGATGCTGCTGCGCGGCTTTGCCGACGCAGTGATGATGCGCCTGCAGCAGGCCATGGCCTTTGGCGACAACATGGGCTACCTGCCGCCGCACCACTACGACCAGATCTTCACCGCCCACGGCGTGATCATGATCTTCTTCGTGGCAATGCCGCTGGTCACAGGGCTGATGAACTACCTGGTGCCGCTGCAGATCGGCGCGCGCGACGTGTCCTTCCCGTTCCTGAACAACTTCAGCTTCTGGATGACCACGGCCGGTGCCGTGCTGGTGATGGTGTCGCTGTTCCTGGGCGAGTTCTCCACCTCCGGCTGGCTGGCGCTGTCCAACCTGGGGGCGCAGAGCCCGAGCACCGGCCTGGACTACTACATCTGGGCGCTGCAGATTGCCGGGGTGGGCACCACGCTCTCGGGCATCAACCTGATCGTGACCATCATCAAGATGCGCGCGCCAGGCATGAGCCTGATGAAGATGCCCGTGTTCACCTGGACCGCCCTGTGCACCAACGCACTGATCGTGGCGTCCTTCCCCGTGCTCACGGCCGCACTGGTGCTGATGTCGCTGGACCGCTATGTCGGCACCAACTTCTTCACCAACGAGCTGGGCGGCAACCCCATGCTCTACGTGAACCTGATCTGGATCTGGGGCCACCCCGAGGTGTACATCCTCGTGTTGCCCGCCTTCGGTGTGTTCTCTGAAGTGGTCGCCACCTTCAGCAAGAAGCGCCTGTTTGGCTACACCTCCATGGTGTACGCCACGGTGTGTATCACCATCCTGTCATATCTGGTGTGGCTGCACCACTTCTTCACCATGGGCTCGGGTGCGAGCGTGAACACCTTCTTCGGTATCACGACGATGATCATCTCGATCCCGACGGGCGCGAAGATCTTCAACTGGCTGTTCACCATGTACAAGGGCCGCATCCGCTTTGAGCTGCCCATGATGTGGACCGTGGCCTTCATGGTGACGTTCGCCATTGGCGGCATGACGGGCGTGCTGCTGGCCGTGCCCCCCGCCGACTTCGTGCTGCACAACAGCCTGTTCCTGATCGCCCACTTCCACAACGTGATCATCGGCGGCGTGGTGTTTGCCATGTTCGCCGGTATCAACTACTGGTTCCCCAAGGCGTTTGGCTACAAGCTGGACCGCACGTGGGGCGTGCGCTCCTTCTGGCTGTGGCTGGTAGGCTTCTGGGTGGCGTTCACGCCGCTGTATGTGCTGGGCCTGATGGGTGTCACCCGCCGTGCCAACCACTTCGAAGACCAGTCGCTGCAGATCTGGTTCGTAATCGCTGCTATCGGCGCGGCCATGATTGCCGCCGGCATTGGCTGCTTCCTGATCCAGCTGGTGGTCAGCTACCTCAAGCGCGAACAACTGCGCGACTGGACGGGCGACCCCTGGGACGGCCGCACGCTGGAGTGGGCCACCTCGTCGCCCCCGCCCGACTACAACTTTGCCTTCACGCCGGTGGTGCACGAGATCGATGCCTGGTGGGACATGAAGAAGCACGGCTACAAGCGTCCTCTGGCGGGCTTCCAGCCCATCCACATGCCGGCCAACACCGGCGCTGGCGTGGTCATCTCGGGGCTGTCGCTGGTGTTCGGCTTTGCACTGATCTGGCACATGTGGCTGCTGGCGGGCGTGTCGTTTGCCGCGCTGCTGCTGGCCGCCATCGTCCACACGTTCAACTACAAGCGTGACTTCTACATCCCGGCGTCCGACGTGATCTCCACCGAAGAAGCCCGCACACTCCAACTGGCCCGCCATGTCTGATATCCGCATCCACGCTGGCGCCGCAGCAGGCGCCCTGGCCCCGCGCGAGTACCACCTCGCGCACGAGCCCCATCCTGAAAACGGCACGGCCCTGGGCTTCTGGCTGTACCTGATGAGCGACTGCCTCATCTTTGCAGCGCTGTTCGCCACCTACGGCGTGCTGGGCCGCAGCTATGCGGCAGGCCCCACGGGCGCGCAGCTGTTTGACCTGCCCCTGGTGGCCCTCAACACGGCCTTCCTGCTGCTGTCGTCCATCACCTTCGGCTTTGCCATGCTGCGCAAGCAGCTGGGCGACGTGAAGGGTACGCTGCTGTGGCTGGCGGTGACGGGCCTGTTTGGCCTGTGCTTCCTGGGGCTGGAGCTGTATGAGTTCTCGCACCTGCTGCACGAGGGCGCTGGCCCACAACGCAGTGCCTTCCTGTCGGCGTTCTTCACGCTGGTGGGCACCCACGGCCTGCATGTCACCTTCGGCCTGATCTGGCTGGTGGTGCTGATGATCCAGATTGGCAAGCATGGCCTGATCCCCGAGAACAACCGCCGCCTGATGTGCCTGTCCATGTTCTGGCACTTCTTGGATGTGGTCTGGATCGGCGTTTTCACCTTTGTGTACCTGATGGGGGTGCTGTAAATGAGCGCACAACACGCAACGCACGCGCACGATGCGCATGGGCACGACGATCACCACCACGACGCAGGCCCGCACAGCACCCTCTCCGGCTACATGATCGGGTTTGTGCTGTCCATCATTCTCACCGCCATTCCCTTCTGGCTGGTGATGGCCAAGGTGATTGCCGACCGCAACACCGCCGTGCTGGTGCTGGGCGGCTTCGCCGTGATCCAGATCCTGGTGCACATGGTGTTCTTCCTGCACATGAACGGCAAGATCGAAGGGGGCTGGACGCTGCTGTCCACCATCTTCACCGTGGTGTTTGTGGCCATTGCCATCGCAGGCACCCTGTGGGTGATGTTCCACATGAACGCCAACATGATGCCGGAGCACCCCACGCCCACGCCGCCCACGCACGAGGCGCCCGGACACTCCACGCCCTGATGGACGCAGCCCCCACCACCATGGCACTGCCGCGCCGGGGCTTGCGCCGCGCAGTCCTGCTGGTGCTGGGCATGGCCCTGTTCCTGGGCTTTGTGTCGCTGGGCACCTGGCAGGTCCAGCGCCGCACCTGGAAGCTGGACCTCATCGAAAGGGTGGACCAACGGGTACACGCCGCACCGGCCGCCCTGCCCCCCGTGGCGCAATGGCCCGGCATCAGTGCCGCACAGCATGAGTACCTTCCAGTGGTCTTTGAGGGCCGCTGGCTGCCAGGCAAGACGGTGCTGACGCAGGCCGTCACCGAGCTGGGCGCGGGGTTCTGGGTGATGACGGCCCTGGAACGGGATGACGGCACCCAGGTGCTGGTGAACCGGGGTTTTGTGCCCCAGGAGCAACGCGCCCAATGGCTGGAGGCGTCGCCCCCCGTCGATGGCCCGGCCACCGTCCAGGGGCTGTTGCGCATGACCGAGCCAGGCGGCGGCTTTCTGCGCACCAACGACCCGGCGCAGCAGCGCTGGTACTCGCGCGATGTGGCTGCCATCAGCCGCACGCTGGATCTGCCCCGGGCCGCTCCGTTTTTTGTGGACGCCGGGCTTCCAGGTGCAACGGCGCCTTCTTCAGCAGCGCCCAGCTGGCCCCGCGCAGGCTTGACCGTCATACGGTTTCACAACAGCCACCTGGTGTACGCCCTGACCTGGTATGGTCTTGCGCTCATGGTGGTCGTCGCCGGCTGGTATGTGGCACGCTATGAGCGCCGCCTAGGCCCACGGGCCGCCAGCCGCCTACCGACCCACGATGAACACCCTCCCTCCACGCCCTGACCCTGCGCTGGCCACCGTGCCGCGCAATGCACGCTCCGCCGATGCGGCTGCCGGCATCAAGAACCTGCAGCAACTGATCGAGCTGCGGTGGATTGCGGTGGTGGGCCAGGTGTTCACCATCGAGATGGCGCACTACAGCCTGGGCTTGAAACTACCGCTGCAGGAGATGCTGCTCGTCGTCGGCTGCCTGGCGGTTTTCAACGTGGTGAGCCTGCTGCGCCTGCGTACGGGCCGGGCGGTGCGCAACGTCGAGCTGTTCCTGGCGCTGCTGATTGATGTGGCGGTGCTCACGGTGCAGCTGTACCTGAGCGGCGGCACCAGCAACCCGTTTGTGTTCCTGTACCTGCTGCAGATCACGCTCGGCGCCGTGCTGCTGCGCGGTGCCTACATCTGGTCCATTGTGATCATCACCATCCTGTGCTTTGCGGCGCTGGCAGACCACCACCTGCCACTGGCCCTGCCGCAGGACCTGCACCAAGGCCTGTCGAGCCTGTATGTGCTCGGGCTGCTGGTGTGCTTTGTGCTCAACGCGATGCTGGTGATGGTGTTCATTACCCGCATCCACCGCAACCTGCGCGAGCGCGATGCCCGCCTGGCTGCAGCGCGGCGTCGCCGCGTCGAGGAAGAGCACATCGTGCGCATGGGACTGCTGGCGTCCGGCGCCGCTCACGAGCTGGGCACCCCGCTGTCCACCCTGGCGGTCATCCTGGGCGACTGGCAGCACGACAAACGACTGGCCAGCAACGCCGCGCTCAAGGAAGACATTGCCGAGATGCAAACGCAGGTGCAGCGATGCAAGAGCATCGTGAGCGGCATCCTACTGTCGGCGGGTGAAACGCGCGGCGAGGCGTCGGTGCAAACGACCGTGCGCACGTTTGTGGATGCGCTAGCGCAGGAATGGCGCAGCACCCGCACGATCCCCCAGTTTGACTACGTCAATGACTTTGGCGCCGACACGCCCATGGTGTCGGACACCACCCTCAAGCAGATGGTTTTCAATGTGCTGGACAATGCACGCGACGCCTCGCCAGGCTGGGTTCAGCTGTCAGTCACGCGCAATGTAGAGGCCGTGTGCATGACCGTGACCGATGCCGGCCCCGGCTTTGCGCCCGACATGTTGTCCAAGCTGGGCACCCCCTATCAGTCCTCCAAAAACCGCCCTGGCGGTGGTCTGGGTCTGTACCTGGTGTTGAATGTGGCCCGTACCCTGGGCGGCAGCGTGGAGGCGCGCAACCGTCCCGAAGGCGGCGCGCAGGTGACCATCGAATTGCCCTTGGCCTCGATTGCGCTGCCCCAGAAGGTATGAATGAACGAAAGAACCCACCGTGGACACTGAAGAAGCGCAACGACAGCTGCTGATCGTCGAAGACGACGAAGCCTTTGCGCGTACCCTGGCCCGCTCGTTTGAACGCCGCGGCTACAGCGTGTTGCAGGCCGCGAGCCTTGCCGACGTGGAGGTGTTGCTGGAGCAGCACCAGCCCGGCTATGCGGTGGTGGACCTCAAGCTCAAGGGCGAGGCCTCTGGCCTGGCCTGCGTGCAGACGCTTCACGCCGCGGACGACGAGATGCTGATCGTTGTGCTCACGGGCTTTGCAAGCATTGCCACCGCCGTGGAAGCGGTGAAACTGGGCGCCTGCCACTATCTCGCCAAGCCCTCCAACACTGACGACATCGAAGCGGCATTTGGGCTCAAGGAAGGCAATGCCGAGGTGGAGCTGACCAACCGCTCCAGCTCCATCAAGACGCTGGAATGGGAACGCATCAACGAGGTGCTGGCGGAAACAGGCTTCAACCTGTCAGAGGCCGCTCGGCGCCTGGGCATGCACCGTCGTACCCTCACGCGCAAGCTCGAAAAGAAGCAGGTGCGCTAGCGCCGGGGTCGGTCACACGCCCATTCGCTCCTGTCAGCGCAAGCGCGAAGCCCATGTCGGCGCAGCCGCAGCTGCACCGCCCTCAGGCGTTCCGGTTGGCTCCGTGGCGAGTGCTCAAGCCGCCTCCGGCACCGCCTTCAGCATCTGCCGCTCGAAAGCGCGCAAGCGCTTGTAGATCGAGATCTGCTCCACCACCGTGCTCCAGTTCAGCACCAGAAACTGGAAGGACTCCAGCACCTTGTCAAAAGCCCGCGCAATCTGTTGCATCACGCCCAAAGTGATCACGCCTGCAATCAGCGTGGGGCCCAACGCCACCAGAGGCACCAGCACACTCACCTGCAGGTAGGACCACTTCACCACATCGAAATACAGGTAGTGGAAAAACAGCCGGAAGTAGTTGCGGCGTACGCCCGCGAACAGCTCGGCCGCCGTGGGTGGAGAGGCCCGGTTCGGGTCATCCTCGCCCAGCACCAGTTCCTTGCGGTACGCCGCCTCCACGCGCTGGTTGTGAAACTCCAGCCCCGGCAGCTTCACCCCCACACAGGCCAGCAGCAGCGTACCCCCCAATGACCAGGCCAGTGCGACCCAGACCAGGGAATGCGGAACGGCACCGATGAGGGGCAGCGCAGTCACTTTGTCGGACAGCGTCCAGAGCACCGGCAGAAATGCCCCGAGCGTCATGAGGCTGCGCATGAAACTCAGGCCCAGGTCCTCCATGGTGCGGGCGAAACGCATGGTGTCTTCCTGCACGCGCTGTGCCGCGCCCTCGATGTGCCGCAGGCGCGGCCAAGCCGCCATGTAGTGCTCATTCATCGCCTGGCGCCAGCGAAAGATGTAGTGCTTGCTGAAAAAATCCACCAGCACCGCCGTCGTCACGTAGATCATGGCAATGCGCGCAAAGGTCGAAAGCTGCCCCCAGAACTGTTCAGCGGTGATGCTGCCGGGCTTGCCCAGAGCCTCCTGGATCAGATCATAGAAGCTGCCGAACCAGTCGTTGATCTGCACGTCCAGCTGAACACGGTAGGCCGTGGCCAACAGGATGACGATGGAACCCAAGAGGGACCAGGTCCACCAGCGGCGGGCGAAGAAGAAGGACTTGAACATCGTGGGGTCGCGTTGGAATGGTTGTGCGGACTCTGAGCACCGCGCGAAGTGAACGTTCCGCGAAAGGCGTCGTGGCCTTAGCCCAGTGCCTCGCAAAGCCCACGCAAACGGACGGAAGCCCAGCCGCCAGGGGCCGTGGACCCGCCAATAAAAAAGCGGCCCCGAAGGGCCGCTTTGTGCACATGCACCGCCGAGCGGAGGCAATCAGGCAGCGACGCCCTTGGCCACGTCCGCGTACTCTTCGATCTGGTCGAAGTTCAGGTACTTGTAGATCGAGGCGCCATCCTTGTTCACGATGCCCATGGCTTCGTGGTATTCGGCCACCGTGGGGATCTTGCCCAGCTTGGACGCAATGGCGGCCAGCTCGGCCGAAGCCAGGAACACGTTGGTGTTCTTGCCCAGGCGGTTGGGGAAGTTGCGGGTGGAGGTGGACACCACGGTAGCGCCTTCGCGCACCTGGGCCTGGTTACCCATGCACAGCGAGCAACCGGGCATTTCGGTACGAGCGCCAGCGGCGCCAAAGTTGGCGTAGTGGCCTTCCTTGATCAGCTCGCTCTCATCCATCTTGGTGGGCGGGGCCACCCACAGCTTGACGGGGATGTCACGGCTGCCGCCGAGCAGCTTGGCGGCAGCGCGGAAGTGGCCGATGTTGGTCATGCAAGAACCGATGAAGGCTTCATCGATCTTGGTGCCAGCCACATCCGACAGGGTCTTGGCGTCATCAGGGTCGTTCGGGCAGCACAGGATGGGTTCCTTGATGTCGGCCAGATCGATTTCGATGACGGCTGCGTATTCGGCATCCTTGTCGGCTTCGAGCAGGTTGGGGTTAGCCAGCCAGGCCTCCACCTTCTCGATGCGGCGTTGCAGCGTGCGTGCATCAGCGTAGCCGTCGGCGATCATGTTCTTCATCAGCACCACGTTGCTGGTGAGGTATTCCTTGATCGGAGCGGGGTTGAGCTTGATGGTGCAACCGGCGGCGGAGCGCTCTGCAGACGCGTCCGACAGCTCAAATGCTTGCTCGACCTTCAGGTCTGGCAGGCCTTCGATTTCCAGAATGCGGCCGGAGAAAACGTTCTTCTTGCCAGCCTTGGCCACGGTCAACAGATCAGCCTTGATCGCATACAGCGGGATGGCATGCACCAGATCGCGCAGTGTCACGCCGGGCTGCATTTCGCCCTTGAAGCGCACCAGCACCGACTCAGGCATGTCCAGAGGCATCACGCCCGTCGCGGCACCAAAAGCCACCAGGCCTGAACCTGCGGGGAACGAAATGCCGATGGGGAAGCGGGTGTGCGAGTCGCCGCCGGTACCGACGGTGTCAGGCAGCAACAGGCGGTTGAGCCAGCTGTGGATCACACCGTCTCCAGGACGCAGGGCCACGCCGCCACGGTTGCTGATGAACGCAGGCAGTTCGCGGTGGGTCTTCACGTCCACAGGCTTGGGGTAAGCGGCAGTGTGGCAGAACGATTGCATGACCAGGTCGGCCGAGAAGCCCAGGCAGGCCAGGTCCTTCAGCTCGTCGCGGGTCATGGGGCCCGTGGTGTCCTGCGAGCCCACGGTGGTCATCTTGGGTTCGCAGTACGTGCCGGGACGCACGCCTTGGCCTTCGGGCAGGCCCACGGCACGGCCCACCATTTTCTGCGCCAGCGTGAAGCCTGCGGTGGTTGCCACAGGCGCGGTTGGCAGGCGGAACAGTGTGGAAACGGGCAGGCCCAGGAATTCGCGGGCCTTGGCGGTCAGCGAGCGGCCGATGATGAGGTTGATACGGCCGCCGGCGCGCACTTCGTCAAACAACACGTCGCTCTTGAGCTTGAACTCAACCACGGTCTCGCCGTTTTTCACGATCTTGCCGTCGTAAGGCAGGATGTCGACCACATCGCCCATTTCGAGCTTGGACACATCGACTTCAATCGGCAGCGAGCCGGAATCTTCTTGCGTGTTGAAGAAGATGGGAGCAATTTTGCCGCCCAGCGTCACGCCACCGAAGCGCTTGTTGGGCACAAACGGAATGTCCTGGCCCGTGGCCCAGATGACGCTGTTGGTGGCCGACTTGCGGCTGGAGCCCGTGCCCACCACGTCGCCCACGTAGGCCACCAAGTGGCCCTTCTTCTTCAGGTCCTCGATGAATTGCATCGGGCCGCGCTTGCCGTCTTCTTCAGGCTTGAACGCCGCGCCTTCGCGGGTGTTCTTGAGCATGGCCAGGTAGTGCAGCGGAATGTCGGGGCGGCTCCAGGCATCGGGCGCGGGCGACAGGTCGTCGGTGTTGGTCTCACCAGGCACCTTGAACACGGTGACGGTGATCTTCTTTTCGACTTCGGGGCGGGTGGTGAACCACTCGGCATCGGCCCAGCTCTTGATGACTTCCTGGGCCTTGGCATTGCCCGCCTTGGCTTTGGTCGCGACATCGTTGAAGAAGTCGAACATCAGCAGCGTCTTCTTCAGGCCTTCAGCAGCCACACCCGCCACTTCGGCATCGTCCAGCAACTCGATCAGCGGGTGCACGTTGTAGCCACCCACCATGGTGCCCAGCAGCTCCGTGGCCTTGGCCTTGGAGATCAGGCCTACCTTGATGTCGCCGTGCGCCACGGCGGCCAGGAAGCTCGCCTTGACCTTGGCGGCATCGTCCACGCCCGGGGGCACGCGGTGCGTCAACAGGTCCAGCAGAAAGGCATCTTCACCCGCAGGTGGGCTCTTGATCAGTTCGATCAGTTCGGCAACCTGCTTGGCTTCCAAAGGCAGCGGGGGGATGCCCAGAGCTGCGCGCTCGGCGACGTGTTCACGGTAGGCTTTCAACATGTTTCTCTCCAGTTGCGTTCTAAAGTGGGGCTGCATGCCTGGCTGCAACGGCCTCGGAAGCCATCACGCCGGCACACACAGGGTTTTGATTTTTTTCGGGGTCGCTGACGACGGATTACTTGGCAACAGGCAAGGGATCCAAAACGCTCACGGGAGGGTTCTTCTTGATGGCCTCGGCCACCACCACCTGCTCAGGACTCATGCACTCGTCCGCCAGTCGCTGTCCCGCACGCTGATTCATCAGCATGGACTTGTTGGCGATCTGCAGCCAGACGGCACCGCCCTTCTGGTCTTCCAGGCGCACGGTGCCAGTCGAAGTGGCGACGGGCGACATGTAGTACTTGAAGCCCTTGCCTTCCACATGAAAGTGACCGGGCGTGGCCGTATCGGCGGTCACCGTGACAAAAGCGCCCAGCTCGCAGGGCATGCGCCCCACATGCACGCGCTCGGCAATCGCCAGTTCGGCAGGGGACAGCGCTGCCTCGGCTGCAATGATGCCGGCGGCCACCTGGTTGGTGGCGCTCTTGAGCTGTGTGCGGCTGCTGGTAGGTTCAGACTTAGCGACGGCGTGGCTCTTGGCCGACGCCTTGGCCGGAGCCTTCGCCGCAGTTTTGGCTTCTGCCGGCTTGGCTGCCGATTTGACGGCAGGCTTGGCTGCGGGCTTGGCAGCCGCTTTGGTTTCGGACGGGGCCGCTGGCTGGGCCGATGTTTGCGCCAGAGCAAAGGCCGGAGCCAGCAGCATGAAGGCGGAGGCGATGACGAATTTCATGGGAGTCCTGCGTGGAAATAGTCGGGAGGGTTCACGATGGAACGAAAGCAGATGCATCAAACCAATGACGCACCGCCAAGGGTAGCGCGCGCCCCGTACTATGAGCGCGCTCCAGAATCTGCCAATAAAAGCGGTAGCTGGCACGGTCATGCAGCACCCCATCCACGCTGATGGGGGCCCAGTCAGCCAAGGCGGCCGCCGCAATGATGCGTGACGCGGTATCGATATCGTCCTGCTGCGGCGCAAAGGCCAGCAGGATGGTGCGGATCTGTGCAGGATGAATGCTCCACATCCGCGTGTAGCCCAGTTCGCGGGATGCACGGCTCGCAGCGCCCTGCAAGGCGGGCAGGTCCGCAAATTCGGTGACCACGCAGTGTGAGGGCACCTTGCCGTGCGCATGGCAGGCGGAGGCGATTTCCAGCTTGGCGCGCACCACCAGCGGGTGTGTGAACTGGCCAGCGGAGGTCATGGCCTGCGCAGGAATGGCACCCCCATGGGCCGACACAAAGTCCATGAGACCAAAGCTCAGGCTCTGCACGCGGGGGTGGGCGGCAATTTCAAACGCGCGCTGCACGGCAGCGGGGGATTCGATCAGCACATGCAGCGGCACATGCGCCGCCGACGCGCGCTCCAGTGCACGCTCAGCCAGCAACACATCGTCCACGGACTCGACCTTGGGTACCATCAGGTGGCACAGCCGGTGGCCGGCTTCGCCCGCGATGGTGGCGACATCATTGGCAAACGCGGCGTGGCCCACTGCATGCACACGGGCCGCAACGCGGGCCGCCGGGGCGGCAGTGGCCGCCAGGCGCGCCACCAGTGCAGCGTGCGCGGACTCCAGCCCCACGGGCGCGCCGTCTTCGCAATCGAGGGTGACATCAAAGACGCAGGTGCCAAACTCCTGCGTCATCTCAGCCTGCAACTGCAGGCTTTTGCGCATGCGCGCTTCCACGCCGCTGTAGTGGTCGCAAACCGGCAGAAACCCGGTCTGCGCCTGGGCGCCGAGCAGCACATCGCGCGGATGGACGGACGCAGCGCCCTGCTCCGGCAGGGGAGCTTGGGCGGCCCGAAGGCCCGATGCCACAGGCGTCGGCTGCATTGCGTCGTTCACCAGCGTGCTTACAGCAGGTGCTTGACGCCGTCTTGCTCGCCTTGCAGTTCGGCCAGCGTGATATTGATGCGCTCTTGCGAGAACGCGTCAATTTCCAGACCCTCAACGATCTTGTACTCGCCGTTTTCGCAGGTCACGGGGAAACCGAACATCGTGTCCTTGGGGATACCGTACTGGCCGTCCGATGGAATACCCATGGTGACCCACTTGCCATTGGTGCCCAGAGCCCAGTCACGCATGTGGTCGATGGCAGCGTTGGCAGCCGAAGCGGCCGACGACAGGCCACGGGCTTCGATGATGGCCGCGCCGCGCTTGCCCACGGTGGGCAGGAAGGTGTTGGCGTTCCATTCCTGATCGTTGATCATCTTGGCGACGCTTTCGCCCTTGATGGTGGCAAAGCGGTAGTCGGCGTACATCGTGGGCGAATGGTTGCCCCACACGGTCAGCTTCTCGATGTCGGCCACGGCCTTGCCGGTCTTGGCAGCGATCTGGCTGGCAGCACGGTTGTGGTCCAGGCGCAGCATGGCAGTGAAGTTCTTGCGTGGCAGGTCAGGGGCCGACTTCATGGCGATGTAGGCGTTGGTGTTGGCGGGGTTGCCCACAACCAGCACCTTCACGTCGCGCGACGCCACGGCATTCAGGGCTTTGCCTTGCGCCGTGAAAATGGCGCCGTTGACGGCCAGCAGCTCGGCGCGTTCCATGCCAGGGCCACGGGGACGCGAGCCGACCAACAGGGCGTAGTCGGCATCCTTGAAGGCGGTCATGGGGTCGCTGTGAGCGGTCATCTCGACCAGCAGGGGGAACGCGCAGTCGTCCAGCTCCATCATCACGCCCTTGAGCGCTTTCTGCGGACCTTCGACGGGGACTTCGAGCAGTTGCAGGATGACCGGCTGGTCCTTGCCCAGCATTTCGCCGGAGGCGATACGGAACAGCAGTGCGTAACCGATTTGACCAGCGGCGCCGGTGACAGCTACGCGAACGGGCTTCTTGCTCATGGTGAAAACTCCAGGAAGTGAGGAAAACAGGTGTGAGTGCAACGCAAGCACCAGCGCCTGTCACCAGTAGCCCGTGCCCCGCAAAACAGCATTGGAGTTTACCCCCGATTGGGCACCTGGGTCAATTTGTCTTATGTCTTATATAAGATATGATTGCACCCTGTTTGCCGTTCGATTGTCATGTGGCAACCGCACTGCCACGCCACCACACAAGCACAGCCTACAGATCCCACGCCATGTCATCGCTTCCGTTCGCAGCAGACAACCCCGCCGCCCCGCAAAGCACGGCGGGAGTCGTCACGCCAGCGTTCAGTCCGCTGTACCAGCAGATCAAGGGACTGATCCTGCAGAGCCTGCAGCAGGGCGAATGGAAGCCTGGCGAGGCCATCCCCAGCGAGATGGAGTTGGCCGCACGCTTTCGCGTGAGCCAGGGCACGGTGCGCAAAGCCATTGACGAACTGGCGGCCGAAAACCTGGTAATGCGTCGGCAAGGCAAAGGCACCTTTGTGGCCACCCATGCCGAGCAGCATGTGCAGTACCGCTTTTTGAAGCTGCTGCCGGACACCGGCGACGCCCGGGTGGAGGGCCCCGCCCAGCGCCGCGTGATCGACTGCCGCCGTGTGCGCGCCAGCGCCGACGTGGCCCGAGCACTCGCGCTGCGCAGCGGCGACGCCGTGATGCAGGCTAAGCGCATCCTGTCGTTTGCGGGGGTACCCACCATCCTGGAAGACATCTGGCTGCCCGGGCAGGCCTTCAAGGGCCTCACGGCCGAACAGCTCGCCAACTACCAGGGTCCGACGTACGCGATGTTCGAACTGGACTTTGGCGTGCGCATGGTTCGCGCCGAAGAAAAAATCCGCGCCGTGCTCCCCGACGAAGAACAGGCCCAGCTGCTGCAGATCACCTCGGCCACTCCGCTTCTGAGCGTCGAGCGGATTGCCTACACCTACAACGACGTTCCCATGGAGTTACGTCGGGGGCTGTACCTCACGGACACCCACCACTACCGTAATGAATTGAGCTGACAACAGACTGGCAACTGAGTATTCCCGTCGAAAATTCCTGCGAGATCAAAACCCTCATTGTTGCGTTGCAATAGAATTTTGCGTTCTTTGCATCTTCAAATTACAAAGCAGTTACATCCACGAAAGCACACAACATGACAGAACTCGCCAAAAAACGGCCTGAATTCCGCAACATCAATGCCTTCAAGGACCTGACCACCTACCGCATGACACCTGCAGCGTGGGTTTCGATCCTGCACCGCGGCAGCGGGCTGATCATGTTCCTGCTGCTGCCTTTCATCATCTGGATGTTCGATACCTCGGTGTCGTCTGAAATCTCGTTCGCCAAGTTCACGGCCGCCTTCAGCATCGGCATCGGCTTCGTGCCCGGCTGGTTCATCAAGCTGGTGGCACTGGCGCTGATCTGGTCGTACTTGCACCACTTCACCGCCGGCCTGCGTCACCTGTGGATGGATGTGAGCCACAGCGCAGTCAATAAGGAATTCGGCAAGACCTCGGCCTTGGCCGTGCTTGCGATCAGCATTCCGCTGGCACTGGTGCTGGGCGCCAAGCTCTTCGGCCTGTACTGATCAACCCATCAACGGCGGGCGCTGCCGCACAGCGCCCGCCAAAGAACGAGAGGAAATTTCCATGTCCGTCAATTACGGTTCCAAGCGCGTCGTCGTCGGCGCCCACTATGGCCTGCGCGACTGGCTCAGCCAGCGCGTCACGGCAGTCCTGATGGCCCTGTTCACCCTGGCTTTGCTGGCCCAGGTGATCTTCTCCAAAGGCCCCATTGGCTACGACAAATGGGCTGGCATCTTTTCGGCACAGTGGATGAAGGTGCTGACCTTCTCCGTAATCGTCTCGATTGCCTGGCACGCGTGGATCGGTCTGCGTGAAGTCCTGATGGACTACATCAAGCCCGTGGGCCTGCGCCTGGCACTGCAAGTGTTCAGCATCGTCTGGCTGGTCAGCTGCGCTGGCTGGGGTATCCAGGTTCTGTGGCGTCTCTGATTGATCCCCGCGACTGAAGGCAAAAAACAATGAGCTACACCAAAGCTAACATCACCAAGCGCAAGTTCGACGTCGTCATCGTCGGCGCCGGCGGCTCCGGCATGCGTGCCGCCCTCGAACTCTCCCGCGCAGGCCTGAACGTGGCCTCGCTGTCCAAGGTGTTCCCCACCCGCTCGCACACCGTGGCGGCGCAGGGCGGCGTGAGCGCATCGCTGGGCAACATGTCCGAGGACAACTGGCACTACCACTTCTACGACACCATCAAAGGCTCCGACTGGCTGGGCGACCAGGACGCCATCGAGTTCATGTGCCGCGAAGCACCGAATGTGGTGTACGAGCTGGAACACTTCGGCATGCCGTTCGACCGCAACCCCGACGGCACCATCTACCAGCGCCCCTTCGGCGGCCACACGGCCAACTACGGCGAAAAGCCGGTGCAACGCGCCTGCGCAGCCGCTGACCGTACCGGCCACGCCATGCTGCACACGCTGTACCAGCAGAACGTGAAGGCCAAGACGAACTTCTTCGTCGAGTGGATGGCCCTGGACCTGATCCGCGACGCCGATGGCGACGTGGTGGGTGTGACAGCCCTTGAAATGGAAACCGGCGACCTGTACATCCTGGAAGCCAAGACCGTGTTGCTGGCCACCGGCGGTGCTGGCCGCATCTTTGCCGCATCGACCAACGCCTTCATCAACACCGGCGACGGCCTGGGCATGGCCGCACGTGCCGGCATCCCGCTGCAGGACATGGAGTTCTGGCAGTTCCACCCCACCGGCGTGGCCGGCGCGGGCGTGCTGCTGACCGAAGGCTGCCGCGGCGAAGGCGCCATCCTGCTCAACAGCAACGGCGAACGCTTCATGGAGCGCTATGCGCCCACGCTGAAGGACCTGGCACCCCGCGATTTCGTGTCCCGCTCGATGGACCAGGAAATCAAGGAAGGCCGTGGCTGCGGCCCCAACAAGGACTACGTGCTGCTCAAGCTCGACCACCTGGGCGCCGACACGATCCACAAGCGCCTGCCCTCGGTGTACGAGATCGGCGTCAACTTCGCCAACGTGGACATCACCAAGGAGCCAATCCCCGTGGTGCCCACCATCCACTACCAGATGGGTGGCGTGCCTACCAACATCAACGGCCAGGTCGTCACCCATGACGGCACCGGCAACAAGGTCGTCAATGGCCTGTATGCCGTGGGCGAATGCTCCTGCGTGAGCGTGCACGGCGCGAACCGCCTGGGCACCAACTCTCTGCTGGACCTGCTGGTGTTCGGCAAGGCCGCTGGGCGCCACATCGTCGAGTTCAACAACAAGAACAAGGAGCACAAGCCCCTGCCAGCCGATGCGGCCGACCGCACGCTGGAGCGCCTGAACCAGCTCGACCAATCCACCAGCGGCACCTACTCGCAGGCTCTGGCGGGCGACATCCGCGCCACCATGCAGCAGCACGCAGGCGTGTTCCGCACGCAGGTCAGCATGGATGAAGGCGTCAAGAAGATCGCCGAACTGCGCAGCCGCGTGGCGGGCATCACGCTGCAGGACAAGTCCAAGGTGTTCAACACCGCACGCATCGAAGCGCTGGAAGTGGACAACCTGATCGAAGTGGCCCAGGCCACGATGGTGTCGGCCGCCGCCCGCAAGGAATGCCGTGGCGCACACACCGTGTACGACTACGAGCAGCCTGCCGACCACCCCACGGCACCGCTGGGCCGCAACGATGCAGAGTGGATGAAGCACACCCTCTGGCACAGCGCCGACAACAGCCTGACCTACAAGCCAGTGAACCTCAAGCCCCTGACGGTGGACAGCGTTCCTCCCAAGGTCCGGACGTTCTAAACAGTAGCCCCACGAGAGCAGAACCATGCAAAAGCGCACATTCCAAATCTACCGCTACGATCCGGACAAGGACGCAAAGCCCTACATGCAGACCATCGAGATCGAACTCGACGGTCACGAGCGCATGCTGCTGGACGCCCTGGTCAAGCTCAAGGAACAAGACCCCACGCTGTCGTTCCGCCGCTCCTGCCGCGAAGGCGTGTGTGGCTCTGACGCCATGAACATCAACGGCAAGAACGGCCTGGCCTGTTTGACGAACATGAACACGCTCAAGGGCGTGATCACGCTCAAGCCCCTGCCCGGCCTGCCGGTGATCCGCGACCTGATCGTGGACATGACCCAGTTCTTCAAGCAGTACAACTCGATCAAGCCCTACCTGATCAACGAAGGCCTGCTGCCCGAGAAGGAACGCCTGCAAAGCCCCGAAGAGCGCGACGAGCTCAACGGCCTGTACGAGTGCATTCTGTGCGCCAGCTGCTCCACCAGCTGCCCCAGCTTCTGGTGGAACCCCGACAAGTTCGTGGGCCCCGCCGGCTTGCTGCAGGCCTACCGCTTCATCGCCGACAGCCGCGACGACGCCACGGGCGAGCGCCTCGACAACCTCGAAGACCCGTACCGCCTGTTCCGCTGCCACACCATCATGAACTGCGTGGACGTGTGCCCCAAGGGTCTGAACCCCACCAAGGCCATCGGCAAGATCAAGGAACTGATGGTGCGCCGCGCCATCTGACCTGGATCACCCAAGTTGTAGGCCATGGAATCCCCGTCCACCACCGCCATCACGCCAGAAGCGGCATCGCCGCTGCTGGATGGGCGTGAATTGAGCAAGCTGCACTGGCGCTGCCGGCGCGGCTTGCTGGAGAACGATCTGTTCATCGAACAGTTCTTCACCCGCTACGAATCGACGCTGACCCAGCGCCACGCGCAGGGCATGCGTGTGCTGATGGACCTGGCGGACAACGACCTCCTGGACCTGCTGCTGCGACGGCGCGAGCCCGCAGGCGAGCAAGACACGGAAGAAGCGCGCGAAGTGCTTGGCATGCTGCGACAAGGCAGCGGTGCCATGGCACTGCAAGCCTGACACGGCGGCCCAGCCCCAAGACCGGATCAACATCGGCAACCTACCCAAGGAAAGTAACAATGAAGCTAGCTGACAACAAAGCCACCCTGTCGTTCAGTAACGGCAGCCCCAGCGTGGACCTGCCGGTCTATCAGGGCAGCATCGGCCCGGACGTCATCGACATCCGCAAGCTGTATGCGCAGACGGGCATGTTCACCTATGACCCGGGCTTCCTGTCCACAGCAGCCACCCAGTCGGCCATCACCTACATCGATGGCGACAAGGGCGAGTTGCTGTACCGCGGCTACCCCATTGAGCAGTTGGCCGAAAACTGCGACTTCCTGGAAACCTGCCACCTGCTGCTGTACGGCGATCTGCCCAACGCAGCACAAAAGACCGACTTCACCAGCCGCGTGACCAACCACACCATGGTCAACGAGCAGATGCAGTTCTTCCTGCGTGGCTTCCGCCGCGACGCGCACCCCATGGCTGTGCTGACCGGCCTGGTGGGCGCCCTGTCGGCCTTCTACCACGACAGCACGGACATCAACAATCCGCAGCACCGCGAGATCGCCGCGATCCGCCTGATCGCCAAGATGCCCACGCTGGTCGCCATGGCCTACAAGTACGGCATGGGCCAGCCCTACATGTACCCGCAGAACCACCTGAGCTACGCAGGCAACTTCCTGCGCATGATGTTCGGTACGCCCTGCGAAGAGTACAAGGTCAACCCCGTGCTGGAACGCGCGCTGGACCGCATCTTCATCCTGCACGCTGACCATGAGCAGAACGCTTCGACCTCCACCGTGCGCCTGTGCGGCTCGTCGGGCACCAACCCGTTCGCTGCCATCGCCGCTGGCGTGGCCTGCCTGTGGGGCCCTGCCCACGGTGGCGCCAATGAAGCTGCACTGAACATGCTGTACGACATCCAGGCCCAAGGCGGCGTGGAAAAGATCGGCGACTTCATCAAGCAGGTCAAGGACAAGAACTCTGGCGTCAAGCTCATGGGCTTTGGCCACCGCGTGTACAAGAACTACGACCCGCGCGCCAAGCTCATGCAAGAGACTTGCAATGAAGTGCTGGCCGAACTGGGCCTGGAAAACGACCCGCTGTTCAAGCTGGCCAAGGAACTGGAAAAGATCGCCCTGGAAGACGACTACTTCGTGCAGCGCAAGCTCTACCCGAACGTGGACTTCTACTCCGGCATCGTGCAGCGCGCCATCGGTATCCCGGTGAACCTGTTCACCGGCATCTTCAGCCTGGCCCGCACCGTGGGCTGGATCGCCCAGCTGAACGAAATGATCGGCGACCCCGAGTACAAGATCGGCCGCCCACGCCAGCTGTTCACCGGCTCCGTGCGCCGCGACGTGCCTCCCCTGGCCAGCCGCTGATCGTTGCGGCGCACTGCGCCGACCGCTCCCAACCAAAAAGCCCGCAGGCACTGCTTGCGGGCTTTTTTGTTGCCTCACGCATGCGCTTCAGCGACCGCCGCGGAGTCGTGGGCATGCTCCCGAACCTGCGCCCGAGCGTAGCGCCCAGGCGGCATACCCACATGGCGGGTGAACGCCACGCCAAAGGTGTTGACGGAGCTGTAGCCCGTGCGCTCGGCAATCTCTGCCATGCCGCAATCGTCGCGCCGCAGCAGGTCTTTCGCCAACGCCATGCGCCAGGTCAGCAGGTATTCCATGGGCGCCACACCCAGCACGCGGCTGAAGCGCTCAAAGAAGGCGGAGCGTGACAACGCCGCCTCCCTGGCCAGCTGCGCAACCGTCCAGGGCTGCGCAGGGCTGGCGTGCATGCTGCGCAATGCCGCTGCCAGCCGCTCGTCCGCCAGCCCTCGCGCAAGGCCCGCCGAGGCCGCCGTCCCGGCCGTCGAGCGCAGCGCCTCCACCAGCAGTACTTCGAGCAGGCGGGCCAGCACCACATCGCGGGCCGGGCGCTGCGCCCGGCATTCATCGGCCACCAGCTGCACCAGGGTAGCCAGGCGGCTGTCTCCGCGCACATGCACCAGCTGGGGCAGCAGCGTCACTAGCAGGTCCGCGTCGGGTGCGCCAAACACGCAGTAGCCGACCAAATACCGCACCTCCGGCGCCGCCGTGGTACTGCCCAGGCGGAATTCGCCACCCGGCAAGACCACCGGCATCGCCTCTGGCTGGTCCGGCCCCGGGGGCGGCAGGCTGGACATGGCGAAGCCTTGGGTGGAAGGGATGAGGACGAAATCCCCCGCTTGCAGCGCCACGGGCTCATGCCCTTGCGCTTCCAGCTGGCATGCACCGTCAAGGACGGCGCAGTAGAACGTACGCCCGGGCTCGCCGCGACGCACACGCCACAGCCCTGCGGCGGTGACGACCTTGGAGAAAGGCGCGCCCGGCTGCAGCAGGGCCACCACATCGGCAAAGGGGTCGGACATCTGGACTTTCAGAACATATTTTGCGACTTTGCAGTGTATCTAGTCCTGTCGCTCCGGCCTATCGTTGGGGCACCTCAACCACTGATTGGAATCCCCATGAAAACCGTCCTCATCACCGGCTGCTCCTCCGGTTTCGGCCTCGAAACCGCCCGCCACTTCCTGGACCAAGGCTGGAACGTGGTCGCCACCATGCGCACGCCGCAGCCACAACTGCTTCCGACCAGCGAGCGCCTGCGCATCGTGGCGCTGGACGTGACCCGCGAGGACAGCATCCGCGACGCCATCGCTGCGGCCGGCCCCATCGACGTGCTGGTCAACAACGCCGGGATCGGGCTGCTGAATGCGCTGGAGGGCACACCGATGGCGACCGTGCGGGACGTGTTCGAGACCAACACGCTCGGCACCATCGCGATGACGCAGGCGGTGCTGCCGCAGTTCCGGCAGCGGCGCTCCGGGGTGATCGTGAATGTGACGTCCAGCGTGACGCTGGAGCCTTCGCCGCTGCTGTCCGTGTACAGGGCGAGCAAGGCGGCAGTCAACGCGTTCACCGAATCGCTGGCGCTGGAGCTGGAGTCCTTCAACGTGCAGGCACGTCTGGTCCTCCCGGGGCGCGCACCGCAAACCCGCTTTGGGGAGAACGCCCGCCCGCGGATGGGCTCGGTTCCCGAGAGTTACGACGCCGTGGCCCAGCGTGTCTTCGCGGGGTGGGCGCAATCCCATGCGCTGGTCACCCATGCTGCCGACGTGGCGCAGGCGGTGTGGCGCGCCGCCACCGATCCGTCGTGCCCGATCCGACTGCCCGCGGGCGCCGACGCGGAAGCCCAGGCTGCGGCACTACACGGCCGCAGCGCGGCGTAAACCCCGGGGGCGAGGGGCAAAGGCGATCGCCAGCACATACTACCCCCTAGTAAAAGCATCTTTTGCACTCGTAGCGCTTATCCATCAATCGCTTCAGATTTATACTACCGCCTAGTATCTCGTTCCATGCGCCCCTCCCGCCACCCCTGGCCGTGACGGGCGCCGCCCCCATGCCCCATTCCGCCGAAGACAAGCAACGCGCCATCACCCGCCTGCGCCGCATCCGTGGCCAGGCGGAAGCGCTGGAGCGCGCCGTCGAGGCGGGCAGCGACTGTGCTCCCATCCTGCAGCAGCTGGCGGCGATGCGCGGCGCCGTGCACGGGTTGATGACCGACCTGCTGGACAGCCATGTGCGCGAAACGCTGATGGCCCAGCCCTCCGCCGCCCCCCAGGCGCTGGACGAGACACTCACGCTGCTTCGCTCGTACCTGAAGTAGCCTTCGCCCCCCTTCCCCACCGCCTACCCAAGGAGCCACCCCATGAAATCCCGCGCCGCCGTTGCCTTCAAAGCCGGAGAACCCCTGCAGATCGTCGAGATCGACGTGGCCCCGCCCAAGAAGGGCGAGGTACTCATCAAGATCACCGACACCGGCGTGTGCCACACCGACGCCTTCACCCTGAGCGGTGACGACCCCGAGGGCCTGTTCCCTGTGGTGCTGGGCCATGAAGGCGCGGGCATCGTGGTGGAAGTGGGCGAAGGCGTGACCAGCGTGAAGCCCGGCGACCATGTGATCCCGCTCTACACCGCCGAATGCGGTGAGTGCCTGTTCTGCAAGAGCGGCAAGACCAACCTGTGCGTGAGCGTGCGCGCCACGCAGGGCAAGGGTGTGATGCCTGACGGCACCACGCGCTTCAGCTACAACGGCCAGCCCATCTACCACTACATGGGCTGCAGCACCTTCAGCGAATACACCGTGGTGGCCGAGGTGTCGCTCGCCAAGGTCAACCCCAACGCCAACCCCGAGCAGGTCTGCCTGCTGGGCTGCGGCGTGACCACCGGCCTGGGCGCCGTCAAAAACACCGCCAAGGTGCAAGAAGGCGACACCGTGGCCGTGTTCGGCCTGGGTGGCATCGGCCTGGCCGTGATCCAGGGCGCCAAGCTGGCCAAGGCCGGGCGCATCATTGCTGTGGACACCAACCCCAGCAAGTTCGACCTGGCCCGCACCTTTGGCGCTACCGACTGCATCAACCCCAAGGACTTCGACAAGCCGATCCAGCAGGTCATCGTGGAGATGACGACCTGGGGCGTGGACCACAGCTTTGAGTGCATCGGCAACGTGAACGTGATGCGCGCCGCACTCGAGTGCGCGCACCGGGGCTGGGGCCAGTCGGTCATCATCGGCGTGGCGGGCGCAGGCCAGGAGATCAGCACCCGCCCCTTCCAGCTCGTCACCGGCCGCAAGTGGCTGGGCACGGCGTTTGGCGGCGTCAAAGGCCGCAGCGAGCTGCCCGGCATGGTCGAAGACGCGATGGCCGGCAAGATCCAGCTCGCGCCGTTCGTCACCCACACCATGGGCCTGAAGGACATCAACGAAGCCTTTGACCTGATGCACGAAGGCAAATCGATCCGATCGGTCGTCAAGTACGCCGCGTAACTTGGCTACTCGCCAGCGCCCACAGCCCCAGAGACAACCGGGCTCTCTGGGTGCTGGCCCTGGCGGGCCATGACAAACGGCCTGGAGCAGTCTTTTAGGGCCCCCACAAGCGAAAACTGCCTCAAGCGCTACGATTTATTGCCTGAGCAGCTATCAATTCAAGAGCAATCACCATGACCACTCCCCTGGATCTGCTCAGCAGCCACGCCTGCTTTGGCGGCGAGCAGCGCTTTTACCAGCACACCTCCACCACCATCGGCCTGCCGATGAAGTTCTCGGTGTACCTGCCGCCCCAGGCGCAGCAGGGGCCTGTGCCCGCCGTGTTGTACCTGGCCGGCCTGACCTGCACCGAAGAGACCTTTGCGATCAAGGCCGGTGCCCAGCGCCTGGCCGCCGAGCTGGGCCTGGCCCTGATCGCTCCCGACACCAGCCCACGCGGCGAAGCCGTGTCGGCCCTGCCCGGCGCCACGGCCAGCTGGGACTTTGGCGTGGGCGCAGGCTTTTACCTCGACGCCACGCAGAGCCCCTGGGACACCCACTGGCGCATGGAGAGCTACCTGCTGCAAGAGCTGCTGCCCCTGGTGGGTCAGCACCTGCCCATCGACGCGCAGCGCCTGGGCATCTTCGGCCACAGCATGGGCGGCCACGGCGCGCTCACCCTCGCCCTGCGCCACCCCGGCAGGTTCAAGACGGTGTCGGCCTTTGCGCCCATCTGCGCGCCCACCCAGTGCCCCTGGGGCGAAAAGGCCTTCACCGGCTACCTGGGCCCCGACCGCACCACTTGGCTGGAGCACGACGCCACGGTGCTGATGCAGCACCAGCCCATTGCGCCCTACCCGGCGGGCATCCTCATCGACCAGGGGCTGGACGACAAATTCCTGGCCGACCAGTTGCACCCCCACCTGTTCGAGGCCGCGTGCCAGGCCATCGGCCAGCCGCTGACGCTGCGCCGACACGCGGGCTACGACCACGGCTACTACTTTGTGCAGAGCTTTGTGGGCGACCATTTGGCCCACCATGCGCGGGGTCTTGGCGCCGGACATTAATGCGCACTTAAGCAACTGGCAGCACACTAGGGGGTTATGCTTTTGTCCCTGCGGCGCCTGCTGCCCTTTGCCTCGGCTTCACGTTCGGAGCCTCCGTCTGCTCCCACCCCACCCCGCCCCATGCACCCCGCCTGGGTGGTGGTGCTGGTCAGCACCTGGCTGGCCACGGCCTGCAACGTACCGCTGTGGCAAGAGGTGGCCCAGCTGCCCGGCCAAGGCAGCCTGCGCGGCTGGGGCTTTGCGCTGGCGTTTGCGCTCATCGTCGCAGCGGGCAACGCGGCGCTGCTGAGCCTGCTGGCCTGGCGCTGGACGCTCAAGCCCGCCGTGCTGGTGCTGGTGCTGATGGCCGCGTTTGGTGCCTACTTCATGCTGGCCTACGGCATCGCCATCGACGCCAGCATGCTGGTCAACGTGATGCAGACCGACGTGAAAGAAGCGGGCGACCTGCTCAACCTGCGCATGCTGGGCACGGTGCTCGTCCTGGCCGTGCCGCCGCTGCTGTGGCTGTACCGCCGCCCCGTACAGCGCCTCACGGCCCTGCGCCATGTGGCGCACAACGGGCTGCTGCTGGTGGGCTCCATCGCCGTCATCGTGGTGTGCCTGCTGCTGGTGTTCCAGGACTTTGCATCGACCATGCGCAACCACACCAAGCTGCGCTACCTGATCAACCCGCTCAACAGCGTGTACGCGCTGGGCAACATTGCCACCAAGCCCCTGCGCATGGACACCAGCAAGATCCTGCCCCTGGGCCGTGACGCCCAGCTGGGCGCCAGCTACGCAAGCCAGGCCAAGCCGCCGCTGCTGGTGCTGGTGCTGGGCGAGACGGGCCGTAGCGGCAACTTTGGCCTGAACGGCTATGAGCGCGACACCACCCCCCGCCTGTCGGCCCGCAAGGACCTGGTGAGCGCACGCAATACCTGGTCGTGCGGCACCAGCACCGCCGCGTCGGTGCCCTGCATGTATTCGCACCTGGGCCGCGCGGGCTACGAGGGCCGATCGGCCAACTACGAAAGCCTGATCGACGTGCTGCACCACGCCGGCCTGGCCGTGCTGTGGGTGGACAACCAGTCGGGCTGCAAGGGCGTATGCGACCGCGTGGGCGAAACCAGCACCAGCACCCAGAAGGACCCCGCACTGTGCGCAGGCGGCGAGTGCCTGGACCGCGTGATGCTCAAGGACCTGGACGCCCAGATCGCCGCCCTGCCCGCTGAGCAGCGCCAGCGCGGCACCGTGGTGGTCATGCACCAGATGGGCAGCCACGGCCCCGCGTACTACAAGCGCTCCGCGCCCGAGAACAAGAAGTTTGGCCCCGAATGCACCTCCACCGCGCTGCAGGAATGCCAGCGCGAGCAGGTGGTCAACGCCTACGACAACAGCATCGTCGAGACCGACCATTTCCTCGATTCAGTGCTCCAATGGCTGGGAGCGCAGGAACAACATGCCCAGACAGCTATGATTTACGTAGCAGACCATGGTGAGTCGCTGGGGGAGAACAACATCTACCTGCACGGTCTGCCCTACTCCATTGCGCCCGACGTGCAAAAACACGTGCCCTGGATCACCTGGCTGTCGCCCGCCATGCAGGCCCGCACCCACCTCACCACGGGCTGCCTGCAGCAAGACCTGGGCGAGCGACGCATCACGCACGACCACTACTTCCACTCGGTGCTGGGCCTGATGGATGTGAAGACCGAGGCGTACAACACCGAGCTGGACATGTTTGCTGCGTGCCGCAAGCCGGCGGCAGCGGGCTGAGGCGGGCTGAAGCAGGCCAAAAGCTGGGCGTTGGGCGCTATGCCCTGCCCGCTCAGCGCGCCCCGGGCAGCAACAGGATCTTGCCGATGCTGGCGCCAGACTCCATGCGCCGATGGGCCTGTGCGGCATCGGCCAGTGCAAACGTGCTGTCGATCACCGGCCGGATCACCCCGGCGGCCAAGGCTGGCAGCCACTGCTGCGCAAACCGCTGGACCATGGCCTGCTTGACCTCGGGCGGGCGGGACTTCATCACGGTGCCAAAAATCTGCAGGTGGCGGTACAGCACCACATCCATGGGCAGCTCCGCACCCTGCGCCCCACCCAACAGCCCCACCGACACCAGGCGCCCGCCGTCGGCCAGCGACCGCACGTTGCGCTGCAGGTACGGAGCCCCGATGAAGTCGATCACCACATCCACGCCCCGGCTCTGCGTGGCCTGCGTCACCACCGCCTGAAAGTCTTCGCTGCGGTAGTCGATGAACACATCAGCCCCGCAGCCCAGCACAGCGCCGCGCTTGTCGCCCCCGGCCGTGGCGAACACGCGCGCTCCCGCCGCATGGGCCAGTTGCACCGCGGCTGAACCCACGCCGCCCGCTGCGGCATGGATCAGCACCGACTCGCCCGCATGCAGGCGCGCCAGGTGGAACAGCGCCTCATGCGCGGTCACGAACACCTCGGCCACGGCGCCAGCGGCCACCAGGTCCATGCCCGCAGGCACCGGCATGGCCATGCGGTGGTCGACGCGAGAGAGCTCGGCATAGGCGCCGCCCCCCACGATGCCCATCACGCGGTCCCCCACGGCAAAGCCTTGCACCTCGGGCCCCATGGCGACCACGGTGCCCGCAATTTCCAGCCCCATGGTGTCGGCATCGCCAAAGTAGGCGCGGCCGTAGGCCCCCTTGCGATGCAACAGGTCGGCCCGGTTGACGCCGATGGAAGCGTTGCGCACCAGCAAATCGTGCGGGCGCACCTCGGGGACGGGGATCTCGCGCGCCACCAGCACCTCGGGGCCGCCGAAGTCATCGAACACGACGGCTTGCATGGTGCGTGGGGTGGTTGCGGGCTGCTCGGTGACAGGCAGTGCGGTCATGGGTGTGGACATGGGGTTGCTCCTCAGGCATGGCTTTCAATGCCTTCAAGGATAGGGCTGTGCATGGCACTTTAAACGCAGCAATTTCGCTCTACAGCGATGCAAATTTGCATCACACTCGGCTTTCATCCGCGACCTAGGCACGACCATGAACTGGGACGACACCCGCATCTTTCTCGCCCTGACGCGAGCGCCCTCCTTGCGCGCCGCCGCTCGCAGCCTGGGCGTGGACCAGGCCACCGTGGGGCGGCGGCTGAATGCGCTGGAGGCCGAGCTGGGCGCCAAGCTCTTCCTGCGCGCCAAGGACGGCTACCTGCTCACCGCCGCGGGCGAGACAGCGCTGGCCGCCGCCCGCCGCATGGAAAGCGCTGCCCTGGACCTGCGCACCCGCATCGAGGGCCAGGACACCAGCCCCGGCGGCCTAGTGCGCGTGACCAGCACCGACTCGATCGCCATCGACCTGCTCATGCCCGCCATTGAGCGCCTGCAACAGCACTGGCCCCACATTCGCGTGGACCTGGAGGTGTCCACCCAGTTGCTCAGCCTCAGCCGCCGCCAGGTGGACATCGCTTTCCGCAACATCCGGCCCGAGGCGCCCGACCTGGTGGTGCGCCGTGTGGTGTCGTGGCCTGTGGGCCTGTTCGCCAGTGCGGGCTATGTCGAGCGTTTTGGCATGCCGGTGCCAGAGGACGAACTGCGCGGCCACCACCTGGTGGCCTACGCGCCTTACCTGGAGCACAACGCGTTTCTCACCATGGCGGGCGTGCCTGCGCGCCAGGCCCGGATCGCGCTGGCCGTGCGCTCCAGCCTGCTGGTGCGCAAGGGCGTGGCGGCGGGCATTGGCCTGGGCGAAATGCCGGTGTGGATGGGCGAACGCGAAGGCCTGGTGCGTATCTGGCCCGAGCGCCGCCGGGCCAACGACTACGAGGTCTGGCAGGTGATGCACCCCGACCTGCAACGCACCGCCCGGGTGCGCGCCACCGCAGAGTTTCTGTCCGAGGCGTTCCAGATCCGGTAACTCCCTCACCGATGGAGACAGTCCTTCGCATGCTGGGCTGCGAGCGGCGTCCAGCGGGGCTGCGGCACCCCATGCCCCATACTCTGGCGCACATCTTTGCCACTGCAACGCACCATGCCACACACCATTCACCACCAGGAACAGGACGCCAAAGGGGCGTTCTACATCGAGCACAGCGGCCAGCGCCTGGCCGAGATGACCTACAGCCGCACCAACGCCACGATGATCATCGTGGACCACACCGAAGTAGATCCATCGCTCAGCGGCCAGGGTGTGGGGCGCGCGCTGCTCGAAGCGCTGGTGCAATGGGCCAGAGCCACGGGCACCAAGGTGGTTCCGCTGTGCCCGTTTGCTAAGGCGCAGTTCGACAAAGACGCCTCTTTGCGGGACGTGCTGGTGTAAACCGGCCCACTGACGGCGGTGCCCACCAAGGGCGGTCCATGGCTGGTCACTGCCGGTCATGGCAACGAACTCCATTGGCCATGGATGGGCGGCGCCCCCCGCGCGCATCGGTGGTGGAGTGACTCCGGCCCGAATTGCCCACAGCCGCTGAAGACGCCAAGCGCCTTCAGGTAGAAAATTCCGCCATGAATCAAAGCGTCATTTACGCCCTGGGCGCAGCGGTGCTCTTTGGGGCAAGCACCCCTTTTGCCAAGCTCCTGACGGGCGACCTGCCACCGGTGCTGCTGGCAGGCCTTCTGTATCTGGGCAGCGGCCTCGGGCTGGCCCTGGTGCGTGTGGTCCGCGATGGCGGGCTCAAACCCTCTGGCGTTCCCTTGAATGAGTGGCCCTGGCTCCTGGGCGCCGTGCTGTTTGGAGGCGTGATGGGGCCTGTGGCGCTGATGTTTGGACTGCGCTCCACCAGCGGCGCCACAGCTTCGCTCCTGTTGAATCTGGAAGCGGTGCTGACCGCAGTCATTGCCTGGTGGGTGTTCAAAGAAAACGCCGACCGGCGCATCGTGGGGGGCATGCTCGCCATCGCGGCAGGAGGCATTGCATTGGGCTGGCAGACCGGCTCTTCGTGGCCACCCAGCGGCATAGGCTCCTGGCTGGTGGGCCTTGCCTGCTTGTGCTGGGCCATCGACAACAACCTCACACGCAAGGTCTCTGCCTCCGACGCGCTCTTTGTTGCCGGTATCAAGGGCCTGATTGCGGGGTCGGTCAACACCGCGCTGGCTATCAGCATGGGCGCTGCCTGGCCGTCATGGGCCACACTGTCTGCAACGATGGCTGTGGGCCTTTTGGGATACGGCATCAGCCTTGTGCTGTTTGTGCTGGCATTGCGCGGGCTCGGCACAGCCCGCACGGGAGCCTACTTCTCCACCGCGCCCTTCATGGGGGTGGTTGTGTCCTTGTTGGTGTTCTCGGAACCAACGTCATGGGTGTTCTGGATGGCCGCTGCGCTGATGGGCCTGGGGGTGTGGTTGCACCTCACGGAACACCACAGCCACGAGCACCAACACGAAGCGCTGGAACACGAGCACGAACACGAACATGACGAGCACCACCAGCACGCGCATGGCGTAGAGCATCGCGGCAGCGGCAAACACAGCCACCGACACACGCACCTGCCACTGAAGCACACGCACCCGCACTACCCGGACATCCACCATCGGCATGTCCATTGAGACCGAACACCCGCTTGTGGCGGGGCCGTCCCTTTGCAGGCAGCACGGCATTCGGCGTTAAGCGCCCTCCCCCACAGTCATCACCAAGGCCCCCGCCGTCGGCGAGCCCGCAGGGTGCGCAATTACCACAGCGCCATCCAGCCTTCCACCTCTCCCACCAAATGCGCCCGGAACACCTCGGCAATCGGTGACAGCTGCTTGCCCTTGGGCCAGACCAGGTGCCACTGCGACTGTATGGGAAAGCCCTGCACGTTGAGCACGGCAAGCCCCTCGTGGTGCGGACCCAGGGCGTGGTGGGAGACGATGGAGACGCCCAGCTGGCCCTCCACCGACTCCTTGATGGCTTCGTTGCTGCCCAGCTCCAGCAATGCGCTGGGCGCAAAACCCAGTTGGCGCAGGTGGGCGTCAGTGGCCATGCGGGTGCCGGAGCCTTTTTCGCGCAGGATGAAACGCTCCGTCTGCAATTGCGCGAGCTTGATGCGCTTTTTGGCGGCCAGGGGGTGGCCGGCGGGGGCGATGACAACCAGCGGGTTGGGCATGAGAATCTGGTCCTCCAGCGGCAAATCCGCAGGCGGCATGGACATGACGTAGAGGTCGTCCAGATTGCTGCGCAGGCGGGAGATGACGTGGTCGCGGTTGAGGACCTCCAGCGAGATATCGATCTGTGGGTGCAGCTTGCAGAAGCTGCCCAGCAGGCGGGGCACAAAGTATTTGGCGGTGCTGACCACGGCGACCTTGAGGCGCCCGCTGGTGAGGCCCTTGGCGCCCGACACGCGCTGCTCGAACGCGTCCCACTCGCCCGCAATGGCACGCGCAGTGCGGGCCAGGGCCTGTCCCGCCTCGGTCAGGTGTACACGGCGTGAGACCACCTCGTACAGCGGCAGGCCCACGGCCTGGGTCACCTCACGCAACTGCATGGAGGCCGTGGGCTGCGTGACATGCATGACCTTGGCAGCGGCGCTGACGCTGCCCGTCTCGGCCAGCGCCAGGAACAGCCGCAACTGGCGAAAGGTGATGTTCATAGATTTTTATCTATAGATAACCGCATTCAAATCGATTTTACTTTGCACCCGCACACCCCTAGCATCGGCCCCCAACAAGGAGTTGATGATGCAAAGCTTGCTGGACCCTGCGATTTTGTTTTTTGCCCTGGGAGTGTTTGCGGGCCTGGTCCGATCCAACCTGGAGATGCCGGCGGCGATATCGAAGTTCTTGTCCATCTACCTGCTGATGGCGCTGGGTCTGAAAGGCGGGTTTGCATTGGCGGCCTCGGGCCTGACACCCAGTGTGACCAGCAGTCTGGGGCTGGCGGTGCTGCTGGCCGTGGTGGTGCCGCTGGTGGGCTATGCGCTGCTGCGGCGGGTGCTGTCGGGCTTTAACGCAGCAGCGGTCGCAGCCACCTACGGATCGGTCAGCGCCGTGACCTTTGTGACGGCCACGCAGTACCTGGAGTCACAGCACATTGCCTACGGCGGCTACATGGCGGCAGCCATGGCGCTGATGGAGTCGCCCGCCATCATCCTGGCGGTGATGCTGGCCAATGCGATGCGGCAGCGGCAGTCGGTGGCTCAGTCGTTGGCAGTCAACGCCTCAAGCCCCCTCCTGCGCGTGCAACCGGTGGTCGCCATGGCGTCGGCAGGGGGCCCAGCACTGGCTGGCGGCAGCGCAGGCGGCGCACCTGGCAAGCCAGGGCCTCACCTGTCGGTGGGCAAGATCCTGCATGAATCGTTCACCGACGGCACCCAGTTGCTGCTGCTGGGCGCCATGGTGATCGGCATGGTGACTGGCGATGCCGGCAAGGCGGCCATGCAACCGTTCTCGGGCGACCTGTTCAAGGGCATGCTGTGCCTGTTCTTGCTGGACATGGGCTTGTCCACCGCGCGCAACCTGCCTGCGGTGCGCAAGCAGTCACCCTGGCTGCTGGCCTACGCGGTGCTGGGGCCGCTGACGCACGCCAGCCTGGCCCTGGCGCTGGCCTGGCTGCTGCAGGTGCCCGCGGGGGACGCAGTGCTGCTCATGGTGCTGGCCGCCAGTGCGTCGTACATCGCGGTGCCTGCAGTGGTGCGCTATGCCATCCCCGAAGCCGACCCGTCGCTGTACGTGAGCCTCTCGCTGGGGGTGACGTTTCCGCTGAACATCCTGGTGGGCATTCCGCTGTACGCGCAGGTGGTGCAGCGGGTGTGGGGGGGCTGACGAGGCAACGCATTGCGGCCTGCGGCGCGCAGTCCACAGTGCACGGAGAAGGGCACGGGATCTAGAAGAGGCTGCCCTGACCCTTCAGCAGCCCCGGCCTGAACTGCCCCAGGTCCAGCCCCTCACGCTCGCGGTTGAGCCCCAGGCGGCGGCAGGTGTTGGCAAAGCGCTGGCGCAGCAGGTCGGCCCAAAGCCCGCTGCCCTTCATGCGGGTCACGAAGTCGCTGTCATAGGCCTTGCCTGCGGCGCGTTGGGCTTCGGTGAGGTGGTGCAGGTCTTGCACCCGGGCCATGACGCGCGCCGCGCGCTGGGGGTAGTGCACCGTGAGCCATTCGCGAAACAACGCATCCAGCTCCCACGGCAGTCGCAGCACGGTGTAGAACGCAGTGCGCGCTCCAGCGTCGCGCGCGGCCTCCAGCACGTGTTCCATGTCTTCGGTGATGAAGGGTATCTGGGGCGCCACGCTCACGCCCACCGGCACTCCTGCCTCAGCCAGCGCGCGAATGGTGCGCAGCCGCCGGTGGGGCGCAGCAGCACGGGGCTCCATGCGCCGGGCCAGCGTGGCGTCGAGTGTGGTGATGGTGACGTACACCGCTGCCAGGCGCTGTGCGGCCAGCGGGGCGAGCAAATCGAGATCGCGCTCCACGCCGCCGGATTTGGTGATCAGCGAGAACGGGTGCCGGGCCTCGCGCATTACCTCGATCACGCTGCGCGTGAGCTTCAGGTCGCGCTCCACGGGCTGGTAGCAATCGGTGGCCGAGCCGATATTGAGCAGGCGCGGTACATAGCGCGGCTGCGCAAGCTCTTGACGCAGCACCTGCGTAATGTTGTGCTTGGCCACGATCTGCGTCTCAAAGTCGAGCCCGGGCGAAAAATTGAGGTAGCTGTGCGTGGGTCGGGCGTAGCAGTAGATGCAGCCGTGCTCGCAGCCCCGGTAGGGATTGACCGAAAGCTCGAAGAAGATGTCCGGCGAGTCGTTGGCACACAAGGCGCTGCGCGCGGTCTCGAAATGCACCCGGGTGGCGAGTGAAGGGCTGGGGCGACTTTCCCCGTCACCCCCATCCCATCCATCGCTCCATCCATCACCACCCCCTGCCACCGCGCCGTTCAGCGCACCCGCTTGCTCCGCGCCGCCATGCTCCAGGCCCAGCGCCTCGCCAAGGGGCCGCAGAGGGCCCCACCCATCGTCCGCCCGTTCGCGCTGGTCTTTGGCAAAACGGTGCGCCATGGCCGTGGCCGCACCCCGCCCCCGAATGGCTTGCAGCGGGATGCGGATCTCCTGCGGCGGTGCAGGCAGGTCGTCGTCGGGGACTGGGGATGGGCTCATGGCGAGCAACAAATGGGTTGAGATCGGTTGATGATACTGTTTATTTATAAGGGGTATCTGCTTAGCTCCAGTAGCTCCGTTGATACTGTGATTTCATCCAGCAATGGTATCCGATTGCCTCTCCCCGGTATTCTTGCTCACGACATCCC